>CAYLNH010000003.1:0-89315 GCA_964384625.1 uncultured Lentisphaerales bacterium
GCTTTGCCAACCCCAGGCTCAAGACTATCACGCCTTCAGCGTGAGGAGTGGCGGCGACAGAATAGCTGAAAACGCTGTAGCTGGTCCGCCAAGGCGGAAAAGTACGGTTTGTTCTTTTGGGGCGGCCAGCCAGCGATTTTGTCAGAGGGAAGACACCCATCGGCACAGTTGCGCCAGTGCCATGTCCGGAGGCAGGCTGCAACGGTTCGACGGGTTCGGGGGGGTTATTCGGTCGGGACTTTGATGGCGGCGAGGTACTCGGCAAACTCGAGGGCGGAATGGAACCGGCGGTCGGGTTCGCGACGAAGGACTTTGCCGAGCAGGGGATCCCAGCCTTCGTGGATACCCCGGCGAAACGAGGACGGCGGCTGTTGATCCGGGTTCATCGCGGGGCGGCCGGTCAGGAAGTAATGGATGAGCATGCCCACACTGTACAGGTCGCCTTCGATACTGGGGTCGGCGCCGTCCCATTGTTCCGGACTGAGATAGAGCATGGTTTCCGAGAGGGTGGCGGTGGCTTCGGTGCTGTCCGGGTCCATCGCCTGCAGGCGTTGCCGGATATGTTCGCGGCCGACCAGGGCGATGAGCCCGAAGTCCGTGAGCTTCATGTGCAGCCGCAGGTAGCCGCCGTCGTGGGTGCCGACGCAGTCGAAGAGGATGTTGGTGGGTTTGAGATTGCCGTGGAGGATATCGCGGGCATGCGCCGCGCTGAGGGCGGACAGCAGCAGCAGTCCGACCTTGCGTACATGGCTCTCGGCCACGTGTCCGTCTTCGCCGCCGTATCTCGTGCGGTAATGATGCAGATTACAGGTGGCGCCGCCGGGGAACCGGACCAGATCGGAGACCAGATAGAAATAGCTGAAGCGAATGACTCCGTAATCACGGACACGGCAGATCGTTTCGTCCTCGAGGCTGACCAGCTTCTGGCCGAGCGTCTGAAATCGTTCGAGCGCATTGCCGTCCCGCGGCATATCGAGGAATTTCACGGCCACCTGATCGCCGTTGTCGGTGTCGGCGGCGCGGTAGACGGCGCCGAAACTGCCGCGGCCGAGCAGTTCCTGGAGTTCGTAGCGGCCGGCCATGGTCCCGCGGGCGAAGGCCCAGGACGGTCCGGCGGGTTCGGGGTGGTCGGCGACCTCCGGCGGGTTGTTGTCGGCGTCACCGGTGTAGATGCCGCTGGCGACGGCGAGGTCGACGGCTTCGCTGAGGTCGGCTTGGGACATCGGCCGGGTTTTTTCGTTCCGGGCGAGCTGCACGGTTCCGTGCCGGAGACCGGCGGCGACGCCGCCGGGGGTCTGCCGGTCCCGCCGCGCCCGGGCCTGTTGCGTTCGCTCCTCCAATGCGGACAGCGCCTTGTCCAGGACCGCCTCGATTTCGCTGTAGGACGCAATCCGTTGATCGCGTTCGCAGGCGAGCATGGCATAGACCAGTCGGGTCAGTTCCTCCGGCAGCCCGGCGGCCTGCTCCTCGAGCTGGAACGGGACGCCGTCGATTTTGGCTTGCAGCGCTTTGATGAAATTGTCCTGCGGGAAGGGGTTCCGGCGCGTGTAGAGCTCACACAGAATCACGCCGAGCGAGAAGATGTCGGCACGCTGGTCCAGGTCCTTGACGCCCGTATGCTGTTCCGGCGCCATATATTCCGGCGTGCCCGCGGTGAACCCGGTCCTGGTGATGAACTGCGACGACTCCTCGTCGTCCATGACTTTGGCCAGCCCCATGTCCAGCACCTTGACGGCGCTGTTGCCGGCGATCATCACGTTGGCTGGTTTGAGATCGCGGTGAACGATTTTGAAGTGGTCCCAGGCGAACCGCAGGGCGCGGGTCACTTCGAGGGCGGTACGGGTGATCTCGGCGAACGTCAGAGTCGGCTGTTGCTGCATCCGGTCGTGCAGGGTGGCGCCGTCAACGTATTCCATGACGAAGAACGGGTTGCCGTGGCGCAGGACGGCTTCGTAGATCTGGACAATGCCGGGATGACTGATCCGCGCCAGGACCTGGGCCTCGCGGATAAAGCGTTCGCGCAGGTTCTGGACCTCTTCGGGCGGCACCAGGTCGGTCTCGAAAAACGGGAACTTGAGCGCGACTTCACGGCCCAGTTCGGTATCCCGGGCGCGGTAGACCACGGCCATGCCGCCTTCTCCGAGTTCCTCGAGGATCTCGAAATGCGATATGGTGTCTCCGACCCGCGGCAACGCGGCTGGGCTGTCGTCAAATATGCGGAATCCGCTGCTCATCCTTGAACCACGCGGCAACTGGTAACGAATTTGCTCCGACGGCGCAGGGATACTCTAGCCCCCGGGGCGCGGGCTTTCAATCACCGGGGAGTTCAATGGGCGTATGTCCGTGGCGTCGGGTTCCGGGCCACTGCGGGGTTCGCCCTGTCGGCGTCAATGGCCCCGTTGCTGTCGCTGGAAAGGGATCCCCGTGGCTGTGCCGGGGGGGCAGCCTCCCTTCAGTTTCGCACTCGCCCGGCTCTCTCGCCTTTGGCGGGTTCGTGGTTTTCCGGCTGAACTGGAGGGGATGCAGATACTTCCCAAGCCAGGCTTGCGGTCTCTTCTCGGAGTGCAGGATCCCGATTCCTCGGGGCTGCATTGCGCCGGGGACCTCTTGCATTTGCCGGGAGCGATTTGTACATTCCCATAACTCGAATGGAGGAGAGAACAGTGAAATCGCATTCCCTGCTCGCAGTCATGGCCGTTTGTGTTGCTGCATTGGCGGCCGGTTGTGCCTCTACCGGCGTTTCCCGCGCGTCGAATATCGCCACCAAAATGCAGAACACCGAAGTGGCTCTGCAGGAGGCCAAGAACCAGGTCGACGCGACCCTGAAGGCGATGGAAGACGTCAACGCCCAGGCCGAAGCCGATCCGACGACGGCGTTCAAGGCGTTTGGCGATGCGGTGGACGAACTTGCTTCCGACGCCGGCAAGATCGCGGACAAATCGGCGTCCATGAACGCCCGACTCGACGCGCATTTCTTTTCGTGGCAGCAGGAGATCCAGGCGATCAGCAGTCCGGATGTCCGGTCGGTGAGCGAGTCGCGCCGCCAGAGCGCGCTGAAGGACTACCAGTCGTTGTCGAAAGACCTCAAGGCCGGGCAGGCAAAGCTGAATGCGGCGGTCACGGCGCTGCAGGACCTGAAGATCGCGATGAGTACGGACTTGAACGCGGCCGGCATCAAGGCGCTGGCCAAACTGATGTCGAATGCGACTACCGATGCGCGCCGCGTCCAGGACGACCTTGGTGATCTGATTGAGGACGTCGGCAAACTGCGGGAGAGCATGTCCGTCAACAAGCCGCAACCGGCAATGGACGCCGCGGGGCAGTAGCCCGCTGCCGTCCGTCGCGGCGCAATCTTTGCCTGTCGCGTCGGCAGTCTTCTTTCTCCAGCCCCACCGCAACGGGCTGTACTCGCGGCCGGCGCCCGTTTCAGAGAGGACCCGCTGTTGAAGTACATGTCGGCCTTCATCTTTTACGGCTTGCTCGCTGCCGCTGTTGCCGGCGACGCCGCGCGCATCGTCGAAGTGACCAGACTGCTGCGGGCCGAGCCGGCCGGTTTCGGCCGCCCGGCCGGCGATCGCCGGGCCTGGAATGCCCTGGTCGATGCCGAGACCCGCAAACGCTTCCTGGCGACGGCCGCCGAACTGCTGCACACCCCCATCCCGGCGCAGCCGGACAAGCTCTACCTGGATTTCTCCAAGACCGGCAATCGCAGCCGCTGGCAAGAGGTCGCCCGGCGCCGGCGCGGCCGGCTTAAAACATTGGCGCTGGCGGAATGTCTCGAGCATAAAGGCCGATTCATCCCGGCCCTGGAGCAGACGATCCGCGCCCTCTGCCGAGAGCGCACCTGGGTGATGCCGGCACACGACCGCGGCCTGACCAACTTCCACGGCAAATCCGTCGACATCGATCTGGGTTCCGCGACCTTGTCGCACACCATGGCGATCTGCTGCTATCTGCTGGGCGACAAACTGAAAGCGGACGTTTGCAGGCAGATTCGGGCAAACCTGCACAGACGCACCTTCACGCCTTTTCTTGATATGGCGGCGGGCCGCCGCCGCGGCAACTGGTGGCTGCAGACCACCAACAACTGGAATGCCGTCTGTCTTGCCGGCGTCGTCGGCGCCGCTGTAACCGTGATCGAGGACAAGTCGGTGCGGGCCCGGTTCATCGTCGCCGCCGAGGACTTGTCAACGAACTTCCTCCGCGGCTTCGGGCCGGACGGCTACTGCACAGAAGGACTGGGCTACTGGAACTACGGCTTCGGTCATTACGTCATGCTGTCGGAAAGCATCTACCAGGCGACCGGCGGCAAGCTGGACCTGCTGCAGCGCCGGGAGGTACGGGCCCCGGCCCTGTTTGGGACGCGCCTCGAGATCATCGGCAAGGTATACCCGTCTTTCGCCGATTGCGGCGTCGGCACGCAGCCAAACGCCCGGCTGATGCGTTTCCTGAATCGGCGTTTTCAACTGGGCCGCGAGCCTCAGGCCCAGGTCAAACCGCATTCATCCAGCGGGTCACTGGCTGAGGTGCTGATGTACAGTTTCCCGAATTCCAGTCACGACCGGACGGCGCGCCTTGACCCCGACGGCGCAGTGGAGAACGAGGAGTTGCGTACCTGGTTCAAGGCGTCCGGCGTTCTGCTGTGCCGTCCGGGCGGCAAAGGCCGCTTCGGTGTCGCCCTGAAAGGCGGCCACAATGCCGAGCACCACAACCACAACGATATCGGCTCCTACGTCGTTGTGGTCGGCGACGACCCGGTCTTGCTTGACCCGGGTTCCGAGGTCTACACGGCGCGGACCTTCAGTCGCCGGCGGTACGTCAGCAAGGTTTTGAATTCCTATGGTCACCCGGTGCCGCTTGTCGCCGGCGAACTGCAGCGGCCCGGCAAGGCCGCGGCCGCCAGAGTGGTTGAGACCAGATTCACCCCGGCGGCCGACCGCCTGGTCCTTGATCTGCGGGCCGCCTACAACGTGCCGGCGCTGAAAAGTCTGACGCGGACGTTTGTCTACTCCAGGGCGGGCGTCGGCAAACTGACGGTCCGCGACGAGGTCGAGTTTTCATCGCCGCAGAGCTTCGGTACGGCGGTCGTGACTCTGGGGCGCCGGCAGGCTATCGGGCCCGACACGATCCGGATCTATTCCGTTTCGGAGGCAACGGACATCAGCATCCGGGCGACGGGCGGCAAACTGAAGCGCCGCGCGGAGAAACTGCAGGAGGACGTTCATACGCCGACGCTGCCGACGCGGCTTGGATTGGACTTTGTTGCCCCCGTGAAACGGGCCGGCATCGAACTTGAGATCCGGCCGGCGAAGCTGACCGCCGCCGGGCTGCTGCGCAACGGCGGCTTCGAAATGCAGACCTTCGGCTGGCTGCTGCGCCGGAACGGGATGGGCCGGTTGTCCAACGCCCGGGCGGCTGCCGGCAAGACCTCGCTGCACATCAAGGATGCGTCCCGCAGGGGCGGTTCGGATATCAGCTCGGCGCCCATGGCGATCGCGACTGCCGGCGCCTTCGAGATCCGCGGCAAGGTGTTTGCTGTTGCCGGCGACAAAAGCGGGCTTGGCGTCTACGTCAAATACCTCGATGCCGAGGGCGAACTGCTCAACCAACAGAGCAAGCCGGGGTGGCTGAAGCCGTTGGGCAGCCTGGGCGGCGCGGACCGCCGCTGGCGCAACTTCGCCTTCCGCTTTACGCCGCCGCCGGGGACCGTGAAACTGCAGGTCTGGCTGCACACGTACAACGCCGCCAGAGTTGAACTGCATCTGGACGACCTGACTGTTGCGCCGGTGGATTGAAACTTGATCTTTGCGGTATGCGGCTGAATTGTCTGTCGTGGATGGCGTCAAAATCCGTGTTGCGGTGAATACCCGGATAGAACCTTGGAGATCCCGATATGAAACAGATCACAGCCATGGCCCTGGCGGCACTGATACTCAGCGCCGTGGCCGGCGCGCAGGACAAGGCGGAAGCGAAGGCCCTGCTGGAGTACGAAAAAAACACCATCAGCATCTTCGAAAAGGTCGCCCCGTCCGTGGTGTTCATCACCAACAAGGGCCTCCGCCGCAGTTTCTTCTCCGGCAATACCTTTGAGGTCCGTCAGGGGTCCGGCAGCGGGTTCATGTGGGACAACAAAGGACACATCGTGACGAATTTTCACGTGATCCGGCGAGCCAGCAAGCTGTCTGTAACCCTGGCCGACGGCTCGACATTCGATGCCGAAGTCGTCGGCGTCGAGCCCAGCAAAGACCTGGCGGTCCTGAAGATCAAGGCGAAACCGGAGCAACTCAATCCCGTTCGCATTGGCGCATCCAAAGATCTCAAGGTCGGCCAGAAAGTGCTGGCGATCGGCACGCCGTTCGGCCTGGACCAGACCTTGACCGTCGGCGTCGTCAGTGCTCTCGGCCGCGAGATCGATTCGCTGACCGGCCGCAAGATCCACGACGTCGTCCAGACCGACGCGGCAATCAACCCGGGCAACTCCGGCGGCCCGCTGCTCGATTCCAACGGCCGGCTGATCGGCGTTAACACGGCGATCTTCAGCCCGAACGGCGCCAGTGCCGGCATCGGCTTTGCCGTACCGGTGGACACGGTCAGATGGATCGTGCCGCAGCTGATCACGCACGGCAAGGTGATCCGGCCCGGCCTGGGCGTGACGCTGGTGCAGGACCACATCGCCCGGCGTTTGCGGATCGACGGTGTGATCGTGGCCAAGGTTCTCCCGGGCAGCGGCGCTGAGACGGCCAAGCTTGAGGGGCTCTCCTCCGACCGGCGCGGCCGCATTCTGCTGGGCGACGTCATTGTCAGCATCAAAGGGAAACCGGTGAAGACCACAAACGATGTGGCTGATATCCTTGAACGCTGCAAGATCGGTGAGAAAGTTACGGTGGAATACATCCGCGACCGCAAGAAACGAAAGGCCGAGATCGAATTGCAGCGAATCGACTAGATGGTCGCGGCGGAAGTCTTTCCGCCACGGATTGCCCGGGGGTCGAGGCTCGCGGCAGGCGGCGGAAGGGTTGTGTGCTGAAGCACATAGCATTTTCGCCAACGCCCCCCGAGCCCGGGAACGGGCAACTCGAAGAGCGGGTCCAAGCATCCGGCCAAGGCGGGACCCCGCAAAGCGGGGCAAGCACGAAATGTATCCCGCCAAGGCGGGACACGATGCTCGCATCGCTTGTTCGACGGCGCCTTGCCGGACCGGCGCCTGGCCGCCGTACCTGGCTGGAAAGCTTACGCCGAGACCATCTGGCCCCGCGGATCGCGGATGAGCGAAGCAAAGACCCGTCCTGCGCGGCCGGGGGCCTGTCCGGCGCCGGCGGGCTGCGGCACGGCACGTCTGGACCTGTGAGCGTATGCGCTGCCCGCGCTCACGTCGTGAACAACAGAATCATATCAACAGGAAACCCTATGAGACCACTGAGCGTTGTTGCCCCCGACTGGTGGGATTACACCACCCTCGACCGCGAGATTCTGGATGATGCCGCCCGGCTGACCCCGGCCGACCTGGAGCAGATGAGCCGGCCCGGGTTCACCGTGAAGTTCTACGACACACTGGAGGACTTCTACCTGGCTGAAGCCCTGGAGTACATCACCGCGTGGACGTCGGCGACGGCTGATGAGCCGGCCGGCATCTGCGGCCCGATCGGGCCGACCGAACAACTGCCGCTCGTCGCCCGGCTCGTCAACGAGCTCGAACTCGACCTGTCGCAGGCGCATTTCTGGGGCATGGATGAGTGGGTTGTCGACGGTAAAGAAGCCGGGATCGACTTCCCGCTCGGATTCGCCAAGGCGGATATGGACCTTTGTTTCAACCGCATCCGCGAGGATCTGCGGATGCCGGCTGAGAACCTGCATTTCCCCGGCTACGATCCCGGCGAGTACATTGCCAGCTGGAATCTGGCCCGCTGCCGCTGCATGCAGGGCGGGCAGGGCGAAGTGAAACACTGGGCCTTCAACGACCCGCTGAAACGCGAAGGCAAGTACAAGGACGCCCCGCCGACGCCGGAGGAATACCGGCAGTTGAGTACGCGCGTGGTCAATCTGCATCCGATGACCTTGACGCAAAACGCCCGCACATCCGGCGGCGGCGTGGTCCAGAACGTGCCGACCCAGGCGATCACCGTCGGCCCCATTCAGACCTGGCAGGCCGAGAAGGTCTCCATCTGGCATGCCGGCTGTCACGACAACCCCTTCGGCATGCGGCTGACGACATTGATGATCGCCAAACAGATCCCGGATTCCGCCGTGCCCATGTCGCTCCTGGCCGACCACCCGAATGTTCAGTTCAACTTCTACCGCCCCGGCATCGGCGTCTGCGATACCGAGATGCACTGATCGGGGAAAAGAAAAAGGGCCGGTTGCTGGAACGGGAATTCGGCAACCGACCCGGGCATCGGGAGAAATGCCTTTTGTGATGACATCACTGGGACGTCACTCACCCCCCATTTCTTAGACCGGGTTTACTGAATTTCCCCAGATTGGTCTGCAGGCCAGGGATTGTCTGGGAGTCTAAGGACCTGCTGACAAGAGTGTTCCTGATTTTGCCCCCATGGACTCCAGAAGCTCGCGACTGGACCAATCGGATGTGTCCAGCGCCGTCATGCTGGCCGCATCCGGCGAATTCATGTCCACCCCGCCGGCAACCAGGAGGTCAAGGAGCTCCTTTAGTTCCCGATCTGATGTCGAACAGCGATAGTAGCAATGTTCCTGTGCAGAGGCCACGTGTATAAGCGTCCGTCCCTGGCCGTCTCTCTGCCTCGGTGAAAGGCCATGGGCAATCAGGATTCGGGCCGCGGACGATCGGCCTGCAACACAGGCAAACCACAACGCATTACGACCGCCGGCGTCAGTTACGAAGGGATCTGCGCCTTGCAGTACCAGGAACTCGACTGCACGGCAATTGCCCTTGAACGCCGCGTGCATCAGCA
The DNA here is from genome assembly GCA_964384625.1 of uncultured Lentisphaerales bacterium. Lineage (GTDB taxonomy): Bacteria > Verrucomicrobiota > Lentisphaeria > JABSQK01 > JABSQK01 > CAYLNH01. The sequence continues at coordinate 8,928 of CAYLNH010000003.1, forward strand.
ACGTCCGCTCGCGAATGGGGTCCATAGCGTCCAGGTCGATTCCCTCCACAATCACGGGCGCCAACCAGGGGCGATGATAGCGGAAGGCGGCAATCAGCGCTTCATCGCGATGGGGACGCAGGCTCGGCCGCGACAGGAGGTACAAAACGTTACTTTCCCGACCGCCGCGAACCGCGGCGGCAAGGGCATAGCGGCTGGCATCTCTGCCGGTCCAGAAGCAGCGGTAGCGCTGCGAATGCCGATGGAAAGCAAGCGCCAGATCCTGACATCCATCCACTTGTGCAACATCTTCCACCCCCCATGCCGCACGACCGGCCAGGACACTGCTTGGGGGATCGAGAACAGATGGGTCCCAGCGCAGGATAAACCGGGTTGTTGCCGGCGAACGCCATCCCTGCTGCCACCAGACTGTCATGCGTGCCGCAAGACCGAGAGTCACGCCCGTAAGCCACACAAGCGGCAGCATGATCGCAATCATACCGGCAGCCCGTCGATATTCTCGGCGGACTTCCGACGTGGGGGCTGGTGCTCTTTCCCACTCGCTGCCGAGAATCTGGTGTCGATAACAAAGGAGCATTACCGCCATGCCCCAGCTGAGCGCGGCTGTCAACACGGGCCTGGCTAACAGGGCGAACGCGCTCGGCGCCGCCGGGTAGTAGTCGAGGTACTGCCGCATGGCCGGGGTTGTGGCCATCAGGATGTTGTACATACCGGTACTGGCCAGCAGTGCCAATGTCGTCAGAAATCCGCCGCGACTCCGATGGAGCAGTAGAGGGAATGCCAGCAGACCAACAATACAGAAAGAGGCGTCCAGGACCATGACGCACAGGCGTGGTTCGATCAACGACTGAACTGCCGGGGAAAGCCGTCTGTATCGCAGGTATCCCGTGAGAATCGTGTAGGTCTGGATGGGATCGCCGCTGAGCAGATAGTCGAGAATCCGGTACAGACAGATCCCCGCCAGTATCGCCACGGACCATCGCACACGAAGTGGCAGTGGATTTGAGCGGAACGACCTGCTCCAGGGGAGGCAGCCAACCAGATTGCCCATGAACCCGTCCAGAGAGGGGAAGAAAAGACGGGAACGCAACCCGGGAAAGATGAGGAACAGTGAACCAACACTGGCGAGGGCAAACAGCCCGAACAACAGATACGCTCCCGGACTGATTGGCGAACCATAGGATTGGGTCGGTGCCGGCGGAGGCACGGGGGCGGGAGCTTGGGCCAGAGCATGGCAAACGGCAAACAATGATAGCCAGATCGCATGGATGGAATTGTGGCGGACTGGTTTCATCAGGGAACTCCTTTCGCACGCCACTACCGGATTAACGAATGGGAGACAGGGAGAATTAACGACCTGCGGCAGTTAATCTTGTATTCCCGCGCCAAACTGCTACGATCTTCCTTCGTTGGATGAGAACATGGGACGCGAAACCACAAGCCGTGTAGGATAAGACGACCATGAGTGAGCCCGAAGAATATGACATTGAATGCCCGGAGTGCGGCGCGGAACTGACGGTTCCTGCGGAACTGATCGGCAGCAGCGTCGAATGCCCGAACTGCGGCGATATGCTCTCGTTTGCGCATGAAGAAGACGATGAGGAAGAAAACGCCGCCCCGCCGCCGCAACGGCGACAGAAGACGAAGCTGCGCACGGGGGGGAAACGTCGTATGCGCCGACCCGGGAGCAACAGCACGCAACGGCGAAGGACTTCTGCCGGACGCACAGGCGCGCGGAGCGGAGCGACCGCGGGAGCCGGCGGAGCAGCCGGCGGGCAACGCCAGTATCAGGCGCCCGCGTCAACGTCCGGCATGGCGATTGCCAGTCTGGTCTGTAGCCTACTGCCGTTCTTCTGCATAACGCCCTTGCTTGCTTTGATTTTCGGCATCATCGCTCTGGTCCAGATCAGCGGATCCCAGGGACGCCTGAAAGGCACCGGCATGGCGGTCACGGGACTGATCCTCAGCATTCTTGGCCCAATCCTGCTGTGGGCACTGCTGTTTATCCCTGTCCTCGGACAAGCCCGAGAGAAGGCCCGACAGGTAAACTGCGCCGGCAACCTGAAGCAGATCGGTCTGGCCTGTCTGATGTTTTCCGGTGAGAACTCGGGAGCCTACCCCGACGATCTGGGAGTGCTGGTCGATAAGAAACTGCTGCAACCGGGCAAGGTCTTTTCCTGCCCCTCCGATCCCAACTTCCAGGTGCCGACAAGTGGCGCCGACATCCGAGCCGGCAAGTGCAGCTACAAGTACCTGGGCAAAGGTGCCAGAGATGACGGCCCGTACAACCTGGTCATCGCTTACTGCGACAAACATAAGGACCAGGGCCAGCCGTTATTCATCGTGCTGTGTTCTGACGGTCACGTGGAGATGATACGCGGCCCCACGCTCCAGGATGCGTGTGCCTCAAGCAACTTGCTCCTGCCGGGACAGTCGCCACCAAAGACCAGATAGGCATCCAGCACACCCCGCAGGGCCAGCCCAGGCATTCTACTCCCCGACGCGCAGGGGAATGCTGCCGCGGGTCCCGGCGTCGATGCGGCCGGTGAGCGGCAGGTAGTGGAGTTCCATCAGGAACCTGGAGCCGTAGCGGTTGCGGCAGTTGCACATGTGGTACTGGTCGTCGGCCTCGGCCATGGCCCAGAGCCGCAGGGCCATGGCGTAGGCCCGGCGCAGATAGTCCGTCTTGCCGTTGTACCACCAGGCGGCCAGCAGCGGGTCGGCCATCATCTGATCGCTGCCCCATCGTTCTTCGTCGATCGCGGCGGCCCAATTACAGATGGCCGGCTCATATCGTTTCTCCCCCGTCAGCACGTCATAGTGGAGCGCCATGCGGGTCAGGAAGGCGCCGGTCTGGGTGACGGCCTGTGCCGGATCGACGCCGGCCTCCGGATCGAACGACGACTGCCAGGCGCCGTTCTTGTAGCAGGCGGCGGGGCGGCCGTCGGCGCCGTGGTCGAAGAACTGGTCGATCAGGGCCCGGGCGGCGGCCGAACAGCGTTCGTTGGCGGTCAGCCGGTAGACATCGAGAAGGCCGCAGGCGATATCGCAGGCGGTGTTGGCGGCGACGGTGGAATAGAAGATTTCATAGCCGCGGCCGTCGTCATTCTGGATGCCGCTTCGAGACATTTCGGCGGCGTCGACGCCGGGCGGCAGGATCGAGCAGCGAATCAGACCCTCGGCCGCCGTGCTCTCAATATGATCGCACCAGGTTTCGGCATACCCGGTTGCCAGTTCCAGATATGCGGGGTCCTGCGTTGCCTGGCAGGCGGTCATTGCGAGATCCACAAAGCGCCAATGGTTGGCTTCCTGGTAGTCGAACGGCGGCCGGTTGCGGGTGGACCGTGTGCCCAGATAGGTGCTGACGAAGCGGTGTTGGTCCCAGTCGTACCAGGGCGGCACGGCGTCAACCCGGTTGCCGACGTGTTCGGCGACGTCGAGAATGGATTCCAGCGCGATCTCATGTCCCGGCAGTTGATGGTGCAGGAGGGCCTGTTGGAAGTAGATAAAGGTCTCGATCTCATGGTGGACTTCCGCTTCATCGGGGAAGCCGTGGAAGAAATTGGCCTGGACCCAGGCCCGGCGGGCGTGCATGACGGCGGCCATCTTCCGGGTGACCCGGAGATCGGGCCGGACTTCCAGATGCGAGAAGATCGGGCGCCAGGCGCCGCCGGCCTCATGCGATTCGATGTTCCAGTCGTCGGGCCGGGCACACAGGTGTTCGGCATACTCGTCCATCAGCGTCAGGAATGCGTCCCGCAGGTCTTCCCAGGCGGCGGCGGTGAGCCATTGCCGGACACGGTCCCGGCGGGTTGGTTCGGCCAGAGCGAGAAACTCCTCGGTGCGACTCATGCTGCAGGTTCTCCCGGTTGTGACGGCGCCGGATTCGGCGGTTGAAGACACAAAAACCGCAGGACGGGAATCCTGCGGTTTCTGGCGGGGTTGACGAGACTCGAACTCGCGACCTCTGCCTTGACAGGGCAGCGTTCTAAACCGACTGAACTACAACCCCGGCGGTTCTGCAGATGACCTGCATTTCCGGAGACGGATCGAAAGTATACTTCCTGTCGTAACGGATGCAAACAGTTCCCGAACGGATTTTTCGGGATTTTTCCGCGACCGTCGCAGGCTATTCCACGGTGCCGACGCGGATGTCGATCTCCTCGCGTTTCTGGATCTTGTCGACCTGCCCATCCTTGATCCAGAGGATGCGGTCGGAGGAGGCCAGCATCTTGTGGTCGTGCGTTGCGGTAATCACCGTGACGCCGAGATCCTTACAGAGCTGGCTGAGCAGTTTGATGATGTCCTCACCGGTCTTCAGGTCGAGGTTGCCGGTGGGCTCGTCAGCCAGGATGATGGACGGGTTGTTGGAGAGGGCGCGGGCAATGGCGACCCGCTGCTGCTGGCCGCCGGAGAGTTCATCGGGGCGGTGGTTCAGACGTTCGCCGAGGCCGACGCGCGTGAGGACGTTCTTGGCGCGTTCAACGGCTTCGTCATAGGGGGTGCCGGCGAAGATCAGCGGCATGGCGACGTTGTCGATGGCGTTGTAGGCGGGGATCAGGTTGAATGCCTGGAAAACGTAGCCGATGTGGTTGCCGCGGAAGTACGCCAGCTCGCGGCTGGACAGTTTGGTCAGCCGGTGGCCGGCGATCAGGACGTCGCCTTCGGAGGGTTTGTCCAGGGCGCCGATCATATTGAACAAGGTACTCTTGCCGGACCCGGACGGCCCCATGATCGACAGGTACTCGCCGCGGAAGATGGTCAGGCTCACGTCATTCAGAGCATAGACCGTGGTCTTCCCCAGGTGGTAGATCTTACTGAGGTTCGAGATTTCAATCAGGACTTCTTCGGACATGCCTGTACTCCTAAAACGGTAGCTGGACAACGGCCTTCTTGAGGAAGACCAGGCCGATACCAAACGCTGCGATCAGACCGGTGCCGCAGGCGAAGCCGGCGGAGATCACGGGAATATACTTGCGCCACATCTTGCCGAATCTCCGGCGGAAATAGAAATGGCCGATCAATGCGCCGATAAACTGCGGTATGATGCCGTGCGGCATGGACTGGCCGAGACCGCGGACCACGCCGTAGGTGAAAAAGATGGGCGCGCCGAGCTTGCTGAGGAAGCCGAACAGGATCAAGCCGGCACCGACGCCGACGCCCAGGTAGCGCCAACTGAAGGCCTCCTCGAACTGTGAGTATTCCCCCAGGGTCGAGGACTGCATCAGCGCTTTCTTGGCGGCTTCCAGGGGCCACATGCGCTGGGCGAACGGGTAGACCGCCGAGGGCACATCGGCCAGGTGCCAGATGAAATTGGCAAACAGAATCGAGCTGACCAGGATGATCGGATAGAGAAAGATCTTGGCCTTCCAGATACTGGTGAACTTCGTTCCCAGCAGTTCGCACGTGCGGTAGAACATCGTCATGCGTCCGTAGTTGGCGATCGGGATGGGCAGGAACCAGACGGCGACGCCCTGGTAGCCGCTGAGGATCAAACTGCACTCCCGCACCATCGGGATCTCGACCACCTGTCCGGCAATACCTTCGAGTCGCGCCGTGACGTAGCTGATAATCGGCGTATAAACGAATCCCAGCAGGAGGAGGACGATCATGACGCCGCGATGCCATTCAATCAGGAAGCCGCTGACCAGAATATAGGTGAGCGTGACGAAGAAGTAGCAGGAGATAATGGCCCAGGTCGGGATGTCGCCCCGGCCTTCGGGGATCTCGATGTCCTTGCGCGACGGCCCGGCAAGGCCCTCCTTGCGTTCCGCCCGTTTCTTTTGCAGACTGCGGTAGACCTGCCAGAAACCGGCCAGACAGATGGCCACGGCAATGCCGATCTGAAAGCTGAAGTAGAAGTCCAGGTGGTTCTTGAACTGCGTCGGCACCGTGGTGTCGCCCGGCGTCCAACTGTGCAGAATGCCCTGCTTATAGAGGATCGGATTCAATACCATGGTGACGACCAGCCCGATGAAACTGCCGACCATGGCCCAGAACGGCAGGACCATGCCGATAATGATGTTGCCCAGACTCCAGTTGATCCCGGTGGCTACGGCAGGGAGGTAGCGGCCTGTGGTCGGGGTGAACTCGGCAAACGGAATCGGGAAAATCTGGATCGGCTTGCTGCCGGTCAGCACGCCGGACAGCGTTGGTAAGAGCAGATATATGGCGCCCCACGCCATGCCCATGGCGCCGCCGAGCGAGAAGGTTCGCCAGCGCCAGTTCTGCTCCTTGTTGTCCGCTCGTTTGGCATCGGCGTCCTCCGAGACCGCCAGGATGCCCTGAGCGCCGATCGGCGCCATCGGGAACGGCAGCTTTTCAACGTCACTGGCGACCCGGAACAGGCCGTAGCCCAGAACGATGCCGTTGATCTGGCCCATGAACGTGCCGAAGACCACCAGACCGACCGCCGGCAGCCAGTCCTTGTGAAAGAAGCTGCGCATGGCGTAGGAGGCGGAGTCGGCCGACGGCGCGACCCAGTGCGGGATGCCGTCGGCAATGCCGAAGGCGATGGCGGCGTCGCTGCGGACATAGAACTGGTTCCACAGCAGGCCGTAAAACGGCATGCCCATGGCGGCGTTGGCCATCCAGTACAAGACGAAGATTTCCGCCCTCTTGAGGCTGGTATGGGTGCGTTTGGCCACCTCGATAAAGAGGATGACCGTGACCCACTGGGCGGCGGCGCCCATCTGCATGTTGCCGGCCAGCAGTTTCATGTACAGCGAGCCGGGGACCATCAGCAAAGCGATGAACACGGCGCCGAAGAAGGAGGACCAGCGGAAACCGTCTTCGAAGGAATCCGGGACCTCCATCAGACTTCGAAATTCTTCGAGTTCCTTATCCTGAACGATATGTTCTGCAGCCATTAAGCGTTTCCTTCATTTGCGTCATCGGCGGGTTCTGACGCGGGAGCTTTCTGCCCCATTTCAACCAGCGTGCGCTCACGGTACAGTTCCATGGTCTCTGCCGGCAGTGAGCGCCAGATGAGGAACTGCTTGCGCAGGTCGTCAAGGAGGACCTTGTTCAGGCGATACCAGTCTTTCGGCTGGCCTGAATTGCGTTCCAGGCGAATGGCGACCTCGTCGATGCCCTCGATTTCACTCGGGACGCTGCGCAGTTCGAATTCTTCGGTGACGCCGAGGTCGAAGGGGGCCAGGGCCAGATGTGACCGCAGGCCCACGTGGTCGCCTTTCGTGATCAACTTGGTCTGCTTGCTCATGAAACAGCCCAGGCCGGTGTCCGAGTGGGTCTCAAAGTGTTCCTTGAGGAAACTGACCACGCCGGTGATGTCATACTCCGAGACGGTAAACGGGAAGACCAGGGAGAGGACGTCGCCGTCGGGCTGCGGTACGCGCCAGGAACGCATGACGCCCGGGTTCGCGCTTTTCGAGGCCTTGTACGCCGGGAACAGGGCGGAAATCAGAACCGTCGCCATGACCAGCAGGATGGTGATGATCGCGTTGGTCGACGAGTAGTTCATCTCGGGCACGCGGACCAGGCCGTAGGTCGCCATGACGCCGAGGATCTTCATCGACGCCTGCGCCAGCAGGTAGCCGCTCAACCCGCCGATCACCGAGTAGACCATGGCTTCGGCGAAGAACAGGCCGGCCACGTGCGCGGGGGCCAGGCCGAGAGCGCTGAAGGTGTAAATCTCCTTCTCGCGGTCCGCCACCGAACCGAGCATGGTGCCGAAGATCACCAGGCCGCCGAGCAGGATCGGGAAGAAGAGATCCTTCAGGCCGCTGGCGCTCAATTTGGCGCCGAGCACATGTTTGTAGACGCCGTCGTCGCGGGTTGCCGCGATCGGCACCGGAAAGATGCGGGCGCATTCTTCGGCGATCTCCTGCGCCTGCGCCGGGTCTTCGGTATAGATCGTGATGGCATGGAGCTTCGCGCCCATGCTGCGGGCCGCGCTGGTCGAGACGAAGACGCACTCGTCGGCCGCGACGGTCTGCCAGGCCTGCGATTCCATTGCCGCCAGGTCTTCGGCTTCGGCATCCTGCTTGGCGCCGCCGCCGCCGACACTGGATTGCTCGACGAAGTCGACCGGCAGGAAGCTGTTGTCGTCCATGTCGCGCAGTACAGAGATCTTGACCGGGTCCAGCGGCTTGCCGAGGGTCAGGCGACGGCCCTGGACGATGACCGGATCGCCTTCACTGACGCCGAGGTCGTTGGCGACGACGGAACTCATGATCACCTGGCCTGCCATCGGTTTGCCGCCGAGATCGATGACGCGGGCCAGATCCGGACGGCTCTCGAGTTCGGCCTCGCTGATGCCGACCACGCCCTTCAGCACCAGCGGCGAACTGCCGTCGCCCCTGGTGATCAGCACGCTGTTCTTGCCGTTCTGCACCGGCGTCAGCCAGTACCGCGAACAGACCCGGGATGTTCGCCCCCAGCGGCCGCTGACCAGCGATTCCATGTCGGCGCTGAGCGCTTTCCAGTCGAACTTATGGATATAGACGCCGTTGTAGTCGGGCGACGGCTGGCTGAACAGGTGGATGATGCCGGTTTCCGTGCCGAACGACGCGAAACACAGGATTGTGAAGGTCAGCAGGATAATGGTGATGGCGCTGAGAGCGGTGCGCAGCGGCCGCCGGCGCATGCTGGAGATGCCCATGCTCATGGCGGCCAAGACGGTGCTGACGCGTGAGATATCCGCGGCATGCACGGTGGATTCCATGCCTTGCAGCACCTTCAGCTCCACTTCGAACTTCTGCATGATGATCACGATCACCATGCCCGAGAGCACGACGATGGCGAACCCGAGGAAAATAACCGGCGGCGTTTTCGAGACGGCGAACGCCGGATGGGTGATGTAGAGCAGGAAGAACGTCATGACGAAGAACGCAGCGAACCAGCCCAACTGCTTGTGAATTGTCGTCGACCCGATCAGCAAGCGCTCCAGCGCGAAGGCGAACGGCACCGACAGCGCCAGCAGGATCAGCACCGCGACGACGAGGTCGTCGAGCATACTGCGGATCTGCAGGTAGACTCTGCGCTGCACGAAGAACGCCGACTGCAGGCTGGCGACGGCTTCGTCCATGGCCTGGCTCTCCTCGGCGGCCGCCATCAGGTCTTCGGCGCGGCCGTGCAGGGCCGACAGGGAGCTGTCTTTGATGCCCTTGCTGCGCAGAATGCCGAGGCGGTGGTTGTCCAGGCGCCAGAGGTCGACGGCCGAACGCCGGGCGACCATGGGCGTGATGCGGTCGTGCAGCAGCAGGCCTTCGCCCTTGACTTCCTCCTCGGTCTGTTTCCTGGTCCGGGCGGTGTCGCCCTGGAGCACCGGCGGGCCGTTGTTCAGCAGCACGGTGGCGTCCGGATCAAACAGCTTGATGCTGCGGACATTCTCCTCGCAGAACCAGAAGGTGACGCCGTCGACGGTGTTGTAGTAGGATTTTTCGGGGCTCAGCGGGCCGTTGGTGATGCCGTTGAGCACCTTGGTTGCGGTGGGCTGCGTCTGTCCCGGCAAGACCATGGCGCCGTACTGACAGCGAAAGACATTCAGCCGCTGGTGGACGATGCGTTCGGATGCCTGCGAGGACGACATGACCACCATGCCGCGGTCGTCGAGGACGGCGGCATAGCCGCAGGCGATTTTCGCATCGCCGGACGGCCCCGGGCCGTAGGAATACATGCCGTTCTGGTTGGACATCAAAATCAGGAAATTATTGAAGCCGTACAGCTTATTTTCGGAGTAGCTGAAGGCGTCGCGGGGCAGCGGCCGGTAGCGGACCTGGACAACGGCATCGGGCGTCGGCCGGTTCGGGACCGCGCCGCCCTGCGCCGCCATGACGAAGGTGCCCTTCAGCCGGTCCTTGACGAATTCCGTCGTGACATAGTGGGCCTCTGCTTTGATGCTGCGGCTGCGCGACAGCGCGTCACTGTCGATGACCGTCGCCAGCAGGCGGCCGGCACCGGCGGTCTGGGTCGCGACGCGCTCGAGATTAAGCAACTCGAGGGTGTCGTCCGGCGTGCCTTCGCGGGCCAGGTTTTCATGGGTGGTGCCGAGCACCAGGTTGTAGATGCCGAGGCGGCCGGCGACCTCGCCGCTGTGCACCAGCGATTCGTTGGCCCACAGGGCGTTGGCCGGCGCCAGGGTCAGGTCCGCCGATTTCGTTTCGAATTCCTTCACCGGGGCGCCCTTCTCCTCGAGCTGCTGGGCGGACTTGAGGAAAAGGTTCTGGATCTGGGTGTAGACCCCGGGGTCGTCCTTGGGGTTGCCCATGTCGGATTGTCCGCCGATCACCAGCCCCCAGCGGTCGGTGGTATCACCGAAGCCGATCGTGGCATGCAGGCTGATCCAGCGTGACTTGAGCATGCTGCTGAGCTCGCGTTCCGCTGCCAGAGCGGCATCGTCGGAGTCCAGTTCGGCCAGGCGCGCCTGCAGGTCGTCCCGGACTTCCTGCAGCCCCTGTTTCAGGACCTTCCGGACCTCTTTCCGGTCGGCCTCGTCCTGTTGGCGGCCGGTCAGCCGGCTGATCAGGCTGGGGCCCCGGCCGAAACTCTTCGGGACTTCGAGGCCGCTGATGCCGATGATCCAGAGCGTCAGGCTGAGAATGCCGCAGGCGATGCCGCTGACCGTGCCGAAGGTCTTGCTGCCGCGGCCGTAGATGGCGGTGATCACGCCGAGCAGTGATGCCACCAGGAAGGCCACGGCCAGACCGAAGAACTCTTTTTTGCTCCAGTACTGTTTGGAGCCTTCGCCGAATGCGTCCTTGGTCAGAGCCCGTCGCAGGTCGTTCCATCTTTTCTTGGTGGCGCTCATCCGTTCGATGCGCGCGTCGATATCGTCCAGCGACATCTTGGCCAGGTCCTCCGGCGAGAACTCCTTGCCGATCACCGCGAAGCGGTAGCTGTAGAGCTGGAAATCCACCGGCAGGTCATCGACCAGCCGGCGCCGCAGCAGCCGCCAGACGACCAGTTCCGAGTTGATGTCGAAGACATGGTTTTCGCCGCGCAGTTTCAGGCGTTTGCGCAGGTGGTCGCGGTTTTTGAGGCCCTTGTCGGCCAGCGGGTTGTCGAGTTTGGTCATGTCCAGCAGGGACGTCAGAAATTCGCGCTCGGTGCTGAGCGAACTGGACAGCGTGTCGATGTATTCCTCCTGCGTCGGATCGATGACCCGATAGAAAGCGGTGCTGCCGAGATGGCCGTAGGCCTGCGCGTCGAAGAACGCGAAGACCACATGCCGGCGCGGCGGTGCGTCTTTCAGAGCGCGGGCGATCTGCAGGAGGGCGGCGCAGTTGGCGGCGCCCCGGGCGCCGGCGGCGCGATGCGGGACCTCGCCGAAGCTGTCCAGATTGGCCGCCAGGATGACGACCTCTTCGCCCTTGGCTTCATCGAACGTCGGCGCCGTGCCCTTGAGGAACGCGATGACATTGCGGCCGCGTGCGGGTTTCCAGGTGACGGCGCTCTTCACCGTTACCGTCTCGCCGAACGGCAGTTCCGCCTTGTCCCCGGCGAAGTAGAAACGCGGCAGGTTGGCCAGTGCCTCGGAGTAGTGAAAATGCCAGGCTTCCAGCGGGTTCCGCCGGATGAAGATCACCGCCTGAGCGCCCAGGCGGAAGGCCTTGATCCAGCCGTCACGGCAGTTGTAGTCCATGACCACGATCGCCCCCTTGGGCAGCTCGCGGGGGTACTCGCTCAAGGCGCCGCTGCCGCCGTCGATCAGGACGCCGGTCACTCCTTTCGGCGGTGTGGATGGCGGGACCACGCCGTTCGGCCGCATCGGATCCAGGTTCAACACGGTACCGTCGGCCCTGGTCAGTTCGCATTGGTTGGTCACCAGCCGGGCGGTCGGGAACTCCTGGGCGATGACCTGCAGCCCCAGTTCTTTGAGTTGGGTTTCGACGTGGTCCGCCGCCTGCCGGTATTCGGCGGAGCCGGTCAGCCGGTGCGGGCTTTGCGTCAGGGCGCGGCAATCGTTGACGAGGGATTCCGGCGGATCGCCCCGACCGGTCAGCAGCAGGCCGAGCATTGCGATGCCTGCCAGAGCGGTTTTAGCGTATGTCAATTTCACTACTCTTCACCTTCGATCGAGCTCAACTCAATATGCACGTCACCGCGGTCGGCGATGCGTTCAATGCGACCGTCGCGAATCCACATCAGCCGGTCGCACATATCCATCATGCGGTAGTCGTGCGTGGCACAGATAATCGTTACGTTTCGTTCCCGGTTGACGCGGCGGAGGATGTCAAGGATCTCCTGCCCGGTGTGCAGGTCCAGGTTGGCGGTTGGTTCGTCGCACAGCAGGATGCTTGGTTCATTGGCCATCGACCGGGCAATGGCGACGCGCTGCTGCTGCCCGCCGGACATTTCGATCGGGCGGTGGAACCAGCGCTCTTTCAAGCCGACCAGATCCAGCAACTCCATGCCGCGGATTCGCGCTTCGTCCACCGGCGTCCCGGAGAAGGCCATCGGGGTGGTGACGTTTTCCAGGGCCGTCTGGTATTGGATCAGATTGTAACTCTGGAAGATATAGCCGATCTTGCGGCACCGCAGAAACGCCAGTTCGACCGCGGACAACTGGGCCACGTCCACTTCATCGATAAACACCCGACCGAACGTCGGACTGTCCAGGCCGCCGATCATATTGAAGAACGTACTCTTGCCGGAACCGGACGGACCCATGACCGAGATAAACTCGCCGGTGTAGATCTCGGCGGCGACGCCGTGCTGGACCTTAGTGATGACGCCTTTCATGTTGTATTCCTTGCGCAGGCCGACGGTACGGACGATGACCCGGCGTTCCGCCTCGGTCTCCGGCGTCGCCGGCGTGTCGCCGTCGGCTTCGGTTGCCGGCGTCGCGGTCGCGGTTTTCGCCGTCTCGTCGCTGCCGCTTGCCGCTGCCGTTTCGGCGGCTTGGTCTTTATCTTCTGCTGCGTCTTGTGTCATAGCGTCCCTACTCAATCCGCATGGCTTCCATCGGCGCCAGACGGGATGCTTTTAATGAGGGATAGATCGCGGCCACTGCGGCCAGGATGACGCCGACCACGATGGCGGCGACAATCGTCAATAGAATCTCCATCGGCCGGACGGCCCACCAGACGACCCAGCCGAACGTGCCGCGCATGCGCAGCAGGCCGATGAAAATGCCCAGGATCGCACCCAGGATGCCGCCGAAAAATCCGAGCACACAGGCTTCGATGACGAACATCACCATGATGAAGCCGTCCAGCGCGCCCAGGCATTTCAGCGTGGCAATCTCGCGGAACCGCTCGGTCACCGTCATCAACATCGCATTGGCAATGCCGACCGTACAGACAATCAGCGAGACCAGCAGCAGCCAGCCCATGCGCTTGCCGACGCCCATCATGCCGTCGCCGACATCGGCGCATTTGCGTTCGGCTTCCAGGAGTTTTTCGATTTCGCGTTTGCGGGCGGCGATGGCAACGGCCGCCGGCGGCTCGAGATCGATCGACACGTTCAGGCTCTTGATTTCCTCGGCGCCGTGAAACCACTTGGCGAAGTCACCGTCTTCCTCGCGCATCAGTTTCTTCAGGACGTCATCCGCGTCAAGGGCCTTCTGATCCTTGCCGAGTTTGGCGGCGATCGCCTGTTTGACGGCGGCCCGTTCCATGGCGGCTTCCACCTGCCACTGGTTTTGCAGCAGTTTCAGGGTCCATGCGGCCAGGCTCCTGGATTTGAGCAGTTTGTGCCAGAGGGTCTTCTGGGTGACTTTATCGGGGGTTGTGTTCAGTTCGGCGGAGACCATGGTTTTGACTGCGTGCTTGGTCATGCGCTTTTCCAGCGTCTTGTGGATGAGCAGTTCGCGGGCCTGCCCGCCGACAGCTTCGGCGGTTTTGTCGGAGTAGACGAAGCCCGCCTCGCGGACGGCCTTGAGGAAGTCGGGCGACTGCTCGGCTAAGGCCGCCAACAGACTGGTTTCGCCGAGCTCGCCGGCGATCTGTTTCACCGCGGCCTGATGGCCGGCGCGCACGGCCTTGGTCCGTTCCAGCAACGTCGGCCACTCGCCGCAGAACGCCTGGAACTGCTCTTTTTCAGTAACGAACTGGATGGACAGCATCTTGTCGAGTTCCGTGCTGAAGCGATCGTAGGACTCCTGCTTCTGGAGACGGTCGAAGATCTGCACGCCCGTGGCGGTGTGGACCAACTGGCGGCGGTCGTCATAGTTGAGGCGGGCGAAGAATTTGAGATAGACCGAGGCCTGGGCCGCGTCCTGGGTGAACGCCTTCATCTGGGCGTCGCTGAAGCCGCCGAACTTCCGGGTTTCCTGATACCACGGATCCTCCGGCTGCGCCGTCGCGGCACGGTGCAGGATATCCTCCAGGGTGGCGGCCCGCGACAGGCGGGCGACCCATTGCGTTGCCAGCCGCTGGCGGGCGATCCGTTCATCCGCAACCTGGGACATCGCCCGTTTGACCACGCCTTCGGTCAGGCTGTTCATCAGAAAGGCGATGGCAACGGTGATCACGGTCATTGTCACAACCGAGCGGAAGAGCCGGTAACGGATGCCGTTCATCGTCAGACTGGCGGTCTTGCCCAGTCCCAGTCGCGGCTGTTTTTTGATGTCAATGGTTTTCATAGGCGATGCATCGGGGCGCGTGCCGGCCCCGCAAGACCCTCAAAGTTCAGCTTCACTGTTTTCCATGAGCATGACGACGGCGCCGCGCTTGACCAGGCCCTGCAGATAGCCGGTGACCGCCACCCGGGCCTCGTGAAACGTCAGGTTGTGGTTTTGTGCGAAGCGGTCGATAATCGCTTCCACGGACTGCCGGCCGTCGCACATCTTCAGGACCGACGCGCCGAGGCGGTCGAGGATATAGGAACGATGCAAACGCGGGCGGAACACCCACGACAGCGGCGGCAGCAGAAAGGCCGGTTTCCGCTTGTGCACGGTCAGTTGCAGGGCGTTGTCATCCAGCCATTTCGTCTCTGCCGCCCGATTGCGCTCGGGCACGGCCGCCAGCATCCGGCGCCAGTCGGCCGGTTTCTGCGACGGCAGCTTGGCCCGGGTTTCGGCCGGTTGTCTGCTGAAGAACCGCTGAATGCTGAGGATACTGTTCATGCGCTTGCCAAACCTTCGCAACAGATCAGTCGTTTGCCGGCGAGCCGGTCGTTCCGGTTCTTGGCCGGGGCGATTTCACTGGCGCTGTAGAGCCGGCCGTCGGCCGGGCAGATCCAGGCGGCCGCTCGGTAGCTGAACGCGGCCCGTCCGACTTTCGGGAACTTCAGCGGCGGCACGGTCCCGGCCGCCAGCTCCAGGTGATGATCGCCGACGTCGCGCGAGCGATATTCAACTTCGTTGATGTCCTGGGGCGCTTTGCCTTTGAGCCATTCCTGCACCGTTCCCGTCAGCCAGGTATTCACCATGCCAAGGCGCTGAAAACTTTCAATGCGTCCGGCACCACCATTTTCGCTGAAGGTCATCTGGGCCAGCGCCGGTTTCACCTCGCAGGAGTCCAGCGCCAGGCCGCCGGTCGCATGCAGATCCAGGCCGAACGCCCGCCAGTGCTGAGCGGCTTCCTGGTTGAGGTGGCGAAAGCTGTCCAGGATCTCCTTGGTCAGTTGCCGCTGGAAGTCCTTCGGCCAGAAGAAGACCAGCTCGAGCAGGCGGCCGGCCGGTTCGAAATAGCGGCCGAAGCGGGCGGTCTGCGTGTCGTCGAAACGAGCGGCAAAGCCCTGCCAGGAACGATGCGAGATCGCTTCGGGCGCTTCCAGGGACTGCTCGTCTTTGAGGCGTTGGAGATAATCGGAGATCATCCGTTCATAGTCGGGTGCGGCGGGGACCTCCTTCCAACTCAGTTCCAGCCGGAATTGGTGGCGGTCGGCGAAGGTGCAGTTGCCGGCGGCGCGCTCCTTGGAAAACTGCAGCATCTCCCAGTCGTTGGGCAGCTCAAATCGAAAATCTCGCCAGATCCACTCTTGCATCGTCGTTATCCGGGGAAGATCCCCCAGCGCTTTGGTGTTTCTTTGGTGATCAGGAAGTAGATGAAGCCGAAGATAATGGGGATCAATGCCCCCACCAGTTCGCCCGCGATCAAGCCGAACATCATCGGTTTCAGCTTCTGATAGACGCGGGACCCGCCGAATCGGGTGACCAGCACCTTCAGCAGCCAGCCCAACAGAAAGGAGAAGGCAAACTGCTTTGCCGGATATGCCGCCCAGATCAGGAAGAGCACCGGATGCAGCGGCCAGTTGGGAAATCGCAGGCGGCCGATGGAAAAGCCGATGACCAGGATGCAGCCGACGAACAGCGACAGCAGGAAGAAGCCGTTGGCCGGCTGAATCTTGAAGAAGCGTTCGAAACCGGAAACGTCCATCGACTCCTCCAGTTGTCCGCGCGCCGACAGCACCTGCTTGTGTTTGATCGCCTCCTTGAACGGCATGGTCGGCACCGATTTCGTGGCCCAGCCGTCATGGAGCGGACCGCCCTTGCGATAGTGCAGGTAGATGGTCCACGGGACCGCCACCGCCAGGCCGACAACCAGTGCCGCCGTGCACAGCACGGCCGTCCGGCCGATCTTGTGCCGGCGCAGTTCCAGGATCTTCAAATTGTTCGCCATGAACGGCATCAGCGCTTCGCGCGGATCCACCATCAACACCATGCTGAGCAGGAACAGCACCAGCATGGTCTGCGGCCCCAGGGCCCGGGCGCCGAACAGGCCGACGATAACGCCGCAGGGCATCCAGTAGCTCTGGATGAAGAACAGCCCGGTCTCGGCAATAATGCGGGCCATGATCGTGAACAGCAGAATGACGCCGGCGCCGTACAGCGCCGCAATCTGCCAGTCGAGGCCGATGCCGCCCAGGCGCCGCGGCAGCGCCGCCAGCACAATGAAGACGATATAGCCGAGGAGCGCCACCCGGGCGCCCCAGATCGAGCTGGGCGGCGGCTTGTCGCGGGCCGGCAGAAACAAGGCCCGCCGCGCGACCGAGAGATAGAATGTTCGTCCCGTATACATCAGAATCAGGGCCAAGCCCAGATAGGCGCCGAAAATCAGAAACTTCTCGTGGTTCACCCCGAAATAGCCGCCGCCGCCCATCGACACGCCGAACTTGCCGACGTAGTAGACCACGGCGACGTAGACCGTCGGCGCCAGGCCGCAGGACAGTGACACGTCGGTCGAGAGGAAGTAGGCGAAGGCGACGACCGTAAAATAGACCGTGGCCTTCCGCATCCACCAGGCGCCTTTCACCGGGGCCATGGCCTTGACTTCCATGAACAACGGTTCCAGCACGACCTGGCGGGGGATCTGCACCCAGGCATCCGGGAACCAGGTGACGATGTAATTGTTCAGATGCAGAACCAGGATGATCGCGGCAGCAACCCAGAACATGCGCTCGCGGAAGATGCTGCTCATCCGGCCGTTCTCCCCCGGCAGCAGGGAGTCGGCAAAGGCGGCCACGGGATAGGGCAGGTGCTCGTGGGTCGACCATTGCCGGTGCAGCACCACGGACAACCCCACCATCGCAATCCACAGCGCCAGGATCAACGGCACCCAGAAACTCAGCGTCTTGGACCAGGCATACGTCGGTACCGTCGGCTTCGGGATGATCGTGTACGTCGTTCCCGCGGCCGGCAGATTGTCCAGGGCCTGGTCCAGAATGAGTGTGCGCGTTTTGCCCTTGTACAGCGCCACCTTGTGCAGCGGGCCGTCGCCGAGTTGGATATCCATCCCGTTGTAGGCATTGTCCCGGTGCGTTGCTTCCGGCCCGAGGGTGATCGATTTCGCGTCCGGAACCGAGACCACCTTGCCGCTCAACGCGTCCGTCAACAGCTTGAGCTTATCCTTGTCGATCGGAATCTCATAGGCGCTGCCGGCAGCCGGCGGGATGTCCCAGGGCTTGTCGACCACCGCCGTCTTGGAGCTGCCGTTGTAGTCGATGATCGTGCGGGTCTGCCCTTTGCCGACACCGTCGGTGATGGTGATCTGCTGGTCCGCGTAGGTGTCGTTGCCCGAAGCACAGGTCGGACTCAGCGTGATGCTCTCGGCACCGCCGCCGGCGGCGAGGCCCGCCACCAGCGAGTCGTCGGCGTCGGCGACGATCTCGTAGTCGGTCTTGGGATCCGGGTCGTCTTTGAACGGCTTGTTGATCGTTGCCGTCCGGGTCGCCCCGTCGTACGCCGTGATCTCGCGGCGCTGCCCCCGGGCGACGCCGCTGAGGAGCTTGATCGACGTGCCCTTGAACATCTGGTCAACAGAACTGGCGCCGCGGCCCAGGACGACGCTCGTCTCACTGATGTTCGCGGTCCGGCCGCGAACCGGGGCGTACATCGATCGTGAATGCCGGCCGGCCTGTCCCTGCTGGTACGCGGTCAGGACCTCCTCCTCATTGCTCTGCAGAATCCGATATCGCTGGCCGGCCTGCAGCGGGCGATCCCATTTCGCATCGACTCTGGCGAGCTTCGCGGCGCTGTCGAATTCGATGATTCGCCGGGCCTGCCGGCGGTTGCCGTCGTACACCTTGATCATCATGCCCTCGTAGGCGTGCTCCCCCGTCGCGTCCGCCGCCGCGTCCAGCGTCACCGTTGCCACATCGGCCGCCGTGATCTCGCCCTCAACCACCGTGCTGTACATTTCCACCAGCATTGTCTCCGGAACAACTTCTTCGATGATCCGGTTGGCCTGCCAGCTCGGGTTCGTCTTGTTGTGGTGGTGCGGCATCAGGATCGACGACGGAAACGTGCGCATCAGCCCGGAGCCGGGAATGCAGCAGGCCGTCAGCGTCATGGCCAGGATCAACGCCAGTTCCCTGCCGTTCAAGGCGAGTCTCTCGCGCAGCGCAAACAACCCCACATTCAGAATCAGAAACAGAATCAACGTGCCGAAGACCGAGACCGGCAGGTTGTTGCCCACCAGGTACGTCTGCCTGAGGATGGCGTCGTTGATATATGTCAGGCCGCAGATGGCTATCGCGCCCAGGAAACCGAGCAGGACCGCGCGTACTCTCATGACTTATCCTATATCTACCTCTCCAGAAACCCGATTTTCCCCTGCCGTCTGGATGGCGGGAAAACCGTAATAGTAGCGCATAACCCGGCCTTGTCAAGCGCGATCATATGAAGGTTCATACCCGGCCTCGTGAGCCTGGTTCGGAGCCTTTGGTTTGCCGGCAAAGAAGCACCGGCGACGGCCGGTGAAAGGAATTTCTAACGCAAAGATGCCGCTCGACCCCGCCGGCATGCGGTTCGCCGCTGCCCGGTCCCCGACCCCGCCGGCAGCCGACGCGGGGCGCCCGCCGTCCCCGGCTATTCTTCGATTACGATGATGTCGTCGTCGTTCTTGTCGCGGACGTTAAAGGGGTAGTCCGGCGTCAGCGCGTCGGGCAGGCGTTGGGCCAGCAGGTCGGCTGTGAGCTTGGCGGCCGTGTCTGTCGCAAGCACCGATTTCGACGGTTTGTCGCCGGTGATCAGGAAGATGACGCGGATGTGGTGGTCGGCTGTGACCAGCGCGGGCAGCCGGGGTTCGTCGGGTCGGGCCGGCGCTCGGGTCAGGGTCGAGGCGGGGATGCGGGCGGCCCGGACGTCTTTGAGTTCGGCGCGGGCGGCGGCCCGGATGGCGTCGAAGGCGCGCTTTCCCTGTTTTGTTGCCGGCGTTTCGATCACCAGCAGGCCGTCGCCGGCAAAGAACGGCTGGAGAGCGGTCAGCAGATTTCCTTTTACCCGCGGCGGGGCCAGGGCATTGATGAAGATGACGGATGGGCCCGCGGGGTTCTCAAATTCCGGCAGGGTGTCGGCGGCGGCGGCGAACAGTGGAAAGGCCTGCTGCCGGTCCAATTGCCGGATTGCCGCCGGCAGAAAGGTGACTTCTTTGCCGCCGTCGGGGCCGCAGGCCAGCCCCAGGGGCGGGCGCACGCCGTCGGCCAGGAAGGCCAGCGCCGACAGAGTCTGGGCGCGGGATCCCAGTGCCTTGGGGATGGCGTTGCGGCGCTGCATCTGGATGCGGCGGTTGCGGGCTCGTGTCGCGTTGTGCTTTTTCGCTTTCTCCATCGCGAGGTGCACGGCGCCGGCGCCCGGGGAGATGGTGAAGAATTGGTCCCCGCCGATGTTGCCGCCGCGGCTGCTCCTCGCCAGACGGTCTGCCGTGGCGCGAAACTGCGCCCGGTCGGTCTGGAGATATCCGGCCCGGCGGCGGTGGGCCGCTGCCGCGAACAGGAAATACTCATTGGTGCTCATCCCCAGGTACTTCGGCAGTTTCCGGTTCCGGCGGCGGGAATCGTAGTTCTTGAGGTCCTGGCGGACCAACGTGGTGGTTTGATCCAGCAGCACCGCCGTCGCGTCGCCGGCGTCTGCCGGCAGCAGTCGGCGGAGGGCTCCGAGGGCCGTCAACGCCTGCGCGTTCACCAGCGGCGACCCAACGCTTACCACGCGTTCGGTATCGACCGTTCGCGGTCGGTTCCGTTTTCGCGCCCGTTTCTCTTTGATCAGCGCGTCATACCGGGTCTCCGGCGCGTAGTGGATTGCTTCCGTCCAGGTTCCGGTCTCCACGTTGAAGGCCGCCCGCACGGCCTGGGCGGCGGCGCTGACGACTTCGCGGGTCAGCCGGGGCGCGGGCGTCGTGTCGCCGACCGCCGCGGGTGTGCTCTCGGCGGGCAGACAACCGCAGTCCGCGGCGGCTGCCAGGGCCGTCAGGGCCAGGGCCGTATGGTGCAGATCGGTCACTTGGTGAGCGGTCCAGTCCACCGGCGGCCCGGGCACCTCCACTTGTTCCAGCAAGGTCTTGAAGTCCTCCGGCCGGGGCGCTGCGGGGTCCGGGTCCAGCCGCCACGCTGCCGGTGCGTTGTTGAAGTCGCCGGTGAACACCGTGTGCTGCCGCCGCCGCGCGTCCCGGCCTTCGGCTGCCTTCGCCGCCGCCAGCGCCAGGAGGACCTCGGCGTCTTCGGCGACCGGCCCCCACAGGCCCTTGCCGGCGCCGTTCCGGACCTGCGCGTGCAGCAATTTGGCCGCCAGACGCTGCCGCAGCCGGTCCAGGGGCTCCGAGCGCTCGGGCCAGCTGCACAGACCGGTCGTTACCCAGGCCAGATCCCACGTCTCATGCGGCAGGCCGTAAGCCTGCAGATGGTAGATCAGCGAGGCCGCGTGCCGCCGCAAGGCCGGCTCCATCGTGACCACGCCGGCGCGAACCAGCGCGTAAATCGCCAGGCCGTTCAAGCCGAGGAACCCCGGATACCATCGCGCCACGGATTTGCTGTTCTCCGGGTCCGGTGCGTGCCGGGTCTCCTCCCGGCGTACCGGCCCCGTCGGATCGAGCCGCAGATACGTCCGCTTCACGGTGCGCCCGCCGCTGGTATGCCGGACCCGCTGCAAATCGCCGCCGCCCCGCCGGCTGTACCGCCAGAGGTCCGCGTCCCGAAGAATATAAAGCGGGGTTCGCACTGCGATCGTCTCACGCCGGTAACGCCGCGCCTTCGTCGTCGCGGCACCCGGTTCGGTCGCCGGCAGCGGCGGAAAGATCAGACCATGCGGGTTGTCGGCAAGAGTCAGCAGCCGCTGCGTCGTCTGACTGAACACCGGCCGCAATTTGAGCAGCAACTTCTCCTCGGAGGTCTTCTGCTGCCGCTTGCCCTTTTTCTTCGGGGCGGATTGCACGCCTCCCGCCGCCAGCAAGGCGATCAATACATAACGGACTGCTGTGGGCATGAGATCCTCCGGGCCCCTTAAAAACAGAAGGGGCCGCCTGATCTGTTTCCCGATGCGCCGGCGGCCTACCCTTCACTCACTCACAAAACCTATCGCACGCACATCATCCAACCATCAACAGATCGGCGGGCCTTCTATCTCATGGGTATAGGAATCCTCAACCCGATTGCAAGGGGGGCGCCTCAAAAATTTCGGCAGCGCCGCCTTGGCTGCGCCCACCGCGAAAAGCCTTCCTGCCCCCCCCGCCCACGGCCTCGGGCCGTGGCGGAGAGGGGCGCATATCAGTTCTGTTGGTCATTCTCTCGCACCGCAGCAGGAGTCGCGCAATAGCGCAGGATCCGTTGCCGGTCCAGCCATCGGCGGGCTTGTCGGCACCTGTTGTTTCCGATTCTCAAGGCCCCGGGTCGCTTGCCGGCCCGGTGAATGAGTTCAGCAGGGAAGGGGAAGGCGGTCCCATGAATGAGCTTCTTCACCGGGCAGATAAACCACCCGGGGGGGCGTCTGGTCGAACCGATTACCGGCAGCAAGCGCCTGCAGAACTCAAATTCGCCCACTCGTAAGCCGGTCGCCGGCGCCTGGACATACTGCAAGAGCGGCGTCGGCCGGAACTGCTTGAGGTCATGGGCAATAACGCCTGGCGGGGAACATGTCATAGTTATGGTTGTCCTATTACTACCATATGGCCCTGCTTATGGAACCCCGCCGAAATCTGTGTGTCAAACTGATTCACAGAGATCACGAGGCAATCCCCCTCAGGAACTCCTGTATCTATGGCTCAATTCGAATCAATCCATGCCAATGGCTAGCGCGTTGCACAATGCCGCGACTGCCGGCGATCAGCTCCTCCGGGATCTGCGCCAGGCGATCCGCACCGGACAGCTCCGGCCGGGAGCGCGCCTGCGCACTGTCCGCCAACTGGCTGCTGATTACGGCGTCAGTGCCAGCAAGGCGCGTCGGGTTCTGGTGCGGCTGGCTGACGCGGGTCTGATTGTCACGCGCCGCGGCGATGGCACCTACGTGGCGGAATCGCGGGGCGAACCGCGCCACAACCCGGTGCTTACGGCCACCTCGATTCGCATTGCGCTCCCCGGCTACAGCGCCGCAGAGTTGCGCCGCGCGGACGTCGATCACGGTTCGGTCCCCGTCGATTTCATGCGCGGCGTCGAGGCGGAACTCGGGGACGGCAACGGTTACGAACTGCTCCCGCTTCGGGATGAGTCCGCCGTCAGCCGGTTTCTGGCCGCCGGCGATTGTTCGGTTCTGATGACCTGCCAGGGGGCAGGCGAGCGTTTGGTCGCCGGTTTGCGGCAACAGGCCCGTCGCGGCGTTCAGGTCATCATTGTCGATGCTTTTCAGCTTGACGCCGACTGGGCGGCGGAACTCGGCTTTGACGGCCCCCAAGGCATCCGGCAGACCACCCGGCACCTGATTGAGACCGGCCATGAGCACACGGTTTATGTTTCCTGGACGCCACCGGAGAATGACGCGGCAGGCTGGATCAGTATGCGGCGGGATGCGTACCTCGATGAAATCGCCCGGGCCGGACTGGAACCACAAGTACTTTATGCGGGCACCATCGCCGACGCTGCCGTCGCCGCCGGCCGGCTCAAGGACTCCCTTCCGGCAGTGTTGACTCGGCACGCCGTGACGGCAGCGGTCTGCGCCAACGACATCCTGGCGAAAGCGGTGATCGACGTGGCCGCCGAATCCGGCAGCCGCATTCCCCAGGACCTCTGCTTGACCGGCTACGACGATACCGCGGGCGCCATCACCCAGGGGCTGACCTCGGTCAATCGCCGTTTCCGCGAACTCGGTCGCCTGGCCGCCGCCATCGCTGTGCGCGCCGCCACCGATGGTGTCCGGTTTCACGGCCGGATGGTTGTGGACCCCGAACTGGTGGTCCGGCGGAGTACAGCACGACTTTCATAAGAGATACAAACACAAGGAGACCCTGTGATGTCGGATAACGTGAAAGACGTCGTGGACGAACAGCGCCTGCAGCAGGCGCAGGGCGCCCGAGAGAAGATCCTCAAGGAGGTCCGCAAGACGATTATCGGTCAGGAGGACCTGGTCGAAAAGGTGCTCGTCGCCATGTTCGCCGGCGGCCACCTGCTGATGGTCGGGGTCCCCGGTCTGGCCAAAACGCTGCTCGTCAGCACGCTGGCCAAGGCGCTGAGCATGAACTTCAAACGCATTCAGTTCACGCCGGACATGATGCCCTCGGACATCACCGGTACGGAGGTCCTGGAAGAAGACCACGCCACCGGCAAGAAAGACTTTGTCTTTGTCCGCGGCCCCGTCTTCACCAACTTGTTGCTGGCGGACGAGATCAACCGAACCCCGCCAAAGACGCAGGCAGCCCTGCTGGAAGCCATGCAGGAGAAGCACGTCACCGTCGGCCGCACCACGTATGAACTGGAAGAACCGTTTATGGTCATGGCCACCCAGAATCCGATCGAACAGGAAGGTACCTACCCGCTGCCGGAAGCCCAGCAGGACCGCTTCATGTTCAATCTCTGGGTCGATTACCCGACCAGCAGTGAACTGCGCGACATCATCAAAGCCACGACGGCCGGCGGTTTTGAGGAACCCCAGCCGGTACTGACCGGCGAGGAGGTCCTGGCCATGCGCGCCATCGTTCGCCAGATCCCCATCAGCGAACATGTGCTGGAATACATCGTGCGTCTGGTCGAAGCGACGCACATCAACAAAGACAACATCCCCGACGTATCCAAAAAGTATCTGGACTGGGGCGCCGGCCCGCGGGCCGGACAATACCTCAGTCTCGGCGCCAAGAGCCGGGCCCTGCTCCGCGGCAACCTGCAGGCCACCGTCGAAGACGTCCGCTACGTCGTCCACTCGGTGATGCGCCACCGTATCGTCACCAATTTCACCGCCGTCGCCGACGGCGTCAGCACCGACGACGTCATCGACCAACTCCTGGAAGCCGTCCCTGAGCCAGACGGTTCGTGAGCCCGCCGGGCTCACCGGTGATCGGTAATCCGTAATCGGTGAGCTGCAGACTCCGAGTTACTGATCACTGATTACTGATTACCGATCACCGAACCCATGCCAACCGCTCCAACCACAATGCGATTCCTCGAGCCGGAAGTCCTCCGGCAGCTGGCGAACATCGAGTTGCGCGCCCGCCTGCTGGTGGAAGGCATGTACGCGTCACGGCACCGATGCCCGTACTACGGCTACAGCGTCGAGTTCAAGGACCACCGCGAGTATGTTCCGGGTGATGAACCGCGTAACATCGACTGGAAGATGCTGGCGCGCACCGAGCGTTACTACGTGAAACGGTTCGAGATGGAATCGAACATGGACGTCATCAGCATCCTCGATACAAGTGCGTCCATGGGCTATGCACCGGAGTCGGCCAAACGCCTGACCAAGATGGAATACGGCTGCTATCTGGCGGCATCGCTCAGCTATCTGGCCAGTCGCCAGCAGGACTCTCCGGGATTGATCACGTTCGATCAGGACATGCAGCTGTACATCGGCCCGCGTCAGGGCCAGCGGCACCTGCACACCATCCTGGCGCGACTGGAAGACCTCCAGCCGGCCGCTGAAACCGACTTGGGCGCGGTCCTCCGACGCATCGGTCAACGGCTGCGACGGCGCAGCATCCTCGTGGTCATCAGCGACTGCTACAGCAACGAAGAAGAAGTCCGCGACGGCATTCGTCATCTCGCCGCCCGCGGCCACGACGTCATTGTCTTCCAGATTCTCGATCACGATGAAATCGATTTCCCGTTCAAAGCGTTGACGGCATTTCAGGATCTTGAAACGTCCGGCGAAATCATGTGCGACCCGCTGCGGCAGCGGTCCGACTATCTCCAACGCATGGACGCCTTCCAGGAAGCCGTTAAGACAGCAAGCGTCGGCTGCGGCGCCGACTATCGCCTGGTCAACACCAGCGATCCCATCGAGATCGTCCTGCGCGATTACCTCCTCTACAGAAGGCAACGTGGATGACGAGACACGGGACACGAAACACGGGACACGAAACACGGGATAGTCGACTCCAGTCGATCCAACACTGAATACTGATTACCAATGAACTTCCTCTACCCGGCAATGTTAGGCGGTCTTGCAGCACTGGCGATCCCCATCGCCCTGCACCTGATTGCGCGCCATCGTTTCCCGGTTCTGAAGATTCCGACGATTCGCTTTCTGCGGGCGGAACGCCGGGCCAATGTGTTCGCCTGGAAAGTTGTCGATGTTCCGCAGCTCCTGCTGCGTCTGCTCCTCCTGCTGCTCCTCGTCCTGGGCATGTCCCGTATCTTCTCGCCCGGACTGTCATCGCAACCGGCGCCGCGCAATCTGCTGGTGATCGTTGATGCGTCGGCCAGCATGCGGTCCGAGGCAAAGACGGAATCCGGCCGGGAGACCCTGCTGGAGCGCGCCAAACGCGAAGCTGACGAACTGCTCGGAACCATCACGCCGCCCAGCCGCTGCGGCGTCATCATCGCCGGCGACAGCATCGACCAGGTCTGCGCGTTGCAGCCGGACGCAGACATCGCCAAAGCCGCGCTGGCCGAGGTGCAGGCCTGCGACGGCACGGGGCCCGGTTTGGTCCGCGCCGTGGCGGCGGCCTGTGATCTGCTCCATGGTCGGCGGGAAACAAAAAGCCAGGTGGTCGTCTATACCGATCTGCGCGCCACCGCCCTTGCCGCCCGCAACCAGGAGGACATCGAACGCATCCGGACCGCTCAGAACGCCTTGGGCCGGAAGCTCGAGATCATCTTCGTCAACGTCGGTGGGGAACGCGACGGCAACCAGGCCATCGTCGAAGCCGGTGTGCGCGGCAGTGAAGTGCGCGTCGGCGACGACGCCCATGTCGTGGCGCGCATCGTCAATTACAGTGATGCCGACGTCGAACTCACGCCGCGGCTCGCCGTCGGCGGCCGCAAGGAGCCGCCGGGACGGAAGCGCACCATCCCGGCCGGCGAGGAGATCATCGTCGATCTCACCGCGCGCATGAACCGGGCCCAACGAACGCAGGCGGAGGTACAGGTGCAGACCGATGACGCCCTGCGCCACGACAACAGCTTTTATCTGCCGCTCACAGTGGCTGACTCCCGGCGGGTCCTGATCATCAACGGCGCCGGCGGCGCGACCGGACCGCAGGCGTCGTCAAAGCTTGATGCCGTCACCGGCGTCGATGACGATGTCGAAGCGGAGGCTGTAGATACCGTCGACGGTGCCCGCATCCTGCAGTACGCCTTGAATCCGGGCCGTGAGCTGGGCTTGACTTACGGCACCGGAATTTTGCCGACGGTGATTACACCGGCGGCACTGGCCGGGCAGCCGCTGAGCAAGTACGACGTCATCGTGCTGTATGACGTGTCCAGCTTGCCGGATGCCGCAATGGCGGACCTGGAAACGTATGTGCGCCAGGGCCGGGCGCTGGTCATCTTCGCCGCGGGCAAGCTGAGTCCGATGCGGTTTAACCGCTCGCTGGCGGCGGGCAGCAAGAACCGCGAAGCCCTGTCGCCGGCGCAGGTCGGCAATGACCGCGCCCTGAAAGCGCCTGTGGGGCTGGCCGAAACCGCGACAACGCATCCGGTGCTGGCGGCGTTTCGCGAACGCCGTCAGGGCGACCTGAGCGTCATCCGCTTTGTCCAACTCCGCGAAATCCGCCGCCTCGGCAGCGATGCCGCGGTGATGTTTCGCGATGCGCAGGGCGAGGCGTTGGCGGTCGAGAAACGTATTGCGCAGGGCCGTGTCGTCCTCTGTTCGTTCGGGCTCGAACTGACCCGCGGCAATCTCGCCCGCACCCGGGTCTTCCTGCCCATGCTCTGGCGGCTGATGGACTATCTGACCGGCCGGCTGGAGCAGCAGAAAGAGAATGCGCTGGCGGCGCTCCGGCCGGTGGTCCTTGATGTCTCCGAGCCGCAATTCGCCTTCGTTGATGAACTCGAGCTGACGCCGATTCCCGGCCAGCCGCAGGCCGATGCCTTGCCGACGCGGACGCTGCCGAAGCGCGCCGGCGACACGGTTCTTCTCGAGGGACTCCCTGCCGGCCGGTACACACTGCACAAGCCGATGCCGAAAGACGGCTCCAACATGATGGTCAGCTACGCGCGGCAGTTGGCGGTCAACGCCGATCCGCGCGAGAGCGACGTGGCCCCGGCAAACCCGGCGACGCTCAAGGAGGTCTTTGGCGAGCGCATCCGGATCCGGACGCCGGCGACGCCGGGTGATCTCGTCCCGACCGGTGCGGAACTGGTGCGGTTGCTGGCGATCCTGTTGATCGTCTTGTACGCCGTCGAAGCCGCTGTGGGCTGGGCTCTCAGTGCCAAACGCGAACGCGAGCGCACGGGAGGAACGACGGCATGAGACTGATCTACTGGCTGCTTGGCCTGGAAGAAACCGGCGCCATCGAACGCGCCTCGGAATGGACCTGGTATGCCGCCGCGCCGACGGCCGGAATTGTCATCGCTGTGGTCGGGCTGTTGGCCGTTGCCGCCGCCGCGCTGAACCTGCTGCCGCAGAATGTCATGCCCTGGCGCACCCGCCTCGGCTTGACGGCACTGCGTTTGTTCGGTTTCGCCCTGCTGCTGGTGCTCCTCGTCCAACTCGAGCTCCGCCTTACCGTACAGCGTCGACGCGCCCCCAACGTCGCGATCCTGTGCGATACCTCCGGCAGCATGGGCCTGAAGGACGTCGCCGGGAAATCGCGCCTCGATGCCGCCGTGGCGACGGATAACGAATTGCAGGCGGCACTCGATGGACGTTGTGATGTGGCGCGGTATGACTTCGCCTGGCAACTGCAGGCGGCCAACGGCAAACGCGCTGCCGAAGGTATGACCAATCTCATGGGCGCGGTCGCTGAGATCAGTCGGCGCGAGAATGATCTGCAGGCCGTCATTTTGTTGACGGACGGCAACGACACGGCCCGGAACCGCGGCGATCTCGTCGCCCCGCTGCTGGCCGACCAGGGGGTCCCGGTTTATCCAGTCGTGTTCGGCCAGGACACGGCGCCGAAGCTGGCGCAAGTGCGGATCAAAGGCGCCGGCGACTACGTTCGACTCAGTGACGAAGTCCGCATCACCGCCGAAGTCTCCGCGAGGAATCTCGAGGAGCAGATTGTTCGCGTTCATCTGTATCAGGCGGGCAAGAAGGAGCCGCTTGTCACGAAAGAGAACGTCCGGATCGGCAAGGCATCGGCGGCAGTCGCGTTCATCGTCAAACCGGCGGAGCCGGGATTCCGCACGTACCGTGTGGTGGTTGACGGCGTCAAGGGCACGACCAGTGATCGCCTGCTCGTGTCGGAGCACCAGGTGGAGGTGATCGACAGCCGCATCCGCGTGCTCTATCTCGACATCCCGCGGGACGAACGCAAGATCCTCGGCCACTGGCTGGCGCGCGATCCGGTCATTGACCTGGCGACGCTGACCATGCTGCCGAAAGGCGGCTGGTACGCGCAGGGCAACATGTATCACAAGAACGCCGGCGACGGTCTGCCGAGCAAGGAAGAGGACCTCTACCAGTACGACATCATCGTCTTCGGCGATATCCCGCGCGCCTACTTCCGCGAAGGCGGCGACGTCGCTGAAACGAAGATGCGCTGGTTGGCGGAATTCGTTGCCCGACGCGGCGGCGGACTGATCACCCTCGGCGGTCGCAATGTTTATGCTGCCGGCCAGTATCAGGAATCCGTGCTCGCCTCCCTGTTGCCGTTCAAAATCGAGGCGACTGACCAGCCGCAGATCAAAGGAACGTTCAGCGTCAGTCCCACAACGCTGGGGTTGGGCCATCCGATCATGCAGCTCGAGCCGGATCCGGAACGCAACCGTGAGGCCTGGCTCGACCTGCCGCAACTGGAAGGCTGCAACACCGTCGGCCCCGCGAAGCCCGGCGCCGCCTTGCTCGCCGTGCGCCTCCAGGAAAGTGGGCCGGCGCCCGTCATTGCCGTGCAGAACGTCGGCAAAGGCAAAGTGCTCGCCTTGTCGGTCGACACCACCTGGCGCTGGGAAATGCAGCGGCCGGCCGACGGCCCCGACTACTTCCGCCGGTTCTGGGGCAACGCCATACGCGTGTTGGCGCCGGATCCCCGGCTGCAGCCCGGCCGGCCGCAGGTGCAGCGCTATCGCTCAAATGTCGCCGTCGGCCAGCAGCTGACGATGTCGACGCGACTGGTCAGCAAAACCTATCGCCCGGTGCGCGGGGCAAATGTGCGTGTGCGCGTCGCCAAACCCTCCGGGAAGGAGTACTCGGTCTTTCCGCGCGACGGCCGCGGCACGCCGGGGCTTTACGAATACGACCTGGATATCGATGAGCCGGGCCAATGGTCGGTGACCACCAGCTACGAAGACAAGGAGGTCCTTGAGCAGTTCAGCGCCGGCGACAGCCGCGAAGAACTGCAGGACCCGCGGGCGCGGCCGCAACCCATGGCGCGTCTCGCCGAGGCCACCGGCGGCAAGTTGTTCACCGCCGATCAACTCGCCAGCTTGCTCAAGGAGTTGAAGCTGTCGCCGCGGCATGATGCCAAGACCTACACGATCGCGATCTGGAACCGGCCCTTGGTCATGATCCTCATTGTTCTGGCCGTCGCACTCGACTGCCTGATCCGTAAACGGCGAGGCATGGTATGAGCGCCCCGATGCATGACAACATCAACGCTCTGCGCCGCGCCGTCGACGGTTTCGGCCGGTTCCGCAAGCTCTGGTCCGGACTTGAGGGCCTCGGGCGGTTTGCGCTGATTGGTCCGGGCGCTCTGCTGTTGTGGTTCCTCACCGACTGGGCCGTCAACCTGCCGAATTGGCTGCTGCTGCTTTCGTTTGCGCTGGCGGTTCTGGCCCTCCTCGTCTCGGCCCCGTGGTATGGGCTGCTGCCGTGGCTGCGTCGGGTCCGCCGCGACGAGGAAGCGCTGCAGATCGAATCCCTGCACGGAGAGCTGGACAACCTGGTTATCGGCGCCCTGCAGCTCGGGGACGAAAGCCTGGAGGCAGAGAGCAAGGGCAAGGCATTGGTTCATTCGCCGTTGCTGGTTGCGGCGCTGTTGGTCCGGGCGGCAGACAAACTGCAGACGCTGAATCCGAACGGACTTTTGGATCTGCGACAGGCGAAGAAGACGGTTGGCGCGGGGGCCGTGGTCCTCGCGGGTATTGCTGCGTGTGTGCTCTTTGCGGGCGACGCCGTTCGCCAGCGACAGGCCCGCCTGCTGTCGGCCTATGCGCACGCCCTGGATACGATGTTCCCGGTGACCATCAACGTCAGTCCCGGTAACAAGGCGGTGGTGCGCAACGCCGCGATTACGCTGCAGGTAACGGTGGATGGGGCGCATCGGAACGAAGTCGTCCTCTGGCTGCAGGAAGGCGAAGACGCCGAACGGACGCGGCAGGACCTGACACTGGTGGACGGTCAGGCAGAATACACGATTGACCAGGTAACCAAAACGTTTACCTACTCCTTCAGCTATGGCGACCGTCAGTCGGACACGTACACGATCACCGCCGGCGACTTACCGGAGATTCGCGCCATCAGCTACGAACTGGCTTATCCGGCGTACACCGGGCAACCGCCGCGCACCGTAACCGGACGTTTGCCGATCGTCCAGGGCTTGGCCGGCACCAATGTGCTGGTCAGTCTCGCGGCGACAACCGAGCTGCACCCGGACGGCTGCTGGGTGGACTGGCAGCAGGGCGCCAAACAACCGATGTCCGTCAACGGCAGGTTTGCCCATTTCTCCTTTGCCATCGACAAACCGAACCGCGCAACGATTCAACTGACCGGCAGCCTCGGACCGGATTTCCGGATGGCCAAGCCGCTCAGTTTCGAGTTGCGCGTGTTGCAGGATCGTGCGCCCACCGTGCGCCTGCGTATGAAGAACCGCAAACTGACCATGCTCGCAGAACAGGCGGCAACATTCGGCTTCGAGTTCATTGCAGAGGACGACTTCGGCGTTGCTGAAACAACGATGGACTACAAGATCGATACCATCGATGAACTGCTTGGCCGACCGCCCCGTGAGTCCCGGGTACAACGCCGGATCGAACCGCCGCAGGACCGTGTGCGCAGCAAGTTCGTCGATGTTTTCAAAGCGTTGGACCCGCCGTTGGCGCCGGGCGATCGGATTACGATTACCGTCTCGGCCAAAGACAACAACACTGAGACGGGCCCACGACTGGGCCGCAGCCGGCCGCTCGAGATCGTTGTGGTCGCCCCGAACCTCGCCGTGTTTCGCGAAGCGAAATTCGGGTTCGGCGGGCAACAGCTCCTCGGCGGTCTGCGCAAGATCAAACGCCAAACCAACCTGCTCATTCTGCCGGAAAAAGCCGTTCGTACCGAGAAAGAGCGCAAGATCCCCAAACAGAAACTCAAAGCCAGAGTCAACGACGAAAGCTGGCCCAGCGGCAGTGAAGATACCGTCGGCCAGTATTTCAAAATACTCTCAGGAGGTAAGTGATGTTCTCCATACCTTCGTCTCAGCCTTTGTCTTTCCCTTGGTCTTCCGGAACCAGACGGATTGGACTGATTGTTGCTGCGGCATTGATTCTTGCATTCCCCGTTTTCGCGCAGTCCTGGTCCAAGCGCGCCACCAGACTCAGCAGCAAAGAGCTCTCGGCCGATGAAGCCACGAAACGGGCCTCCGGCAAAAAGCGGGAGCGCCGGAATAGACTCAGTGTGCGGCGCATCAAACCCGCCATGAAAGGCGTCGACTGGGATGCTGATCCGACGGCGATCCCGTATATGCTCTACCAGGTGAACAAGCGCACCGACCTGCCGGTGTACATCGACAACGACGGCCTCGATGTCGCCAGCAAGGAGCTCTTCGACTACACCATCGTCTATCTCACGTCGCACACGTATTGGAGCTTCAACGAGCAGGAAGTGAAAAACATGCAGAACTTCCTCAAGCGCGGCGGCACGCTGCTGCTGGACGACTGCTATTGTCGCGGCAGTGCATTCTCAGATGCCGTACCGATTGAGGTTCCCCGGATGATCCCGGGAGCCGAGGCTTCTATTTTGCTGGAGAACGATCCGATCGTGCGCGACGCCTTCCGCATGGGATACGACACGCCTTGGCCCGGGAAGATTCACGGCATGGAAAACCGTCCCTGGCAGTATTTCATGCTCGACGGCCGCCCGGCGGTATTCTTCACGCCGAATGACGACGGTTGCGGCTGGGAAGTATCAACCCCCCCTACCGCCTCGAATCCGATTGGCGAAGGTATCGGCCACGGCGGTGACAACACGGCCCGCGAACTCTTTTACCAATGGATTACCAGCTGGATGCTCTATGCGTATACACACTGACGCGGCTGTGCCGCTGCCGTTCGAAACACGAAACACGAAATACGTGACACGGCAAAAGCTGCCACGATGCAGGATACAGGATACAGGATGCACGATGCAGAATGAAGAACGCCACCACCGGCCTTGCGTGCCACGCCGAAGCCCTTGTGGCGAAGGCTGGTGCCGGTGGGGCGATGATTGAGAAACAGGACATGATGACCAATTGGAAGAATGGAATACTGAAGATCGCAGGGACACTCCTCCTGACCGTTCTTCCTGTTGTCGCCGGGCAGGTGGAACTTCGCCTTGTCGTTCACAATGAACCAGTGACCACTGTTGACAAGCGTGATCACTCGCGGCCGATCACGAATCCGGTGTCGACCGAGAAGGGCGTTGTGATTCAGCAGATCGGCGTCGACGTCTCCTGCTGGGCACGCAACATCCTCCTTGATGAAACGCCCATCTTTGAGCGCTACCACAAAGGCAAATACGTCGACCGTCTGCCCGTGGCACGCCGTGACCTGCAGCCGGGCGAGCACACCATCTGGCCTGGAAACCACAAGTTCACCGTCGCCAGGGACGGCACCGTCAACACCACCGACCCCGAACTGATTGTCAAGAAGAATGTTGTCAGCATCAAGTGCTATCCGGTAACCATCCGGGCGTATCGCGCCAATCCGCCGGAAGGCGATCTGCCGATGTCCATGCGGCTGGCGCCGTTGCCGAAGATGACCTTGCGCGAAAGCGCCGATCACGCGTTGTTCAACCCGCCCGGCGGCATGAAGAAGGAACGCAAGAAGAAGCGACCGACAAAGCGGCGCGCCCCCTACGAACTCCTGCCGGTCTTTGAAGACTTCGCGCCATTGACCATTTGGCTGCCGGCCAATACCGCCGGCAAGGGATACATGCTGCATCCCATGGGACTGACCTTTCATGTGACCGCAAAGGGTGTCGTGCCGGGCGCCGGCGACGGAGCGACAATCGAGGGCGTGGCCGTCAAAGGCCACCAGGTCTCGATCCCGTTGTATGAGTATCCCGTCAACGGCGTCAAGGGCACGCGCATGATTGCGGACGACGTGCAGGAACGGAACTTCAGCAAGATCCGCAGCAAGCAGGCCACGTTGCACACAACCTGGTATCCCAAGACCACGCCCTACCGGCTGCGTGTATCAGAGTTCGGCCCGACGCTCAAGATCGAAGGCGCCCTGAAAAGCTATCCGTACAAGTCCATGCGCATGGACGTACGCGATCCGACTCGCCGTCTGGTTCGTCTGCTCGTCGCCGAACTGTCCTCGCGTCACCTGACCGTTGGCCAGGGCGTCGAGGTCCGCGTACGCGGTCTGGACCCGGAAGCTGCAGTTCTGCTGCAGAACCGGGTGAAAGCGGCCGAGCGAAAGGTCCGGGCGGCGGCGCAGGCGAAACGGCAGAAGAAAGAAGGCGCGGCGGATCAGCTTAAGAACGCCCAGGCCGCGCTGGCCAAAGCCCAAGTGGACGTGGAGACCGGCAGCAAGGAGAACCTTCTGGCTGTTGCCGAGTGTTTTGCTGAATTGCGCCTGTACGGGACATCAACCTGGAAGTCTGTCCCCCTGAAAAAGACGGCAGATTCGATCTACACGTTAACGCCGCCGGATCTCGCAGACGGCGCGTATTCGTTGCGGCTCGGCCTGCGGCCCAAAGGCATGAAACCGATCAGCACGGAACAATGGGTGACCGTGGCGCGCGAGCGGCGGTACAGTGCCGGTGTGTTCACGCCGCGCGGCCGCACCGCGTTCCGCCGCGGCGAAGCCTTCTGGATGGGCATCGGGTTGCTGGCCGTCAAGGACACGATTCCCGCGGGGACACCCGTGATCCTGGAATTCGTTGATTCCCGCGGAACGCCGCTGACAATGGCATCCGCCAAAACCTCGAAAGCCGTCAAAACGCGTGACACGATCATCGTGCGGTTCGCCCCGAAGGCTTCCGTCCTGCTGGCCGCCGGGTCGTACACCGCCCGGGCCAAGGTCGGAAACTACCGAACCCGCGGCATCCCGATTCACATCGTCGAGCCCGAGCCCGAGACGAACTTCATCAACATGATGAACGGCAAGTACAGCGCCCAAGGCTCGATCTATCGCAACATGCTGAAAAGCGGCGGACATCTCGAGGAACTGGCGGAAGACCTGAAGAAATCCGGCTACAACGCGTTCATGGGCATGACCTACGACATGCAGCGCGTGACCAAACCAAACCTCGACCTGGAACAGCTCATTCGGGAACGCCCCGCTCTGGGGCCGTGGGAAAGCTACTTCCAGCCGAGCCATCGCGACCGCTTCCTTGACCGGCTGGTGTACCACCGCATCCGGTTCTGGGAAGACATGATCACCTACAACGACACGATGCATCCGCGGAATACGCAGATCCTCAACGCGACACAGCGTTACTGCACCATGGAGACGCAGTCGATGCAGCACAGCCCGGCGTTCGAGGGGATCTGCATGTACGACGAGGTGTATAACCAGGCGCAGCAAGGGATCCCCGAAGCGCTGTACAAAAGCTTTGCCGAATGGCAGGAGATGACCTATCGCGAACGACACCCCGGCCTGACCAGCGACCGCGCCCTGAAAGCCCTGGACCGCTTCGTCAATCTGCCCGAAGGCCAGCGGCGGTATAAGGATCTGCAGACCTACCGGACCTATCCGAAATACGAAGATTGGCTGTGGGACAACTTCGCCGCGCTCGGCTCGCGCGGCGCCAGGCGCGCCATGCCGAACAGCCGGAACTTCATCATGCACCGCTTCTTCGGCGGCAACGGCGGGAACATCTTCCCGGGAGGCAACCCGGTGGGTGTCCATAAGACCTATGAAATCGCCACCTGCGTGATGTACAAGGACGGCGGCTCCGGCGATCGCCCGGTGTTCGCCCCGATGCAGGCCGACGTCCTGCGCGTCAACGACGACATCACCGTGACAACCCAGCTCCACGCCTTTCACGGACCCGGCGTGTTCGGCAAGCACATTGTCCGTCAGGCCTTCTTCGCACTGTCGCAGAAGACCGATGGCTTCACATATTTCACGCTGCCGCATTCGCCGATTTCGCCGAACCCGAACGACTGGCGCGATACCATCAGTGACCTGACCAAACGACTCACCACGCCATACGGCAATCTCTTCCTCGCCTCCGATCGCGGCTACAAGAAGGTCGCGGTCTACGCGTCGCGCACGACCGACTACCTGGCATCGCAAAAACCTCTGGTGCCGCACACCGCCTGCGAAGGGCTCTGGGTCGCCTGTGTGCGCGCCGGTTACCCCGCCGATTTCCTCTACGACGAACACGTCCTCGCCGGCCGCGCCAAAGACTACGACGTGATCTTCTTCCCCGGCGTGCATTTCCGCAGTGAACTGCCGCCGGAACTGCTCAAACAACTCAAGGCCTTCGTCAACGCCGGCAAACTGCTGATTGTCGAAAAAGGCAGCAAGCTGCCGATTGAGGGCATTGTCCATGCCGACTCGACGTTCGACGAGTACGACAGCAAGTCCAAAGCGTTCCCGCGCTATATCGACTTTGAATCGGAATACGTCTGGGATCAGAGCAATGGGCTGACGCAGACGGTCAAGGAGGTCCTTGGCAAGCACAGGATCGCACCGGCGGCCCAACACAATGTCCTGGTGGGGCCGGATTGGCTGCGTTGCCGGCAGGCGCAGTACCTGCTCATGCCGAACTTCAAATTCACAAAGTGGCGCGGCCTGTACAAAACCCAGTACCAGGCGCCAAACAAGCCGAAACTGCGCTTCCCGAAACGTCCTCCGGTTTGCTATGACGTGTTGGCGATGAAGCGCCACCCGGTCAAGATCGACGGCGACTGGATGGAGACCGAGGTGGACATGCGTTATGTCCCGGGGGCGTTCCTGGCGTTCCTGCCGGCGGCGATCGACGGCGTACGCCTACAGGTGTCGCCGGCAGTTGACCTCGGGCAGCCCCTGCAGTATCGAATGGCTGTGGTTGACCAGGCCGGCGAGACCATTGATGCCGGGATCCCCTTTGAGATTTCGCTGTTGTCGCCCGGTGGTGAAGTTGTTCATCGCATCTACCGGGCCGGGACGCCGGAGTATGCCGGCGCCTATCTCATGCCGCGTAACGCGATGGCCGGCGACTGGACGCTCCGGGTGCGCGAGCTGTTCAATGGCCAAGTTGCCGAAGCCACAATTCAGATGGCGGCAGCCGGCACGCGCAGACGTCCCAATCCCCCGGCCAAGGTCGACGCATCAACGGTGTGGATGCGCCGCCTGGACGGCATCAAGCAGTTCCTTCAGAGCAAGGAAGAAATCCTGGTTATCGTGGACCGCGATCAGGACTGGCTTGGCGACGGCGCTTCGGCTTTGGCCAAGGCGCTGACGGCGAGCGGCGCGAACGCCCGGGTCGTCCCCCTCGACGAGGCCCTACGCCTGCCGAAACCGTGGAATCGGATGAATCCGCAGATCGACGGCAGCCGGCTCTGGCGCGGCACACTGGTGCAGCCCGGGCTGTTCATCGATGCACCCGCGATTGTCATCGGCCGTCGCAACGACCATCGTCTGGTGGAGGCGCTGCAGCGCCGGGACCTCCTGCCGGAGCCGGTCTCCGAGAACTTCCCGGCTCCGGGCAAAGCGGTCGTCCGGTGGATTCCCAATGCGTTCTCGAACCAGTTCGACACGGTATGTATCCTCAGCAACGACCGTGCCGGCGTGACTGCGGCCATCAAGGCCTTAGGCAATATCGATCAACAGCAGGAGACGGTCTTCCCGCGGGCCGACGGTGCGACGGCTGCCTTTAACGCCAAGGCACAGCTCGAGCTTGCTGAACGCGGTGAACCCGTCCCCACGGCGTACCGCGATATCGTCGGCTGGGAAGAAGCTGTCACTGCTTTGGCTTTCGATCCGGCCCGCAACCGCGTCCTCTGCGGCACCTCCGGCTATGGCGACAACCTGTTCTGTTTTGGCGATGACGGTAACCTGTTGTGGAAGCAATACCTGCCGGAGTTCAACGTTTACTACGCCCGCTGGATTGACGGCGGCAAGAAGGTCGTTGCCGCCACCGGCCGCGGCTATTTGTTCTTCATGCTTGACGGCGCCACGGGCAAGGTTCTGAAGAAATTTGCCGCCACGGAGTATCCGCGATTCCACGGCCACTGGACCGGCGCCGGCGGCGAAGGCGCTGTCGACACCAAAGTGCGGATCGTCGTCAACGCCGGGCAGCGCCAGATCCTGATCGGCGGGTTGACCGGTTTGATGGCGATCGATTTCGACGGCCGCAAGATGTGGTGTCACGACATCGCCGAAGCCAATGCCCGCGTACCGCAGGAGGTCGAGTCCAGCGGCGGCGCCGGATCCTACCAGCACAGCGTGTCCATGGGCTCGTTCGTCGTCTCGCCGGACGGCAAACGTATTGCGCTGTCGCAATTCGAGAAAGTCGGCTCGACCGTGATCAACACCGAGACGAAAGATGTCTGGGCGCACTATCCGCATATTTTCGACGCCGCCACCGGCAAGATCCTCTTGCGGAACACCGAGGATCCCGGCAACCAGACGCGAGCCAGCGGTTGGACCTTGCTCTGGCCGGACGGCCGCGAACTGCCGATCGTGCGGACGGGCGCTCTCGAGGCGCCGATGCTCGCCGGCGGCAAGTTGGGCCGATTCGAACACCGCCCGGGACAGCCGCTGGCCAATGGTGACCGTCTGCAATTATCGACCACCGGCGCCGTCCGCCTGCGGCCTGACGGAACGGAAGTCTGGAGCTACGCTGAAGGCTACCAGTGGCTGCTGTGGTACGACCTGGTCAACGTCGACGAGACGCGGCTGTTCCGCTGCAACCGGGTCGGCAAGGTGCAATGTCTCGATCTGAAATCGGGCAAGCGCTTGTGGGAGTACAAGCTGCCGTTTGCCGCGCGCCTGCTGCCCGTTGGCGATGGCCTGATTGCCGGCTGCAACAATGGTCTGGTGGTGCGCTTCAATGCGGCGGGCAAGCCGCAGCGGAAGCTCCTGTTGCGGACGTTCCATGAAGTCGTCGGCAAGGGCTATCCGAAGTTTGTTCAAGCCGGTCTGCAACGCGATCGCGACAGCTCGGCCGAGTTCTTCCCGGTGGCGGTTGACGGTCCGGACGATTTTGACGGCGTGCTGCGCCTGGGACTCGAACAAGTCGTCAACGGCGGCTTTGAGAACGAGGGCAACTGGGCCCCGGCAGACGGCAAGCCGGCGTTGGGCCCACCGGCCCGCAAGGGCAAGCGCGCGCTGCAACTGAAATCCGGACAACTCGTCTCGCAGGAGATCAAGCGGCGCGTCATCCCGTCGGCAACGTATCTGTTGGAATTCTACTACCGTTTTGACGACGCCGGCACAAGACTGACCGCCGGTGCGTTGCTGAGGAACGGGACAGACGAGAACCTGACGGCTTCACAATTTCGTGCCCGGCCCGGTGAGTGGACCTTCGGCCGGTTGGCGGTCAAGAGCTATGCCGGCACCGACGGCCTGCTGGTGGGCTTCGAAGCCGACGGCGGCAGCGTCTCGGTGGACAACGTCTCGTTGCGGCCGATCCGGTTTCCGTCCGCCAACCTGCTGGCCAACGAGGAACTGCATGTCGTCGAACCGACGTTCGTCAAGGACTTCCGCGTCTCGTATGACCGCATTCCCGGGGATCTGCAGAAGAAACTGATGCAGCAGAGCCATGTGACCGCCTTCAAGCAGGGCGGCACCACGAGTTCGCAGACGATGTATCAGGAACAGGCATTCCTGCATAACGGCCGTCTGGATGATGTCGGCCCGCGCTGGACCTTCCTGCCCGATCCCATCGGCTTCAGCGCGGTGCTGACGCGGCCGTCGTACATCTCCCACATTGTGCTCTACCTGAACAATGCGACGCCGGCCAACACCTATCGGTTCATCGGGATTCAGGTGAACAACATGGAAACGAAGCAGGTTGAGCTGGCAGCCCTGGTGCGCGGCAATCACCGGCGCTTTGTCGTTGTCGAGCTGAAGCCGGCAGTCCGGACGGATCAGGTGAAGATCCTGCCGGCAATGCACCGCGGTCATCAAGACTGTATCACCGAGATCGAACTCTACGGCCCGCTGGGCGGCCCGGATATTGCCGGCAAAGGCAAACAGTTTCCGGACGACCCGGCGGCGTTGCCGATGTTCATGGGCCACCCGACCCATGTCCAGCCCCGGTTGCCGGAGGACCTCCTTGGCGAGTACAAGGAACTGCCGCGAATCCGGTTCTATGGGCACCCGCCGTATTTCTCCGGCTCCCTCGCGGCGTCGGGCGGTTTTACCGCGACCAACCCGGCCGGGGCCGTGCATGAGTTGCGTATCCCGCAGCCGTCGCAGCAAAACAAGAAAAGCAAACGACGGCAGCGCAATGACCGCCTGCAACACGGCCGCACCTGGAAGATCGGGTCCATCAGCCCGACCACGACGCCGGCGCGTTACGGCAACCGGTTGTTGGTCGGCACCGCCGACGGCAAGATGCATGCGGTTGCCGACAACGGCACCTACCTCTGGAATTTCCCGACCGCCGGCCGGGTGTATTCGTCGCCGGTGCCGGACGGCGATGACGTCTATTTCGGCTCGGACGACGGCAATCTCTACAAGATCGACATCGACTCCGGCATCCTGATCTGGGAGTTCAAGACCGGCGGCAAGGTGCGCGGCGCCCCGGCTCTGGCCGGCCGCACGATTTATGTACCGTCCTGGGACGGATCGTTGTACGCGGTCAATGCGGACACCGCCGAACTCCAGTGGAAGAGGCCGATCGCGAAATATACCCGTTGCAGTCCCGCCGTGGCCGACGGCAAAGTCTATCTCGGCGACGAGGGCGGCAACGCCCGTTGTTTTGATGCGCGCAACGGCAAAGAGATCTGGACAAAGAAACTCAATGGCCACATCTCGCGTTGCCCGGTCGTGACGCCGAAGGGCGTATTGTTCATCAGCGATCAAGGCGAAGCAGTATGGACCGGTCACGACGGACGCGTGCTGTGGAAGCAGCAGTTGGGTCGCCGCATATCCGGTCAGCCCTTGCCGACGAAATCGCAGCTCTGCATCCCCCATGAAGGCGGTCTGGCGGTCTTGCGGCAGAGCGACGGCAAGCCGGACGACCGTTTCAAAGCGCCGCATGATCTGGGCAAAGTCGTTTCCGTGGTGCCCTACAAGAAGGCCCTCTTCGTTCTTGCCGGCGATGTCCGCATCGAAAAGAACAGCGGCCAGAGCTTCACCTTTCAAGGCATGTCGCCGTTGCTCTGGCAACCGAAGGCGCCGTCCAAGTCGGAGGAGAAGAAGTGAGGAAGTATTCAGTATTCGGTATTCCGACGAAACCCCGGAGCTTGTCGCCGGGCAGTCGGTGTACAGACGAAGTCCCGGAGTTTGTCGTAGGGTGGCCGGCAAAGAGCGCGAACAAGAAGGTTCGGCGCGCAGTAACCGGATTGTTGTTGCTGTTGGCGGCGGTTGTGGTCGGGGCGAAGGAGAAGCCGTACGTGGTATTGGACAACTTCAGCAGCGGGCTGAAGTCCAGCAATCAGATTCGTTCGGAGCAGGTGCTGCAGGGAGCGAAGGAAGGCCTGGCCATGGCGAAGCTGAAGTACACGTTGGACCCGCGACAGTACTATGCGGGCCTGCGCCTGGATCGACCGCTGGGCGACGTTCGGGGCACGCTGCAGCTATGGGTGAAGGGCAACAATCTTGATCACGAAATCCAGTTGTCCGTCTGGCACGCGCGCCTGGGCACCGACAGCCGCGGCCGCCAACGGCACTATGATCGGCGTGACAAGTGGGGCGACAAAGTCAGCCTTGAATACGACGGTTGGAAGTTGATCTCGTTCCCGTTGGCCGGTATCCCCAAGGGCCACCAGGTGTGGTTGAGAGAGATCCGTATTTACGGCAACCGCCGCAACAAGGAATTGGCGATGACCGGCAGTGTGCTGATCGACGACCTGCGCCTGGTGCCAATGCGCAGCCGGCCGCAGGCCTCGACGTTGGTCGGCTTGGTCGGTCCAACCACGCGGACGTATACCGAAAACATCTCGTTGTTCGCGGACATCCACAACTTCACGGATGCCAAAGCGACGGCGCGCATGCGGGTGAATATCACCGACCGAAACGAAAACTCCGTTGTCGACCGTGAGTTCACGATCCCATTGGCCGCGGGCAAACGCAAGGAGGTCCAGTTTGCGCTGAAGCCGGAGAACCTCGGCTTGTTCCTGCCGCCGTTCAAAGTGAGCGGCGACATCCTGTCTGCCGATCTGCCGGCGGCGTCGGGGCGATTCGAACGCACGCTGGTGATGTCGAACGCCCGCATTCTCTGGGATAACTTCAGCGATGTGAACCGCCACTGGTTGACGGCCGGCTGGACCGGTCCCGGCGGGTTCGATGTGCGGCAACACCGCAACTGGCTGAGCTGGCTGATGGGTGAAGGGCAACGCGCCAGCCTGGTCACCCAGGTGAACGCGCGCATCCGTCGGGTGGATCTACAGGCCGAGAAGACAGCAGGCGCCGACGGCAAACTGCCGCCGGGACGTTTCGCGATGCGGATCGACTATCGCGACAACGCCGAGATTTATAACGGCCATTCCCGGATTCCGCGCCTCGCGGCAAACCCGTTGACGGGCGATCGCTTCTTCCCCGGCAACAGCTTCCGCGCCGGCATCTGGGTGCGCGGCGACGGCAGCGGCGCGCTGCTGCAGGCCGTGTTTCTGGACTACTCGAACCTGGCCGATTTCTGGCCCGGCGGCTGGAAACGGACCGACCACGGCACGCGCGATGTGTGTCGGCTGGATTTCAAAGGGTGGCGCTATTTCGAAGTGGGTCTGCCGGGCAGCGGTATAGGTCAGAATGAACGCACCGGTTCGTCGCATGCGATTGATTTTCCGATCGAACTCGCAGCGTTCCGCATTGTCAGCTGGCGGGACGAAAACGCCAAGAAGAAGGCCGGCGACAGGACTTTTGCCGGCACAGTGTACATCGGGCCGGTGTTCGCCGAGACCCAGGTGGCTGCCGTCGAGTCGCTGGCGGTACATGTGGCGTACGACGATGCCGAACACCGCTATGCCCCGGACCGGGGCGCCGTTCTGACCTTGCAGAACGGCAGCCTGAGCACGGCTCGGACCCTGGGCGTCAACTGGGTCCTGTTCGATCGCGCGGATGACGTACTCGCCAAGGACACCATGGAAGAAACGCTCAAAGCCGGAACGGCGAAACGCCTGCGTCTGGAGCTGTCGAAACATAAGGCAGCTATCCAGGGAAAAGCCGCGCCATTCCGGCTGCAGGTGACGGCGTTCGACAAGAAGGACGGTTCCATTTCGGCCACGCGCGAGATCGTCCTGGTCCAGCCCGACAGCCGCATGCTGGTGACCGACTTCGAAACGGACCGGGCCTACTACCTTTACCGCAAGGGGGCAACCCCCGGAGCGGTGACTGCAACCAAGAAAGCACATGGCGGCAAGCGATCCCTGGCGGTGAACTGGGACAGCGAAGAGCACGCACACACCGTTATCGCCATTGATCCAACGATCGCCGGGCCGGCAACGAAGCTGTCGGTTTGGGTGCACGGCGACGGCAGCGGCGTACTGCTGTACCCGATCCTCGGTGATCTCACGGGCATTCGCAACGGCAAGGACGGCCGTCAATGGGACATGCTGCCGACGCGTGTCGAGGAGGGCGACCTGCAAAGCGCCGTGCGCGTCGATTGGACCGGCTGGCGAGAACTGCATTTCCGCCTGCCGCTGGTGCCGCCGACGTGGCGCCAGAAACTGCCCGTGCGCGCGTTCCAGCCATCGTACCCCTATGGCCTGCACTTCGGCATCCAGGCATTCGGGACTGAGAAACCATCCGGCACATTGTACCTGGACGATATCCGCTGTGATACGCATCTGTTGCCGGCCGAACGCCTCGGACTCTCACTTGAGCATGACGGCGTCGGCAATGTTCTCGGGACCAACAGCACGTTGCATCTGGTCGTGGACAGTCTGGAACGGAATGCTTCACGCAGTGTGGTTGTGAAAGCGGAGATTCTCGACTGGCGTAATGCTGTGGTATCCCGCTTCAATAAGAAGCTGTCGCTTTCGGCCGGAGCCCGCGTGCGCGTACCTTACCAGCCGAAACTCGGTCCTGGTGCGTACCAACTGGTTGTTACCCTGCTGGAAGGCAATGATGTCCGGCGCAAGATCGAACGCGGCATTTTGATCACGGATCTGCAGCCGTATTTAGGTGAGGACTGGAAGGAGGACCTGCCGAACCCATGGCGTTTGCGGGAGCCGCTGCAGTCCTTGTACACCTTTATCAGTGAAGACTGGGACTGGCTGGAGCACTATCCCGGCAACATGCAGACGCGGTCCGCCCGGTTGCGGATCAAAGAGATCCGCGAACTCGGCGGCGACCCCTGGATGCTGCTTGGGTATTCCGCCTATTATGCCTCCGGGATCGGCATGGAGCAGTTCAAGTCGAATGCGTTTGACCGCCGCAAACGTGACATTGGCCATGCCGTGGATGTGTTCCTCGTGCCGGAACGTATTGAAGACTGGGACAACTACGTGAACGCCATGATGCGCGGC
Source organism: uncultured Lentisphaerales bacterium (assembly GCA_964384625.1). Classification (GTDB taxonomy): domain Bacteria; phylum Verrucomicrobiota; class Lentisphaeria; order JABSQK01; family JABSQK01; genus CAYLNH01. The sequence goes on from CAYLNH010000003.1 coordinate 53,333, forward strand.
ATCGGCAACGACGTCTCCGGCTGGGTCCTGTGGAACAATCCCGACGCGAAAGGCGGGTCGCTCGCCGTCAAGCCGGAGCGCTTTGCGAAGTTGCTGAAGTCGGCCGATAAATGGCGCCGCGAATACAGCGCGAAGCGGCCGTTGATCATTGGCGGCATGACGCCCGGCACCACGATCCCGTATCTCAATGAACTCGCGAAGCACGAGGCCCTCGAATATCTCTCCGGCATCAATGTCCGACTGGATGTCGGTGTACGGTCGCCAGAAGACGCGGAAGTGCCGCAATATGTGGCGCGGCTGCGACGCGCTTTGAAAGTTGACCACAAGAACAAACGGCAGATCCTGCTGACGGACCTGGACTGGGCCGTCGAGAAGAGTGCCGACGGTTTGGACGAGTTTGATCAGGCCGCCTATGTGCTGCGTTCCGCCTTGCTGCTGGAACGCGTCGGGATCCGTCCGGAAGTCTCGATCAGCAACGGGGACTTCAGCCGGATCGGTCTGGGGCTGACCTATCGGGATTCGTTTATGGTCTGGCCGCATAAGATCACCTTGCCGACGTTGCGGCCCAAGGCCGGCTGGCTCGGTCTGGCGCGGTTGCGTCGGATGTTGGCCAACATGACCTATGTGGCTGATATCGAAGTGCAGGATGTGATTCCTCAGCGCACGCGTTGCCTGGTGTTCCGACGGAGGGACGGCAGCTATGCGGCATTCGCCTGGCGCAACAACAATGCGGGACAACTGTCCTTTGCGCGTACCGGTCTGACGGTGACAGAAGCCGAGGACTTGTTTGGTACGCCCATGAAGGTGAACGCGGGGTACTACTCAATCGGCAAGGTTCCGGCGTTGTTCATCTTGAACACCAAGGACAATCCTGTTGCGGCATTACGACGCCTGCAGGTGAAGGACGGCAAGGCGATTGCCTGGCCGCAGGAGGTCCTGACGGCTTTTCCAATAACCGGAAAACCCGAGAACTATCACGCGCAGGGCGGCAGGCAGGAAGTCCTTGCCGGCCGCACGGTTTCCGGCGCGGACGTCTCATTGCCGGCACTGGTCTTCGGCAAAGGCGGCAAGGAGGTCCTTACCGTCTCCGTGCCGAATGGTGTGGGCATAGTATTGCGCAAGCGGTTCTTCCTCGATGACGCGGGACATACGGCCACAATAGCGGTCAACGGCAAAGCCGCCGGCACCTGGGATCTGTCGCGTACGGACAAGGATTTGTCGACCGGCTTTCGTGATTCGATCTACGTGATCCCGGCAACTGCGGTCAGCGGCAAAGCGAAAATCGAAGTGCAGTACCGGGGCAAAGCGAACACGGTGTCCTGGTCTGTGCTGGCGTATCGCGGCGGGGCGTTTCCGTTGAGCGCCGTCGGCGCTGTACACGTCGACCAGGCCGTCAGCCATATACGGTTTGCGCGAAACATGGCCGGCGAGCCGATGAAGATCGGCGAGGACAGGTTCGTCAATGGTATCGGGGTCTTTGCCCCCAGCCTGATTGAGATTTCACTGAACAGGCAGTTCAAGACATATAAAGCAAAGGTCGGCGTCGACGCCGCCACGGAAGGCCGCGGCAGCGTGGTGTTCGAGATCTACGCCGACGGCAAGAAAGTCTGGAAGTCGCCGGTCATGTCCGGGCTCGATGAAGCGAGAGACGTCGAAGTGGACGTCAACGGCGTCAATCGCTTACGCCTTGTCGTCACCGACGGCGGTGACGGCAACCGTCTCGACGCAGCGAACTGGTGCGATGCGGAGTTGCATCAGTAGGAAAGCCTGGTTTCAGGCAGCGCCTTATACACTGCCGGAGAACAGGCATTAGAGCTGGTATACAGGAGAACTCATGATGCGGATATGGACAGCTTTCTTACTCGTTGGCATCGCATTGTTCCTGCAGGCCCAGGATGTCAAAGAGCCCGAGAAAAAGCCGGCAGCGCCGGAACATGTGGCGGTGACGGCGACGGATATGACCATTGACGGCAAATTGGACGAGGCCTGTTGGCAGAAGGCGAAACCGGCGAAGGGCGATTACATCCACGGGAAGAAGGCAGAGCTGAGCGAGTCGCCGCGCGCCGCGGTCCGCTACGCCTGGGACCAGGACTACCTCTACATCGGCTACGAAACGTTCGACAAAAATCTGACCGCCAAGGCCACAGGGGCGAAGCAGGGGCCGAAGGGAAATCAGCGGCCGGGGTGTGAGATCTGGGGACCGAAAGGCGATCGCCCTGATGTCGTCGAGTTCTTTTTCTCCGTGGATGACGCGCAGTACATGTGGGAGTTCCATCATAATGCCAACAACGAGTTCAACGACGTCTGGTGCGTCCTGATTCCGGAAGACCGCCCCTTTCGCAAGAGCATCGAAACGCCTTGGGGGATTCGATTCTGTCACAACGAGTACCTGCTGGACGACGGCGACAAGACCGTGAAGATGGCGGTGCACCTGAAACTCAAAGCCGACGGCAAGCCGTCGACGGTGAATCAGGCGGACGACACCGACACGGGCTACACCGCTGAGATCCGCGTCCCCTGGCGCAGTCTCGGTGTGCCGAAGAACTGGGGACTGTGGGTGGACGAAAAGGGCGAGCCCTGCAGCAGCCACTATCGCGGCGAGAAACGCTGGCTCTGGCGACCGGCCGGCAAGAGTATTCGCATCTTGGCGGTGGTCCAGGATTCGGACGTCCGGAAGCCGCGCTACCATCATTCCAGTCCGACCATGCCCGGCGGCTGGTTTCACAAGAGCTTCCAGCATTGGCCGGAATACAAGCTGGCAGAGTGACGGTAAGCCCTCGTTTACTGCCCTTCGCGGTCCGCCTAGAGATCCCGCACCCTCTTGAGCGCCGAAGCCTCGGCGTAGGAGCTTGCGGTGCGGAGTTTCAGGATCGGTCACCTACACCAGTCGGGACTCGGGGCAAAGAAGGGCAGTAAACGAGGGCTCACGAGTGACGCCCGTCCAGCTTGATTCATTCATGAACGTCGTTACAGCCTGTCCGCTGTGGCGGCAGAGCTGTCGGTGTGGGCCGTGTGAGTCTCGTTCTACGTGACAACGTGGGGACGGGACGAGGATCAAGAGCTTACAGGCGTAGACCGGTCGCCGGCGTCCGGACAGACGCCAAGAGCGGCGTCGGTTGGAACTGCTTGGAATCGTGTGCTATGACGGCTCGCGGCAGCAGGTTTATGAATCAATCAGTCCTCCGGCTGGGGGCGGCCGTGAGTCCGGATGGTTCGGCGGATGCTCTGGAATTGCACGTCCCAGGTTTGCTTGCTGTAGCCGCCGCCGAGAGTGACGACCACCGGGATCTTGCGTTTGACGCATTCGTCGATCACCATCGCATCGCGGCGAACGACTCCTGCAGCAGTCATCTCCAGGGATGCCAGTGAGTCGCCCGTCAGTGTGTCGGCCCCGGCAACCAGATAGACGATGTCCGGTTTGGCTTTCTTGAAGACCTCCGGCAGGTGGCCCGCCAGCAGGCGGAGGTATTCCTCGTCCTCCATGCCGGCGTCGACTTCGACGTCATAGTCGCCGTGTTCTTTTGGGATGGGATAGATGTCCCGCTGATGGATGGAGAACGTGTAGGCCTCTTCATCGTGGCGAAAGCAGGCGATCGTACCGTTGCCCTGATGCACGTCGAGATCGACGACCAGAACCCGGCGCAGTTTGTTTTCGTGCCGCAACGCTTGAACGGCAATCGGGATGTCGGCCAGGACGCAGAATCCCTCGCCGACATCCGGCTTGGCGTGGTGGTAGCCGCCGCCGATGTTGATGCCGATACCGTGTTGCAGCGCGAGGCGCGTCGCGAGCAGCGTGCCGCCGGTCGTATACCGGAACGGCGTGAGAACGCGGCGCTGCATCACGCCGTCCGGCAGGATCGCCACGGCGGACGCCTCCATGTAGCGGGCAACGTTGCTTGAGTCCTTCAAACTTCTGCAGTACGCCGGTGTGTGGACGCGAAGGATATCGGCGTCGGACACCGCGGCCGGTACGTAAACGTCCCCGGGCTGCACAACGCCGTCTTTGACAAGCGCCCGGTAGATGCGGGCATACTTGTGAATATCAAACGGATGAATGCGTTCGAGGCCGCCCAGGCGAATCTGGTAGCGGCTTGAGTAGACCACGGCAACGCGGCCGCCCAGAGGAGTGCCGTTACGGGGATGTTCGACTTGCTTCATGGCAGCAGACCGGCAACCGGCGGTCAGGACCAGGAGTCCTGTCGCCGCAATCACGAGCCGGAGGTTTTTCATGCGTTCCTGCAGGGCTGAGAGTTCCTGGTAACCAAGAACATAACCAGCGGTCGAGCCGCATGCAACTGCGGCAGAGAGGACCGGGCGGAGCAGCACGATTTACGCATCGCCGGTGAAGACCGGGCTGCCGTCCCAGTTGACTGCGGCTTTGCAGTCCTGCCAGGGACTGATGTCGAGCTGTTTGCGGCCTGGCGTTGCGTTGGGGCCGCAACCGCAGACGTAGCTGCGCGGCGAGACGCCGAGCTCCGGTCCGAGAAGCTTCCACATTTCCATGCTTTCGGTGGAGATCGTTACCGGGATATCGGCGTTGTGCTTGCGGATCTCCGCCAGGTGGTGGCGGTAAATCTCCGCCCGCACCGGTAGGGGAAACGGCCCGGTCCGCAACTCTTGCAGCTCCCGCTTCGCCGCTTCGGCCGCCGCCAGACAGTCGGCGTCAAGGAGGTCCTTGCCGATGCAGGCCTTCAGCGCGGCGACATCCATCCACATCAGTACCGTCATGCTGAGATTGTCCGGCTGCGTTTCCTTGAACATCCTGGCGATCATGTAAGCGGCGTCCTCCCGCCAGTTCGGCACGGGGATGATCGGTTTGAACTTGAAGCGCACGGTGATCCCGGCTTCCTGACAGACGCGCGCGGCCGCCAACCGACCGTCGGTCGTGCCGGCAACTTTCTCCAACTGCGACGACTGTGTGGGACCGGAAAGACTCCAGGCGATGATCGTATTCCGCGGGGCGTTCGCGTTGAGAAAGCCCGCCACCCGGTCGGTCTTCGTGTGGATGATCAGGTAACGATCGCCGGTGGTCTCGAAGAACCGCATCAAGGGGCCGAGCATGTCCATCTGCGGTTCGAGGGTCGGCACATCCATGGCGTCATCCAGCAGGTAGGTTGTCTGCCATGGGTTGCGCTTGATCAACTGTGCCAGATGTTCGATGTAGTCCTCGACGTTGACGTGGTTGATCAACACTCCGCCAAGCCCGCAATAGGCGCATTGATGGCAGCAGCCGGCGCCCTGATTGAGCCGCCAGCAGGCGCGGCAGACATGTTGCGGATTCGGCGCCACGTCCTGGATCTTGTCGCACTTCGTGCCCGAATGGAAGAAGGAGAAATGCCGGCCGCCGGCCGCCACCCACCAGTTGAAGTGCCCGTCGCCTCGGTAGGCGTCGCGCAGGCGCTGCGTCAACTCGTCGACCGTACGCCGGTCAAAATGAAACAACCCCAACAGCGGGATCGGCGGCGGCACTGCCGGCAACGTGCCCATCCTGGGGAAGTGATCCCAGCCTTCTTCGACCACGACATCCGGCAAGTCAGCATAGCTGATCGTGCGTACGTCTGCGCCGATACAGGCGGCGGCAAAGCGTTCCGCCCGGCGGGCGGCGTCCGGCTTGTCCCAGACCGGTTTGAGCACATAAACGCGGGGAGGTTGAAAGGCAAGCGGCGGGCAGTCGGTACTCATGACGGAATTCCTTTGTGGTTCAGACAAGTTGCCGGGCCAGGGCTGTCGCGGCGGCCTCGACCTGCTTGAGCATCTGCTGCAAACGGTTTCCAGAACAACGAAATTGCGGGGCCGAACAGCCGAGCGCTCCGATCAGACGGCCGCTGGCCGGGGCGAGGACCGGAAAGGCGAACATCAGGTAGCCCTCGGTCTCGCGCTCGATAAGCGCGTAGCCGGCCGCGCGGATTTCTTTACAGGCGCGGTCCAGCGCCGCTGCCGAACGGAGGTGGCCCCAGCGCTTCCCGGGCAAGCCGTGGCGTTCCACAATGCGGGTTCGATCCTCACTGCTGCAAAACGACGTCAGAACCCGCCCCGTGGTGACGGTGTAAATATTGTCGGGAAGGTTCGATGCGGGATTCACCGCGACCGCCCGGGACGCGTCTCGCTGCGCCACCGGCGACCAGTTGCCGTCGACCAGCGCCACGAGGACAACGCGCTCATTGAGCTGCTCGCCCAGGGCAGTAAGCGCCGGCTCGATCCGGCTCCGGATCGCGGGCGTCTGCAGCCGATTCCAGGCGCCGAGTTGTCGGCATTTGGGACCGGCGATATACAGGCCGTCGGCGTTCTGGCCAACATAGCCGCAGGCCGCCAGGCTCTTGAGCAGGTTGTGGGCGGTGTTCACCGGCAGGTTCCGGCGCCGGGCCAGGGCCGATACCGCAATACCCCGCTGCTGCACATCCTCAAACGCCAGGATATCCAGCAGCTCCATCGCCTTCTTCACGGAACTGACCGGCACACTCACGATCCGCCTTCCATAATTAGGAATTCAATTCAGTAATATGGAACAATAGCCGCGGCGCTGAAGATGTCAAGCCGGCGAGCAGAATCAAGGGCCGGAATTATCGAAAATTCGTTCGGAGACGATCTTCGTGCCGCGCCAGTCGACGGCGCGCCGCCCAGCAGGCTCCTTCCGCAAATCCCGCTCTTTTCCCGTTTTCCTCTTGACCGCAGCAGCGCCGGCGGTATTGTGCACAAACGTTATAGCAAATGGCCGAAATTCATAGAGCTAATCATCTCATAACCAAGTTATCAGCTGGTAGCAGCTGATCTCGCACTGCACAAACGTTACAAACAACTGTTCCCCGAAGACCGTTTACCCGGTTCCGAATCCATGCGTATTGGGATCAAAGATATTGCCAGAGACGTCGGTGTTTCAGCGTCGACGGTTTCCGCGGTACTCAGCGGCAAAGCCGCGGAGCGGCGGATTTCGCAGGCGGTTGTGGACCGGGTTCGGGCTGCCGCCCGGCGGTTGGGTTATGTGCCGAATCAGGCTGCCCGCATGATGCGCAGCGGCGTGCGCTACGTCAACGTCGCGGTCATCACTTCGTATCAGGCGCCGTTGACGTTGGTCAACAAGCTGATGGTGCGGCTCGGCCATGTGCTGCAGAGCCACAGTACGGCGGAGATTCGTTTTTCGGCGGTGCTCTATCCGTTCGAAGCGGGGCGACTCAAGGAGCTCCTGACCTCCGGTGCCCACCGCGGTTTTCACGGGGCGCTGATTGCGAATACGACAGCGGCCGACGACGCCTGGCTTGAAGCAGCAAAGCTGTCGTTCCCGGTCGTGCTGATGGGGCGCCGCATCGAGGGCTACAGTGCGGTCTTGTCGGACTGCGAAACGAACGGCCGCGAGGCGGCCGAGCACCTGTCTGCCGGCGGTCGCCGGACACGTCTGGCGGTGCTGCGGCCGGCGGTTTTGACGCAGGCGACGCAGGGCCGGTTTGACGGGTTCGTTGCCGGTTGTGCGGAGCTGGGCCTGAAGGCGCCGCGGGAGATTGTCTGCGAGCAGTTCAACGAACATGCCGCCTTCAAAGCCATGGCCGCGGCGCTCAAATCGCGCCGACGCAAGCCGGACGCGCTGTTTGCCTTGTCGGACCTGCTGGCGGTCGGCGCCTATCATGCGCTGAAGCAGAAGGGCATGAAGATCCCGGCGGACATTGCGGTACTCGGGTATGACGACCTGCCGACGTCACGCTATCTGGACCCGCCCCTGAGTACGTTCTGCGTCCCGGCGGAGCAATTCCATGCGGAAGCCGTGAAACTGCTGGTCCGCAGCATTCTGAAACCGTCCACCAACGCGGTACAGCGCATCTATCAACCGAGACTGATCCAACGACAATCCACGCAGTAGCGTTTTGAATCCATGAATACCGCCAGACCAAACATCCTCGTGCTGATGACCGACCAGCAACGCTTTGACGCGATGGGCTGCGCCGGCAACAGCAGGATTCACACTCCGAACCTGGACCGTCTCGCCGCCCGCGGCGTCTACTTTCGCAATGCCTGTACGCCGACGCCGATCTGCGTCGCGGCGCGTTACAGTTTTCTGACCGGCCATCGCCTGTCGGTACATCGCTGGTCCCACAATCAGGCCATCGAACGACCGGTGCCGGAGTTGCCGACGATCATGACGCAGTTGGGCGTTGCCGGCTACCACACCCAGGGGGTTGGTAAAATGCATTTTCGCGGCCGCTATCACGGGTTCTTTGATCTGAAGAGTCTCGAAGGCGGCGTGCGGTACCGGATTGATGACGACTATCTGATGTACCTCAAGAGCCAGGGCGTGCGTACCCGCTATCCGCGCGGTCTGCGGGACCTGCTGTACTACCAGCCGCAAACGACCGGGCTGCCGGCGAACCACAGCACCACCGCCTGGACCACTCGGGAGTCGGTGTCGTTCCTGCATGAACACACCCGCAACCGGCCGGGCATGCCGTTCTTCCTCTGGACCTCTTGGATTGCACCGCACCCGCCGTTCTGTCCCAGTGAACCTTATGATACGATGTATGATCCGGCCAAGATGGATCTGCCGGTCAACCGTGAGCGCCCGCTGGCCACCATCCCGTCGACCGGCGGGCGGGCGCGGCTCGACGGCGCCCATCTGGACGACGACCGCATCCGACGTATTCGCGCATTGTATTACGGTCTGGTCACGCAGGTTGACGAAGGCGTCGGCGAGATCCTCGACGCCCTGGATGAACTGGGACTGGCAGACAACACGGTCATCATTTTCACCAGCGATCACGGCGATATGCTGGGCGACCACGGGTGTTCGCAGAAGAACGTGCCGTATGAAGCTTCAGCGCGGATCCCGATGCTGCTGTACTGGCCGGACCGAACGGAAGCCGGCCGCGTCTGTGATGATCTCGTGGGCCTGGAGGACTTCCTGCCGACCGTCCTCGACGAACTTGGTCTGTCGTACGCCCCGGGCGCCCCTGTGTTGCCCGGCAAGAGCTTGTTGGGCCGCGACGGCGGCGGTCTGGCGGAACCGCGCGACGGCTACATGATCGACTATCACCATGGTCCCCAGCGCTGGATCGCCTGCCGCACGGCACACCACAAGTACTGCTGGTGGGCCAGGGGTGGATATCGCGAGCTCTACGACCTGAGAGATGATCCCGGCGAGTTGGAAAACGTGATTGATCGACAACCGGAGCTGGCGACGGAGTTGCATGAGAGACTTCGTCGCTGGGAACAGGAATATGGCCTTGGCGAACTGCAGCCGACGCCGGCACCCAAGCCGCCCGCAAACGAGCATCCGGGTGCCGTGATCATCAACGAGCAGACGTGGCCGGAGCATCTGCCGGCCGACGAGAGGGATTCAGTCGAATCCTATGCCGAGGCTTTCACCCGGGCGATTGCCAATGAGCCAACGCTTTCCCCAGACAAACTGAGCCTCGCCGACTACAAGAAGAAGGGCGGTCATCCGCTGAACGGCACACCATGGGAGGACGCCTGGAACGATGCCTGAGCAACCGAACATCCTGATCCTGATGACCGACCAACAACGCTGGGATTCCCTCGGCGTCTACGGCTGCGACTGGGCGCACACCCGAAATCTTGATCGTCTGGGCCGACAGGGCGTTGTGTTCGACAACTGCTACGTCAACAACCCGATCTGTACGCCGTCGCGCGCCAGTTTGTTTACCGGCAAGCACCTCCCGGGGCACGGGGTGTATCGGCTCTATGACGTTTTGCCCGAGGAGGAGGTCCTGTTCTCCGAACGCCTGCAGCAACTGGGTTATACAACCGCGCTTTTCGGCAAACTCCATGTCAGCGCCGTCGACTACGAACACTATCAGCGGCATCCGCACGACGGTTTTGACATCTTCGAGCCCTGTATGGAAGCCTGCCTGCGCATGAACTCGCCGAATCAGGCGTACGCCCAATGGCTGCGCGAGAACCACCCGGAGTTCCACGACCGTTTAGCCAAGGACCTGCGGAACGTTCTACACCACCCCCGGGAACTGCACCTCACACACTGGGCCGCGGAACGCACGATCAACTTCCTCGAGCAGCAGGACGGCAGCAAACCGTTCTTCTGCATGATGAGCATCTTCGATCCGCACAATCCGTACGAAGATTACCCCCAAGAGATGGACGATATTATTGATGCTGATCGCATCCCGGACCCGCTCTGGGCCGAGGGCGACATGGATGATAAGCCCGCGGCCGTACAACGCGAACATCACGGCTCCTACATGCGCGATTTCAGCCGCTACACGCGCGACGACCTCCGCCGGATGCGCTTCGGTTACCATGCGTCCATCGCCTTCGCCGACCAGGAATTCGGCCGCGTTCTCGATACCTTGGAGCAACAGGGCCTGGCCGACAACACGCTGGTCATCTTCACCAGCGACCATGGCGACATGCTCGGGGATCACGGATTGATGGTAAAGGGTGCATTCTTCTATGAAGCCAACGTTCGTGTCCCGCTTCTCATCCGGCCACCAACCCCGGGAACGCCGGCATTTCTGCCGGCTTCGGATCGCGGCATGGAAGCCGCTCCTACATTGTCGGACGCGGTGCCAACGCATGTCTCCGCCCTGGTCCAGATCCACGATCTGGCTGCAACCGTACTCAAAGCCGCTGGTATGTCTGACGCAGAACTCGAGGCCATCATGCCGGCCGCGAAGGACCTCCTGCCGTTGATCGCCGGCGCAACAGACCGCGTCCATGACTACGCCGTCTGCTGCTACCGCAACAGCGGGTTGTCGTCGGAGCCGACGCGGACACCGTATTTCGAGCCGCCGATTCACGGCACGATGATTCGCGATGCACGCTACAAGCTGAATCTGTTCCACGCGCCGTACGACCACTCTGGAGCGGGTGAAGGCGAGCTCTACGACATGCAGGAGGATCCGGACGAACAGCAGAATCTCTGGGACGACGAAGCGCATACAGAGATCAAGGGGGACCTGCTTGCCGCCCTGTTGGCCTGGTTGCGCACCAACGAAACGCAGCCCGGCTCCCGCGGCGGCGAAGTCCTGCCAAGCTGTCAGATGAAGAACGCCGGGAAATGACAAACGCATTCGAAATGCGCTCCGGCAATCCGGAACGGTATCATGAGCATCTCTGCTCATGTCCGACTCCAGCAGGAGCATGAGCAGGGATGCTCATGATACAGTGCGGAAAAGAGAACACAGTTCCGAATCAGGTTTTCAAGAAAGGACAACACATGCAGATCACGCAGGGACTGTTCGACCATATGGTCGTGCAGCGAAATAAGCAAAACAAGAGTGATGCCGATTTCAGCGGGTCGTGCAGCGGCCCGGGGACCGTGCTGGCCTGTGTCCGCAAAAACGGCAAAGCCCTCAAAGGGTTCAGCACGAAACGCGTCGGCTCAGCTACCAAGAGATCTTTTACGGGCACTCTCAAGGGCGTACCCGCAGGAGGTCCTTACACGGTCGAACTGATTGTGGCCGACAAGCAGAACAACGTGCTCGACTCCTGCAAAATCAAGGACCTCCTGGTCGGTGATGTCTGGATTGTCGCCGGGCAGTCCAACATGCAGGGCTGCGGTCTGCAGAGCCAACGGGCGAAGTCGAAGAAGTTGGTTCGCGGCTTCTACCTGGACGATCGTTGGGGCGTCGCGCGCGATCCCCTGCACAATATGCATGCAGCGATAGATGCGGTGCACCAGGAATTGTGTGGTGGTGTGCTGCCGCCGAAGAACGAGTACACCGGTACGGGGCCGGCAGTTGCTTTCGGCAAATCGATGCTGGAGCGCACCGGCGTGCCGCAGGGACTGCTGGCCTGCGCCCACGGCGGGACCTCCATGGCGCAGTGGAATCCGTCACTGAAAAAGCTTGGGGGCGACAGTCTCTACGGTGCCGCGTGCCGACGACTCAAGAAGAACGGCGGCAAGGTTGCCGGCATCATCTGGTACCAGGGCGAGAGCGATGCCAACGACGATGCCGCCCCGAACTATACGAAGGCCATGAAGAAGTTGGTCTCCGCCTTCCGTCGCGATTGTAAGAACAAGTCGCTGCCGATCGCTATCGTCCAAATCTCCCGCGTTGTCGGCTGGCCTGAAGAAACCGCGAAACCATGGAACAGCGTCCAGGACCAGGAACGCCTCCTGCAGGGCGCGATCAAGCATCTTGCCGCCGTGCCCGCAATCGACTTGCCGTTGACCGATGCAATTCACATTGAAGGCGTTGGCCAGAACCGGCTGGGCTTGCGACTGGCACAGGCAATGGCAGTTCTGCGGGGAGACAAGAAGGCCGGCAAGATGCCGATCGAACTCGGCAAGATTGAACTCGATCAGGAGGGACGCGGCATGGGTCGCGTGACGGTGCACTTCGACAACGTTATGGGCAAACTCGAAGCCGGCAGCCGCCCCGTGGGCTTCTCATTCGGCAGCGAGATGTGCCGCGTCGTTGATACGCGTTTGGAGAAGAACAAAGCGATCGTGCTGGCGAACGTGTCAAAGACGATCGTTGAAGAGCAGGTCCTCTTCTATGGCTTCGGCACGGATCCGGTATGCAATATCACCGACAGTGCGGATCGTTCATTGCCGGTATTCCAGGCCCGGCTGGGGAATGCCCGGGCGAAGACGGGCTTCTGCCGGTCGTACGATCTCGCGCTCCTGAAGAGTCCGTTCGTTGAACTTGTCAGACGCGCGCCGAACGGATTGGCTTGGCACCATGTGGCGTTGACCACTGATTTCGCGGACGTCAGAGAGGAGTTTGATGCCTGGCCGCAGGACGATATCTGCATGGTCTTCAGGACCCGCTTCCAGTGCAACGAGAAAATGCGGCTGGCCGTGCTGCTCGGCTATGACGGCCCGATCGCGGTGTGGATCGACGGCAAGCGGAAGATGCATGACGCAACCGGCACAAACCCGGCAACGCCCGATACCGAACTGGTAAAGTTGACGGCGACCAGGGGCAAACACGAAATCATCATTGCCCTGGGGAGCCAGAAGGGCAAAGCCTGGGGCATCTTTCTGCGTTTGGCCCGAACCGACATCACGCCGAAACGCGCCGCCACCGACCACCCGAATTGGGAGATGCCCATCTGGGGATGAATTCGACAGCAACCTATGTTCGGCAAATGAATGCCGCAATTCGACACAGTACAAGAGCATGCTTCCGGATTGCCGGTCCGTGTAGGAGCATCGGCTTCAGCCGGAAGTTCCGAGGAGGCTTCAGCCGACGCCAGCAGACGCAAAAGATCTGGAAAATGCCTTGGCCTTCACGCTCAGTTCGGCGGCTAAAGCACGCCTCCGGCTTTCGCCTGAAGGCGGGACTCAAACAAAGAAAGAATCGATCCCGCTAGAGCCAATATACGGCCAAAGGGATTGCTAAGGAGGACTCACGACCAGCGACCAGCGACCAGCGAAGCTTGCACTTTACACGATGAGATAGAGCAATGAGTACGCAACCCACAGCAATCGAAGCGCAGATTACGACGAATCAGAGCTGCATCCAACCCCTGGCCCCGAAGCCCATGACGCTCTACGAGTCACCGGATCCGAAAACCGTCTACTCGTACAGCCCGGGCATAGCACTGTTCAATAACGAACGCATCGTCGCGACCGGCGGCCCCAGGATGGTCGCGAGCATTGATCTCGGCGGACCGGGAGTGGCTGACCTCGACGGCGCCAAGTGGCATCGCGGCGAAGGCGGACGCGCCTGGCAGGGTCGGGTCTACACGTCGGACGACCACGGCAAGACGTGGGACTTCCGCACGTACTTCCCGTTCATGCATGCGCGGCCGTTTGTTGCCGGCGACTCGATCTACGTCCTCGGACACGCCGGCGATCTGATGATTATGCGTTCCGCTGATGGCGGCGCGACCTGGAGTGAGCCGGCGAGATTGACCGAGGGCGAGAACTGGCATCAGGCGCCGGCGAACGTCTGGTATGCCAACGGCTGCGTGTATCTCGTCATGGAGATTCGCAGCGGCAAGGGCATCAAAACCTGGAGCATCGGCGAGAACGCGCCCGTCTTGATGCGCGGCAGGATCGGCGATGACCTGACCAAGGTTGAGAACTGGACCTTCGCGTCGCGGTTGCACTTCCACGACATCATCGACAACACGGAAGACTGTCCGCAATTGGATTGGCACGGGATTCCGTTCTACGATTGTCCGTATCCGCGCGGCTCCAATGCGGATGGCGTCCAGGGTCGCAACTGCGCCCCCATCGGCTGGCTCGAAACCAACGTTGTCCAGTTTCTCGACCCGGACCATCGCTGGTGCGATCCCGAGGGCAAGACATTCCATCTGTGGGCTCGCGCCCACACTGGCGGCACCGGCTACGCCGCAATCGCCAAGGTCGTTGAAGATGCTCCCGGCGAGGGTGCCATGACGACGATGGTGGAAACCGTGCCGTCCGGCAAGAACATCCTGTATGTCCCGTGTCCCGGCGGTCAGATGAAATTCCATGTGCTCTACGACGATGCCATGGGTTTGTACTGGCTGCTGTCGACCCAGGCGACGCGGAGCATGACCCGCGCCGATCGTCTGCCGGACGGGCATTACAACCTGCCGAACAACGAGCGGCGCCGGCTGCAGCTGCATTTCTCCAGCAATATGGTGGATTGGTGTTTTGCCGGCATTGTGGACATCGGCCCGGTCGAACACGCCAGCCGGCACTATGCCAGCATGATCTTCGACGGCGACGACCTGCACGTGCTCAGCCGTTCGGGTGACGAACGCGCCTGTACCGCGCATGACGGCAACATCATCACGTTCCACACCGTGAAGAACTTCCGCGGCCTGGTGTACTGATCCGAACTGTACCATGAGCATCTTGCTCATGGCCGAAATCCGGAAGGAGACACAAGCAGGGATGCTTGTGATACATGCCGGAGAACATGCGAAAGATCCAGAGTATGCAGCTTGTCTCTTACATCGCACCGGGAGCTCCCGCCGCACGGCGGCCGGCAACTGGTGATGAACCCTTTCTCCGGCCGGAGATCGGGTTCACACCGAATTGGTATCGGCAGCACCTGGACATTGACTTTGGTGAACGCTACCACCGTGATATCGATTATCGTAAGGAGGTCCTTCAGCAAATGAAGGACCTCCTTCACGATCGTTTCGGCTGGTTCGACCCAATGCCGCAGGACCTGCTGACCGGGACGTTTGGCGCCTGCACAGTCGGCGCGATCTATGGACTGCCGCTGGTCTATGCCGAGGACAACTGGCCGAACTGCGAACACCAGTACCTGACGGCGGCCGAAACGGAGAAGCTGCAGCCTCCAGACTTGTCGGCGAGTCCGTTTTTTCAGAGACTGCTCAACCAAGTGGAATCGATTGCTTCAGTGGTTGGTTCAGCGGCAGGCTACATCAACTGGCAGGGCATGGTGAACAATGCCCAGCGCTTGCGCGGCCCCGATCTGTTCCTGGATCTGGTTGATGCGCCGGATCGCTGTCGGCATTTGTTTGACTGCATCTGTACCACGATGACGGACGCTGCTGAGCAACTGTTCGCGCTGCAGGCCAAGTATGCTTTCGCGACGGAGTTCTTTACGGTCAGCAACTGCTCGGTCAACATGTTGTCGCCGGCACAGTATGAAGAACTCCTATTGCCGTTCGACGTCCGACTGGTCGAGCATTTCGGCTGTCTGGGCATCCACAATTGCGCCTGGACTGCTGACCCATACCTGGAGCTCTATGCTCGCGTGCCGAACGTCGGCTATATCGATATGGGGTTGGAGTCTGATCTCTCGCGGGCCAGGGAACTGTTTCCGAACGCGCGACGGGCATTGATGTACACGCCGATGGATCTGGCCAACAAAAAGCTGGACACGATCAAGAGGGAGTTCGAGCGTATTGCTGGCGAATACGGTCCGTGTGATTTGGTGTTGGCCGACATTGAAGCGGGTACACCGGCTGAACGCGTTAAGGAGGTGCTGAAACTTTGTGAACAGTATTGAGCGTCCGTTCCGGATGTATCACGAGCATCGCCGTTCATGTCCCAATCGAAGAAGGCACAAGCAGGGATGCTTGTGAGACAGAAGAGCGGAAGCACAAGCAGGGATGCTTGTGATACAGAAGAGAAGCACAAGCACGGATGCTTGTGATACAGAAGAAAAGCTGAGAGAAGCATTATGATTAGCAATGACTTTACCAGCGGCATGGAATTGCCGAAACTGAATGTCGAACGCCAATGGCTGTACCAGCCGACCGCCGAATGGACCTACTCGCATCACGCGAGCGTGACCTTCTACAAAGGGAAATTCTACGCCATCTGGTCCAACGGCCGCATCAACGAAGACGACACCGGGCAGCGGGTACTGATGGCGACGGCGGAGGATTTCAGCAACTGGTCGGAGCCTTCGCCGTTGGTTGATTCACTGCCCGGCAAACACTCCGAACTGGTGCTGACCGCCGCCGGCTTCCATGAACACGAAGGTACGCTGGTCGCCTACTACGGGCAGTACGAGTACAAGGAAACGGCATTGGTTGACGGAGCACGCCGTACTGACGGTGGTGATCGCGGGCATCAGGACACCTGCTTGAAGGCGTTGACGACAACGGACGGCCAGACCTGGAGTGAACACCTGGACATGGGTGTGCCGATCGTCCCGAATCACGGGCCGCAGGCCACGGCGTCGGGACGTTTGATTATCTCCGGCAATTTCTCGCATCCCTACACGGACGATCCGGCCGGGCTTTCCGGCTGGACCCGGACGACGATCTGGCCGGCTGCGGCTTGTGAAGGCATTGCCGACGATTCCGAGGGCTTCTGGATTGTCCGTGAGCGCGTCGGCGACGTCCCGGGTCTGTGCGAGGGTTCCTGGTACCAGACCGACGACGGCGTCATCCACATGCTCCAGCGTAGTGGTACTGAAAAGCTGTGGTTGACCGAGAGCACTGACGACGGCGTTACCTGGTCATTCCCGGTGAAAAGCGACTTTTCGGACAACGTCACCAAGTTCCATTTTGGCCGTTTGCCCGATGGCCGGTTCTACTATGTCGGCTGCCCGGATTCGGACCGCAGCTTCTCCCGATCGCGTCTCGTGTTGTCGCTCTCTGAGGACGGCCAGACCTTCGGTGACCATCATTTGATCGCGGCGGACTTTTACGAGATGCAGCAGGAAGGCCTGCACAAAGGCGGACAGTTCGGTTACCCGCACACGATGCTGCACGACGGTTGTCTTTATGTTATCGTGTCACGCCGCAAAGAGGCGGTGGAGGTCATCCGGTTCTGTCTCGACCAACTGTGAAGAATCCGCGCCGCAGGCGCACACGGAGCGCGGAGTTGCACTCCGCTCCCCTCCGAGAACAGCAGAAGGCATGGGCAGGGATGCTCATGATACAGAGGGAATAAACGATGCAAACGATAACTTGGCAACGAGACATCCCCTTTCGCTACGAGGCGGACGTGGCGGTGATCGGCGGCGGCAGCGCGGGCGTTTGTGCCGCCTGCGCTGCCGCGCGCGAAGGCGCGTCGGTCATCCTGATCGAACGCTTCGCGGTGACCGGCGGCAACGCGACAGTCGGCGGCGTCGCCAACTGGAGCGGCGAGACTAAGGGACAGGGCGCGATCTTCGATGAGATCATCGCCACCCAGGAAACCTGGAACGCGATTGCACCGTACCCTGGAGCTTACGAACACTACAGCAACATGAACCGCGTGTTCGACCACGAGATACTCGCAGTAATCCTGCAGGAGATGCTGCTGCGCTATGGGGTGAAGCTCCTGCTGCACACGCGCTTCGTTGATGTTCAGATCAAGGGTAACACAATCACCGAAGCGATCGTTTGCGGCCAATCGGGGCCAGAGGCCTTGCGCGCAAGAGTGTTCATCGACTGCACCGGCGAGGCACAGGTGGCAAAACAGGCTGGCTTTGAGTGCATGCAGGGACGTCCGGAAGATGGACTGCAACTGCCGCCATCGATGATGTACTTCCTCCGTGAGTTCAATGAGCCGGTCGAACCGCAACTGCCACAGGGTTGGTTCTCGCCGATCACCGCGAAGGAGGACCTGCCGATGACCAGTCCTTGGCCGAACGGCCCACATGGAAAGGCGATCAAACTGAAGATCCCCGGCTACAACAACGCTGATACCGAAAGCATGACTGCACTGGAGATCCAGGCGCGCCGGCGGATGTGGGAGGTCCTGGACTACTTCCAGCGGGTTGAGCAGAAGCCCTGGCACTTCGATCACGCCTCGCCCATCACCGGCCTGCGCGAAGGCCGACGCATCGCCGGTGAATACGTCCTGACGCTCGACGACGTGCGTGCCGGGCGCCAGTTCGACGACGCCATCGCCCGCGGCGTCTTCATCCTCGACGGCATGCGTCCGGACGACGAGAAGCGGACCTATATCCTTTCCAAGGAGGAGATGAAGGTTCCACCGTACCAGATCCCATTACGCTCACTCGTAGCCAGGGACGGCGACAACCTGCTGATGGCCGGCCGCTGCTTCTCCGCCGATCAACTGGCGCTGTCATCAGCGCGTGTTATGACCACTTGCGCCATGATGGGCCAGGCCGTGGGCATCACTGCGGCGATGGCGGCAGGCATGAACGCCAAGGTCCAAAGTATCGGCGGCATGGAAGTACGATCCACCGTGGAGAGCTATGGAGCAAACCTCGATGTCTAGCAATTGCCTACTGCCCGAGCTTGTTCTGCCAGCCGGCAATATGCGCAAGCTGCAAATGGCACTGGCCTACGGCGCCGACGCGGCCTATGTCGGTGCGGCCGGATTCTCCATGCGTCCGGACGGCTCGTCTTTCACAATTGCGCAACTGCGCGAAGGCGTGGAACTGGCGCACAACCAGAGCAAGAGGCTGTTTGTCGGCGTCAATTGCCTGATGGCGGAAGGCGACCTCGCTCCGCTGTCGAACTGGCTGGAAGCAACGCGGGACATCCCGATGGATGCCCTGATCATCGGTGATCTGGGGGCCTTGTCGCTGGTGAGAGAACACCGGCCGGATCTGCCGATTCATATTTCAACGCAAATGAGTACGGCCAACTCGCGGGCGGCTGCCTTCCTCGGCGAACTCGGATCGAGACGGGTTGTGCTGGCGCGCGAGTGCTCGCTGGCGGGGGCCGCCGAGATTGCCGCTCAGAGCGGGGTTGAAGTCGAAGTGTTCGTCCACGGCGCGATGTGCGTGGCCATCTCGGGGCGCTGTCTGTTGTCGGCGCATCTTTGTGGGCAGAGCGGTTCAAAGGGCGCATGCAAACACAGTTGCCGCTGGGAGTGGCAGTTGGTCGAACAGAAGCGCCCGGGGGAAGCCTTCCCGATATTCGAAACAGAACGAGGTACGATCTTTCTGGGCTCGACCGATCTCTGTCTGATTGAACACATCCCGGAGTTGGTCCAAAGCGGTGTGCAGGCGTTGAAGGTCGAGGGCCGAATGAAGAGCGAACACTATGTCGCCGCGGTCGCCCGCGTGTATCGCAAGGCATTGGATGCGTACGCCGCAGATCCGGACGGCTACCGGTTCGACGCGGCCTGGTTGACCGAGCTGGAGGCCGTCAGCCACCGGCCCTTCGCCACGGGGTTCGCGTTCGGCTATCCGGAGGGCCAGCCGGAGAGCATCCAGACACACAACCGGCCGGTGAGTACGCACGACTACCTCGGGTACATCGAACGCGAATCCGGTGGTGTTCACCGGTTGCTGGTGAAGAACCCCTTTGCCGTCGGCGACATCCTGGAATGGATTGCGCCCAACGACACCGCGGGATCCGTCGCGGTGGAAAGCATCGTGGACGCCGCCGGCGAAGCGATCGAGCGGTCGCACTGTGGGACCGCGATAGATGTACGCTTTGGCCAAGGTACTCAACTGCAGGAAATGACGATCCTGCGCACGCCCAGGGAGGACTCGCAATGCCCCACGGAATGACCGCACAGCCGCAGGTCGTCGGCGCGGACTACCGGCGGATCTGTACGTCGCCGAACGATTGGCGTCAGGGCCCCTTCGTCGGCAGTCCGACCATTGTGCGGCTGTCGAGCGGGCGCCTGCTGGCGGCCACCGATTTGTTCAGCGCGAACTGCGGCAACGACACAAGCTATGTTCACGGTTCCGACGACGACGGTGAAGGCTGGCGGCAATTAGCGGTGATCGAGGGACTTTTCTGGCCGTCGCTGTTTCAGTGTGCTTCGGGTCTTTATGTGATCGGCGTGACGCCCGGCGGCGGCCGGGCGCGGGGCGATCTGTGCATTTCCAGGAGCCGCGACAACGGTGAAACCTGGACTGCGCCGCAGGCGTTGACGGCGGGTCTGGCGGTGCACACCGGAAACACCGGCGCGTTGGTTTCCGCAGAACGCGTGACGGTTTCCTTCGAGCTCTGTCCGCAAGAGTGTCAGCCGTTGCCAAAGACAATTACACGGGCGCCCCTGCGCATTGAGGACGCGGATCTGGACACCCGGACGGTGACGCTTCCGGTCGACGACCCGTCGGTTTTCGTGACCCATGCATTGGTGGCCATCGAGGCGGACGAAGTTCGCCTGCATGCGAGGATCCTCGACGTTGGTCAAGACGAACTGACGATTCGTCCGGAACGTTGGGCGGCGGTTGCATCGCACCCGCGGTCGCCGGCGAATTCGGCGGGCCCGTGGGAGTTTGCTCCGGGTGCGAGGGTGACGATCGCCTCCGGCACTCTCGGCAACAACCGCGATTTCTGGGTGATGGCAGCTGATGCCGATGCGCGGGATGATCTTTGCGAGCCGTCGGCCTGGCGCTTTTCGAACGCGATCGCGAACCCGGCCTACACGCACGCCAACGCGCTGCATGAGCTTTTCAGTCTCAACTTTGTGCCGCGCGATCGGGACGGCGTGCCGAATACAGAATTACGGGCGGCCTGGTCGGGTTGGCTTGAGGGCGTCCTGGTGCGTCTCGAGCATCCCGGCGGCGACGGCTCGATTCTCAACCTGATGCGCATCGCCGCCGGCGGCACAGCGAACATCTCGGCGCGTATCCGGATTGATCCGACGGCCGACAAGCTTCGTTGTTCATTCGGCGGCTTCGGCTTCGACCCAGGGCTGGGGTGCACGCATGGATGTGTGCAATACGATCCCCGAGACAAGCTCTACTGGCTGGCGTCGAACGTCAATCGCGACAGCAGCCGTGACCTTTCCGGCATCCCGCTGACGGGCGGCGGCGCCACCCAGGAGCGCAGCAACCTGGCGCTGTTCTGCAGCCGGAACTGTCGCGACTGGTTCATGGTCGGCTTGATCGCATACAGCCCGGACTGGGTGCACTCATTCCACTACCCGCATTTCGTCATTGAGGGCGAGGACCTGCTGTTCGCCGTCCGCTCGCACATCGAAAGCCCGTTGACGGAAGCGACGATTCATCGCGACGGCGTCAAGACCGCGGACAATCACAACTCGAATGCCGCAACGTTCCATCGCGTGCGGGATTTCCGCTCGCTGGCCAACCTGGAATTCCTGAATTACGAAACGTCCTGAAACTGGAGAATAGATCATGTCGACTGCTCTATCGCAGCCGCTTCGCGGCATTGTACCGCCGTTGGTGACGCCGCTGGCGAGCCGCGACGACCTGGATCACGACGGTCTGTCGCGACTCGTCGAACACGTACTCGGCGGCGGTGTCCACGGGCTGTTCATCCTCGGCACCACCGGAGAGGCGCCGAGCCTGAGCCACCGCCTGCGCCGCGACCTGATCGATGCGGTCACGAAGCAGGTCAATGGTCGTGTGCCGATCCTGGTCGGGATCACCGACACCTCGTTTGTTGAGTCTGTCGAGATCGCAGGCTATGCCGCTGCCGCCGGCGCCGCCGCCGTGGTGTTGGCGCCGCCGTATTACTTTCCGGCGGGGCAGCCGGAGCTGCTGGAGTACCTGCGGCATCTCGTGAAGGAACTCCCGCTGCCGTTGTTCCTCTA
This sequence comes from uncultured Lentisphaerales bacterium, assembly GCA_964384625.1. Taxonomy (GTDB): domain Bacteria; phylum Verrucomicrobiota; class Lentisphaeria; order JABSQK01; family JABSQK01; genus CAYLNH01. The sequence continues at coordinate 75,144 of CAYLNH010000003.1, forward strand.
CAACATGCCGAGTCTGACCAAACTTGTGTATGAACCGGAAACCGTGCGCGAAGCGGCGGCAATCGACGGCATCGTCGGTCTGAAAGACAGCTCGGCGGACATGATCTACTTCCACCACCTGCAGCAGTTGTGCAAGGACCGCCCGGAGTTTTCGCTGCTGGTCGGGCCTGAGACGTTGCTGGGCGAAACGCTGCTGCTCGGCGGCCACGGCGGCGTCTGCGGCGGTGCGAACCTTCGGCCACAGCTCTATGTGGAGTTGTATGCCGCGGCGCAGGAGCGGGACCTGGAGCGGGTCCGGGGATTGCATGCCGAAGTGATGCGTCTGGGCGACGCGATCTACGGTGTCGGGCGTTTCGGCTCGAGCTATCTGAAGGGATTGAAGTGCGCCTTGTCCTGCTGCGGTATCTGCAGCGATTTCATGGCGGAACCGTTTCATCGGTTCCGGGAAGAAGAACGCGAAACGATCGCCGAACGGCTGCGTGAATTGGGGATCACGCCTGCAACCTGATTCCCCGACATCTACACCGGTCCTTCGAGCTGTCCGACTGAACACTGAAACCCTCAACCACTAAATACTGAATACTGAACCCTACTTGCTATGAAGACACGATACGGAACCGACATTGTTGAGATGTGGAAATGTCCGATGCCGCAACCCCGGGAACCGGGGGCGGGCTTTCCGATTCTGACAGACGCGAAGCACACGACGATCTACGCGGCGACAAAGGACATCGGCGGCTACAACCATCACGCGCAACTGACGTGGCATGACGGGAAGTTCTACGGCATGTGGAGCTGTCATCCGCACGGCGAGGATGGCCCGGGCCAGCGTGTGCTGTACGCGACATCGCCCGATGCCGAGAACTGGTCGGAGATTTCCGAGCTCTTCCCCGCACCCGGTCCGGTGAGGCCTTCGGAGCAAATGGGCGTTGTTCTGACGGCGTTCCAGTGGTTGGAGCTGGACGGCGCGCTCTATGCCGTTGCCGGGTGCCATGAGAACATCGGTTTCACAGACTTCGATCAAAAGCTCCCGCCGGTGCCGGAGCGTGACCAGGACCACCCTGGACGAGCGCGCAAAGGATATTCACAACTGGCCCGCAGCGTCGCCGGCGACGGTGCGCTGGGTCCGATCTTCCCGTTTCGTGATTGTCTGCCGAAGCTGGCGTTCCCGGTAACGACGAAGGCGGAGACCGGCGCGCGACTGGCGCAACAGAGCACGGGCGAGCGCCTGCCGGCCTGGGATTTCGAAGGAGTCCTTGGTTATCCCAAAGCAGTGGAAGGCCATCGCTTGTGCGAGCCGACCGTGTATCGGCGGGAAGACGACAAGTTGGTCATGCTGCTGCGCGATTGCATCTACTCGCACCGCATGTATTGCAGTGTCTTCGACAATGCCGCCGGTGTCTGGCCGCGGGCAACGCCGACAGACATTCCGGACTCGCCCAGCAAATCCTGCTGCCTGCGGTTGGACGACGGCCGCATATTGCTGATCGGCAACCAGATGGCAGACGCTTTCGATAACCCGGACGAGATCAAGCATCACAAACGCGATCCCCTCACAGTCGCTGTATCGGAAGACGGCGGCCACACGTTCAACAAGGTGTTTGCCCTGCGTTGCGGGGTGCAGCAGTACCGGATCGAGAATGTGAAAGGCCGCGGCGGCGGCGGGCAGTATCCGAGTGCCATTGTTCATGACGGCGTGTTGTACGTTCTCTATTCCATGGGCAAGGAGGACATCGCGATTTCGGCGGCGGCGCTGGCGGATCTGGCGTAGCTGCACGTACCGCGAAACGGGTAAGCGGCGCTGTTCTGCCTCCAGCTTGCAGGGGATTGCATTGTGTGGTCCCGAGAAAGACCATGTCAGCTCGTCTGACGGGTGAATGCGTTGTTTAATCAGGCGGCGTCCCCCCGCCGTTCCTCACGTACCGTGCAGTTTTGGGAGATTGCCGGCATTGTCATTCGGGAGCAATGTCCGAGAATGCTGGCATTGGCGGTTGCCCGAGTCATAGTTGTATTTGCCGCGAATGGACACTGAACTGGAGGTGCGTGATGCGTATTGCGCCGGCGCTGTTGATTCTGATCGGTGCGGTCCGGTTGTCGGCCGGTGAGGACTACCGGGAGTACATCCGGCGCTCGAAGGATTTCGCCCGGGTCAGGCAGGAGCGGAACCAACTGCAGTCGGGCCGTTGGAATCACTGGATCCTGATGCCGTGGCGCTATCGCTGGGGGGCGAAGTACGACAGTGCTCTGGCCGAGAAGATGAAGGCCGCCGGCCACAACGGCGGCTTCTGCGATCACGTACCGCGCGGTGACGCTGACCTTCATGAGAAGTTCGGCTTCCTCTGGTATCTCGACCACAGTGCCGGCAAGGGTGACCTGTATTTGAAGCAGGTCACCAAACAGCAACGGCAGGGGGGCAATCGCCCGGTCTGTCTGCTGGCGCCCGCCACGCAGGCGCGACTGAAGAAGAATCTGACCGCCCGCGTCGGCAAAGCCAGGAAGTACAGGACGCGGGTAGCCTACGCGCTCGATGACGAGATTTCCTGGACGACCTTCACTTCGCCCGCCAAGTGGGACAACCATCCGTTGTCCCGCGCGGACTATGCCCGGTGGCTGGCGGAACGCTACGGCAGTGAGAAGGCGCTTCGGGAACAGTGGGGCACGACCGGCTCGGTCAACTGGGGCGCGTGGCAGCCGGGGAACCAGCCGCCGCCGAACTACATCAAACGGATGACAACCCCCGATGATGTGCGATCGCAGTGGAATACGCCGCTGGACCAATGGAACCTGTCAGCACTTTGCGACGCGTTGTCGTACATGGACTCGCAGTTCAGCAACGTTGTCGGCGCTCTGGTTACTCACGCGAACTCGATTGACCCGACGACGCCGGCGGGCTTCGTCGGCGGTCAGGCGCCGGCGCCGTACGGCGGTTACGACTACGCCAAGCTGTCGCGCAAAGTGCAGTTTCTCGAAGCCTACGATATCGGCGGCAGCATGGAGATCTTCCGGTCGTTCAATCCGGCCAACATGATCCCGACGGTAAAGACCGGCTTCGGCGATCCGGCGAAGAAGGAAGGCGTCTGGTTCAACTGGTACTATATGGTGCACGGCGACCGCGGAGTGATTGCCTGGGCCGACAACTGGTTCGGCAAGAAAGTGCCGGCGCCGCGCGTGTTCAATCTGGGCGCGGCGGTCGAGCGGATCGCGACATACTCCAGGATCCTCTACGGCGCCACGTGGAAACACGACGGCATCGCGCTGTATTACTCGCATCCGTCGATTCAGGTGAGTTGGGTGATGGACAGCGTGCCGCACGGCGGCACCTGGATCAACCGCAGCAGCAGCCTGAACAACCGGCACGCCTCCACGATCGCGACGACCTGGTCGTGGCAGAAATACCTCGAGGATCAGCGGCTGCAGTACAACTGGCTTTCCTACGCGGACGTCCTGGAGAAGGGCGCGATCGATCCGCAGCAGTACAGAATCCTGATCCTGCCGAAAGTGGTGGCCCTGTCCGACCAGGAGGCCGGCATCATCCGGGACTACGTCGAAGCCGGCGGTGTGCTCATCGCGGACAATCTCACCGGCATCTTCGATCACCACGGCAAAGGTCGCGCCGGCGGCAAGGGGGTCCTTGATGATCTGTTTGGGATAGCCAACCGGCCGGTGGTCAAGAAGGGCAGTGTCTTCGCCGGCACGGTGCTGTCGATGTACAACCAGGACACGCACTATCGAACGGATTTCATCACTGCCGCCGCCAGGGTGCTCGGCAAGTGCAAACGGGACGGCAACGGCCTGGTGCTGGCGCAGCGCGATCTCAAGAGTTTTCGCCAGAGACGTGTCGGGCGGGGCAGGGCCGCGCATCTGAACATCGATCTGACCGAGTACTGTGTGATCCGCAAGCGGGACTTTGGCAGGTGCAAGGCGTACGCCAAAGCGATCACGGACCTGATCCACGGCGCCGGTGTCCGGCCGTGGATATCCCTGTCGGTGAACGGCCGGAAGCCGCACATCACCGAAGCGGTCTACTGGGAGAAGGCCGGCCGCAGGATCGTCTGCGTGGTCAAGAATCCGATCCGGTTCGCCAGCGAATTCGGCGAGACCAGGACCGAAGGCATCAGCAAAGAGACGGTCAAACTCACCATCTCCTTTTCCTCCCCGAAACGCGATGTCCGTGACGAGATCGCCCGTGAGAAGCTCGGTTCCGGCAAGACCTTCACCGTTGGCTGGAAGATGGACGAAGCGGTGATCCTCTCATTCCGCAACTGAGGATCGGCGCCGCGAAGGCAAGCGGCCGGCCACGGGTTCCCGTCCATGCTCTGGCAGGGGACTTGGAGCACCTTTCGGGGGACTCCGGCCGGAAAAGTAAACGTCTGCAGCGTCCGCCCCGATCTATGGTTTCGGGACGGGGAGGTAGAAGGGGGGCGTTGAATTGCCGGCGCGATCGGCGATGTGGACTTTGAGCCAGCCGTCGGGCTTCAGCGGCAAGCCGAGTTTGGCGGGAGCGAGTTTCAGACTGGACTGGCGTCCCTGCTTCAGCACTTTGCCGTCCGCCACGTATTCCCAGGACACCTTGCCGATGCCGCTGGCGTCGTAGGCGTTCAGTGCGACGACATTGTCCGGCCGCCAGGCGGCGAAGATGGTCAAGTTCTTGATGTGCAGTTCTGCCTTGCCCTTGATGCCGGAGCGAATGACTGAGATGCGGGAGATTACAATCTGCCGATGTTTCTTGCCTTTGTTTCTGATCAGCTCGCGGATATTCAAAACGGCGGGCGTCCATTCCCCGGGTTGCCACTTGAGTGCGCGGGGCGGCTCCAGCGTTCGCGAGTTGACGGTTTTCGGGTCGTTCGCCAAGGGGATCTGGTAGCTGCCCGCACTGGTGGCCAATTGCAGGATCATCGTCGACTTGTCCCGTTTCGACGGCCGCTGGAGCTGGACGGCGAGGAACGGGAAGTCCTCGAGATTCCATTTCGTGCGCAGATGAATAATGCCGGCCTTCTTCCTGCCGGTGGTGACCAGGTAGGGCTCGGCGCCGATCTTGCGAAGCACGGCGACCTTGTTCTTGGAAGCGGGGGCGAAATACGTCGACGCCGACTGCCGGCCGTACCAGTTGAACATCAGGTTGACGTTGGCGGGCAGGGACGGGGCGAGGAATGCCGGGCCGCGTTTATCGGCGGCGTAGTTGATCTTGATGGGCACTTTGACCTCGGGTCCGGGGATGCCTGAGCCGCTGCGGATGCCGGAGATGATCAGGTTGGCGCGGTCGCCGTCTTTCATGGAATTGAGCTGTTGCCGCAGGACGTAGGGCCAGTTCACGGTCAAGATATCCGTCGTGCCGCGACGCCGGTGATTACTGACGGCATCGTTGGGAACCACCCGTTGGCCCTGGAATGTCAGCTTGAGTTCGGTCGTGTCCAGCGGCGCGCTGTGGGTGTCGGCGAACGCGATTCTGGCGGCGACGCCGTTGTCGATATGGGTCCCTGGATTGACGGTGCTGACGGTTGCGAGCAATGGCTTTCGGTCGACGAAGATCGGGATGTCGGTGACGACGGATTCAACGCCGTCCTTGTCCACAGCCCGCAACATCAGGTGTGAGACCCCGGCCGGGAGACGGCTGAGATCAAGGTTGCAGGCTTTGCCGTTCTTGACGGGTTTCCAGTCGGGTCGCAATGCGTGCTTCTCGTCGTTACTGAGTTCGTGGTAGGCCTTTGGTCCGGCGCGCAGAAGGAGGTAGACATCCTGGGTCCAACTGCCGTCGATATCTTCGTAGTGCGGCGTAAACGTCAGTTTCCGATCGCCGCGCAACGCCGGACCGAAACAGATATCATCGAGTTCGAGGTAGGAGTACCTGCCGGTCTGGTCCCGGGGCGCCAACGAGATAAACCGGAGATAGCTGGTTAACATCCCCCTGGACAGAACGGGGCGGGATGCATCGGCATCTGCCACGACACCGGTCCAGGTGTGCCATTCGCCGTCAGCAATCATCTTGTCGCCGTGTCGGACGTTGGATGTTCCCGGGGCCTCCGGCTCGCCGAAGCTGACGTGCGCCGGCGGCAGATGGATGGAGACCTGGGCCGACGGCACGGCGCGATAGCGGAACTGCAGCACGGGGAAGCGGGCCAGCTGCACGGGCCTGGAAATCGTCAACGGCAGACGTTGCCCGTAGGCGGTGTTGCGGACTTCCAGGTAAGAGCCCTGGACCGGATCGTTATGATGAAGGCGGTGCGGGTTGCCGCTGCAGCTTGCGGGCAGCTTGCGGTCTTCGAAGTTCATGAGATCCGGCGTCAGCCCTTCGAGCCGCACCAGGGCGGGCCCGGAGGGCGCGGGCCGGTCGGCCAGCTTGAGTTCGAGTGGTCGCCGTTCGGCGCCGATCACCAGGGTCAGCTTCACCTTGCCGTTCGCGGTCGGCAGCGGTCGGGGCAGCCAGGCGACGCGTTCGCCCGGCACGGGTTCGGTCAGTGGCAGTGCTTTTCCGGCGAGCAGCAGCTGCGCCTGCCCGAGTCGCCGGTCGCGGGTGGGCGACGTGAGGACCACGGCGTCGGGCCGGTCCTTCGACCAGGTCACGCTGCAGTCGGGTTTGGTCGGCAGGTGGAGCCACTGCAGTTCGCACTCGGACATGGCATAGCGTTGCGGCAGGATCCGCAGGCGGACGCGGTTCAGCCCCTGTCGGTCGTAATCGGCCAGCGCCTGCTGAATGCCGGCCACCGACGCCTCCCGGCCGAGCGTGCGGTTGTGGGTCAGGTCATAAGCCATGAATCGCAGCGGCCGGTCTTTCGCGGCGGCCCGGGCGAGTTGCGGCAAGCCATAGCGGACAACGGTGAAGTCGCGTACGGCGTACGCTTCGTCCGGGCCATTGCCGCGGAGTCCCTGCTGGACATAGCTGGGCTGGAGGTTGCCGAAGCCGATCACCTTCACAAGGTTATCGCCGGCGGCCGCGAGGGCCGCGGTCTCGGCGATCGGCAGCCAGACGGAGACCGGCGTCCAGGACGCTTTCCGGTGCCATTCGCGGCCGGCGGGGACGGTTTTGATCTTCGCCTGCAGGCGGCCGGCGGACCGCACGTCGCCCCGGCTGAAGTCGGTTCCGTTGATGCGGTAGAAGTAATTGGCCTTCGCCTGGAATTCGTCGTCGACCAGACGGCCGACGGCAAAATGGAAATTGTACTTTGCAAGGTTGGTATTCTTGACCAGGAACCGGAAGCCGGCGACCTTGTTGACGGGCAGCGGGGGCAACTCGCCGGCGACGAGCGCCGTGCCGTTGCCGAGGACATTGGTGGCGACGAAGTAGGGGGTTCCCGAGAGCTCGCGGTGCCAGTCCAGCTGCAGATGCGAGACGGGATCCTTTGCCGCCCAGTACCGCGGCTGCAGACAGACGGCCGGCATGTCGGGCGCCAGGCCGGTGTCGACCAGGACTTCGTCCGCGTTGATTCTGTTTTTGTCGGCGGTCTGCGGTTCAGGGGGCGGATAATAGGGTTTGGCGGGAACGGGTTTGGGCCTGATCTCGTCGGCGGCGATTTTGACGCGGGCAACAACCATGGAGTTGCGGTAGGTCCAGACGCCCATGGAACCGAGGTCGATGGGTTTGTCGTCTTCCCAGGCGAACAGGAGTTCATTGTCGAGATAGTATTCGAGCCGCTTGCCGATGCGTCGCAGTTTGATGTAGTACCAGGCGCCATGGACATCGCGGCCGCCGGAGAGGATTTCATGGCGGAGCTTGCGGCGATTGCCGGCGCGCAAACGGGGCAGGGCGTATTCGTCCGTTTCCACCACGACTTTGCCGTCGCGGTAGAGGCGGGTGAGCAGTTGCGAGTGGTTGAAGTCCCACCCGGTACAGGTCACGGTGTAGCCGCTGCCCGGGGTGTCGCTGCGGTTCATCACGGTCAGGTTCAAGTCACCGACGCGCTTGTACCAGCCGTGGCGCATGCCGGCGTAGAACTCGGCGCAGAAATCGCCTTCGAAGACGTACTTCGACCACATGGCCGCAATGGTTTCCTTGGACTGACCGTTCAGGTGCGACCACCGCGGCTGGCACTGGAACCGGTTTGTAATGCTCCAGTCACCGCCGTTGGTGACCCAATGATGCTGCGCTTCTTTGAACAGGAAGTCCTTGACGCCGTAGCGGAAGACGAAGCTGTGCTTCAGGTGCTCCGTCGAATACCCGGAGATGCGCACGCGCGTCCCCTTGAACGGCCGCGGCAAGTGGTGCTTGAGTATCAGGTCGTCGCCGCCGAGGACCCAGAGCCAGTTGTCTTCGTAGTGCACGCTGAAGGCGGTCTTGCTGCCGGTCAGCACGCCTTCCTGATCGAGCACACCGGCCGGCACCTGGCCGTCCGCCAGGACCCGGTCCGGCTTGGCGCCGTCGAGCAACTGCACTTTCACTTCGGGGCCGTCGTCGCCGTCCCCCAGACTGGGCGACAGCAGGGTCTTGACGATGACGGTGCCGCGGGTCCGGCCTTCTTCGACGCCGAGGTGGACGGCGGCGCCGTTGACGAGCGGCAGGTGGATTGCGTAGCGGTCGAAGAAATCGCTTTTGTGCCAGACCATTTCGGTTTTTGGATCCGTCACCCATTCGCCTTCGGGCGACGACCAGTGGCGCATAAACGGGTCCGTCAGGAAGATCTGGTTTTTCTCGAAATGATTGCGGTAAGCCGGCCGCGGATGGAGCAGGTATTCGAAGCCGCTGAGTTTGACGCGCGTATTTGCTCCGACCCAGACGCCGGAGGCGCCGGTCAGATCGTCGTCGTCGGCTTCATGCAGCAACACGAGCTCGCCGTTTCGATGCAGCCGCAGGACCGACCGGCTGGTCGCGTCGGCGGCCAGGCGCACAACCGGTTTGCGGTCGCGTCCGAGATAGCGTTGCCGGTGTTTGGCCAGTACCGTGGCCTTCTCGTTGCGGACGCGTTCGAGGACGAATTCCTCGAAGTCGCCGTCCATGGCGTAGCGGTAGCGGTAATAGGGTTTGTCGGCGCTGCGGAAGCCGATCAGGATGCCGGTGCGGAAGAAGTTCGAGATCGGCGTCACCTCGAAACCGAAGACGTGCGGTTTGTCGGTCGCGGCGCCGATGGCCAGCCATTTATCCTTGTCGCCCAGCGGCGGCTGCAGCACTGTACTGGCGGGCGGGTTCTTGACTTTGCCGCGCATGTAGTCCCAGAACGACGGTTTCGGGTAGAAGACGCCGTCGGCGGCGATTGTGTGGAAGCGGATATCGCCCAACGTGCGCAGATCCACCTCGGCCACGGACTCGAGGGAGATGTCATCGAACTGGCGGGGTTCATCGGACACGACGTAGACGCCGTAGCGTCCGCCCGGCGGCAGCTCCTCCTCGATGTCGATGATGCGGACACCGTCCACGAAGCACTCGATGCGGTTGCCCCAGGCGCGGACCCTGGGCATGATCCACTGCCCCGGCGTCAGCGGGATGGTGACTGCGGCAAGGACCTCCTTGCGCGGCAGCCGGTAGGACGTGCGGCGCTCGAGCGTCAACACGCCGCGGGTGGCGTCGGGCGCCAGGCGCTGCAGACCAAAGGTGTAGTAGTTGGTCGGGTTCTGGAAGTAGAAGACCAGGCCGACATCCGCCGGACCGGTCTGCATCGATGCCTGCAGCTGGTAGTTGTCTTCAAAGCCGTAGCCGGTGATAAACATGCCCGGGAGTTTGCCGACGCCCTTGCCGCGCAGGCTGTAGAAGTTCGGACTGCGTTCCGGCTGCAGCGGCTGTTGTGAGATCCGGCCGGGGCTCTTCTTGGCGATCGCCTCTTCCAGAACCGTATGCAGACCCCACTCGCCGGAGACCGCTTCCCAGGCGGCCAGCGGTTCCTTCGTGTTGGCGTCGATCATGAAGTCCGCGTGAAACTTCAGCGGCGCTACTTTCTGGAAGCGTGCTTTGGTCGGCAGCAAGTCGCGTTCGTCGACCGCCACCGTCACCGGCGGGACGAACGGCGGGGGCAGACTGGCGACCAGGCGATTCCGGAGATAGACGCGCCAGGCATGCCGGCGGAATTTCACCAGCAACTCCGTCTCCCGGTCCGGCAGCGGCGGCAGGCGATCACCGTATACCGCCGCCTGCGGCAGGACCTCCTTGTCGCCGCCGACCGTTACGCGTCCCCCTTTGGGCCGCAGCATGACGCGGACGCTCTGCCTGCCGTCGGCCGCCGACAGGGCTACGACGAGCCCGGTCTTCGGATTCCAGCGAACCTTCGTCCGGGCGTTGCCGGCCGCCGCCCTGGTCGTCAGGACCGCGACCTCGGCCGCGGCCGCGACCGGCGCCACGGCGCCACACAGCGCCGCCCCCAGCACAACCAAAAATGGCAAACAGCGTCTCGCGTCCATATCGCTGATACTATAGTACAAAATCAAGTACTTTACTGATCCTCTGACCAATTTGACCGAGATTTCTCGGCGGCGTTCCGCCGGCAGCCGGGCGAAGTTGGCGGCCGTGGTTACCCGGCGTTCATTGTTTACAACGAACGGGATGGTGGCACATTAGGCGGGACGCCACATGGAGGCAGGCCATTGCTGTTTCGTCCGCCGCCCGAACATGATTATGATCTCAAGTTCCGGTTGTTCAGCATCCCGGTGCGGATCCATCCGGGTTTCTGGCTTGTGTCCGGGATTCTGGGTTTGAGCGTCATGCGGCCGAGCCGGAAGCTGGACAACCTGTTCATCTTTGCGGCCTGGGTGCTGGCGGTGCTGGTGGCGATTCTGGTACACGAACTGGGCCATGCCGGGATGGGGCGGCTTTTCGGTTCGCGGCGGGTGCACATCGTTCTGCATGCGATGGGCGGTCTGGCCATCGGCGCCGACGGCCGCAACCGGCGTGAGCGGGTTCTGGTGATTCTGGGCGGACCGGTTGCCGGGATCCTCTTGGGGGTGGTCGCCCTGGGCGTGTTTCTGGGTGCGGCATTTGTGCTGCCGGAACGGGCGCTGCTGTTGGTCGGCGAGTTTTTCGGGGCGGTGGCGTGGGTCGGTCTGGGTTGGGGGCTGATCAACCTGCTGCCGATCCATCCGCTCGACGGCGGCCAGGTCTGTCTTGAAATCGTCGAGGCTCGCAGGCCGTTTGCCGGCCGGGCGCTGGCTTACAAGATTTCGATGATCACGGCCATCGTGGTGGCAGCCCTGTTCGCTTCCCGCGGGTACTGGTTTGCCACGTTCCTCTTCGGCTATCTCGCCTATCAGAACTACCGCAACCTGTCCGGCCCCACGTATCGCTGAGTCCCGGGCAAGGCCGCAGAAAAGGGCGCGGTCCGAACGGAGTTCGTCCGGCCCGCTTTCAGCGGCGTTGGGAGGCGGACTATTTCATGGCCTGCTTCATGACCTTGAAGAGGTCCGTATTGTCGAGGGCTCGGCTCAGTTTTTCACTGCCGGGGCCGCAGCTCCAGATCAGCGAACAATGAAAAGGTGATGAAGATTTGGAGCACTGCATCGGCGCGCTGTGCAGTGGTTCGGCCGAGGTGCGGCCAAACCGCTGGGAGCCTGCTTGACAAGGCTTGACCGCCACCTATTCTATAAACTTCTTTGTTTCGCCCTGACGGCTGTAGTGTCGTCTGATGACGTTTTTTCTAAAGTGCTGCCGCAGTCTGTTGCTGGACGCGGCCGAATCTTCAATCCATAGAGGAGCCACAATGGCTAAGAAAGCTGCAAAGTACGTGTATTTCTTCGGGCCCGGCAAGTCGGAAGGCAAAGCCGAAATGAAGGAACTGCTCGGCGGCAAAGGCGCGAACCTGGCTGAAATGAGCAGCCTCGGCATTCCCGTGCCTCCCGGCTTCACCATCACGACCGAAGCCTGCGACATGTACTACAAGGTCGGCAAGAAGAAACTCTTCGACCTGATCGAAAAGCAAGTCAAGGACAACATCAAGAAGGTCGAGAAGGCCACCGGCAAGACCTTCGGCAAGGGCCCGACCCCGCTCCTGCTCTCCGTCCGTTCCGGCGCCGCCGTTTCGATGCCCGGCATGATGGACACCGTTCTCAACCTCGGGCTCAATGACGACACCGTCAAGATCATGATCGAGAAGACCGGCAACGAGCGCTTCGTGCTCGACTCCTACCGCCGTTTCATCCAGATGTTCGGCGACGTCGTCATGGGCTGCGAGCACCACGACTTCGAGACGCAGCTTGACGCCGTCAAGAAGGCCAAGAAGGTCGACCTCGATACCGAGCTGTCCTCCGACGATCTGAAGGACGTCATCGAGCGCTACAAGAAGGTCATCAAGAAGGACACCGGCACCAGTTTCCCGAACGATCCGTTCAAGCAGCTCCAGCACGCGATCGATGCCGTATTCGGGTCGTGGAACAATCCGCGCGCCATCAAGTACCGCGCCCTGAACGATATTCGCGGTCTGCTCGGTACGGCCGTCAATGTCCAGACCATGGTGTTCGGCAACTCCGGCGACAATTCCGCCACCGGCGTGGCGTTCACCCGCGACCCGTCCACCGGCGCCAAGAAGTACTTCTATGGCGAGTACCTGATCAACGCCCAGGGCGAAGACGTTGTCGCCGGCATCCGGACGCCGCAGCAGCTCACCCGCCAGGGTTCGCGCGAGTGGGCCAGGAACCAGGGCATCAGCGAGAAGGAACGGAAGGAGAAGTATCCGTCCCTGCAGGAACGCATGCCGAAGGTCTTCAAGCAGCTTGACGCCATCCGCGTCAAGCTGGAAGAGCATTACACCGACATGCAGGACGTCGAGTTCACCATTGAAGACGGCACCCTCTACATGCTGCAGACCCGTACCGGCAAACGGACGGCCGCGGCCGCCGTCAAGATCGCCGTCGACATGGTCAAGGAAAAGCTGATCGACGAGAAGACCGCGGTCTGCCGCGTCGACCCGGCCGCCCTGGATCAGTTGCTCCATCCGATCTTCGTCAAAGCCTCGGAAGACAAGGCACAGATGCTGACCAAAGGGCTGCCGGCGTCGCCCGGCGCGGCAACGGGTCAGGTGGTCTTCACCGCCGACGAAGCCGAGAAGTGGAAGGAAGACGGCAAGCAGGTCATCCTGGTCCGCATCGAGACCAGCCCGGAGGATATCGGCGGCATGGATGCCTCCAGCGGCATTCTGACCGCGCGCGGCGGCATGACCAGCCACGCGGCCGTTGTCGCCCGCGGCATGGGCAAGTGCTGCGTTGCCGGCGCCGGCGACGTCAACATCAACTACAAGACCAAGAAGTTCACCTGCAACGGTACGACCGTGAAACAGGGCGACTGGATTTCCCTCAACGGCAGCACCGGCGCTCTCTACAAGGGCAAGGTCGACACCGTTGATCCAAAGCTCACCGGGCCGTTCGGCGTCATCATGAAGCTCGCCGACAAGTATCGGACGCTGCAGGTGCGGACCAACTCCGATACACCGGACGACACCAAGGTCGCGGTCAAGTTCGGGGCGGAAGGCATCGGCCTCTGCCGGACCGAGCACATGTTCTTCGAAGGCGACCGCATCGTCTCCGTCCGCCGGTTGATTCTGGTGGCCGAAACGGTGAAGAAGCTCAAGGCCGACCACGGGGTCGAGACGCTGGCCGAGTTGAAAGCCGCCTGCAAGGCATGCAAGGGCAGCACCAAGACCCAGAAGAAGGCCTGCCAGGAAGCACAGGACGCGATCAAGCAGTACGAGCGGGCGCTCAAGGACCTCCTGCCGTTGCAGCGCAAGGACTTCGAGGGCATCTTCAAGGCGCTCAAGGGCCGGCCCTGCACGGTCCGGTTCCTGGATCCGCCGCTGCATGAGTTCCTGCCGCACGACGCTGCCGGTCAGAAGGAAATGGCCAAGACCATGGGCGTTAAACCGGCCGCGATCAAGAAGGTCGTCGAAGGCTTGCACGAGTTCAATCCGATGCTCGGTCATCGCGGTTGCCGTCTCGGCATTTCCTATCCGGAAGTCACCGAGATGCAGACGCGCGCTGTTTGCGAAGCCGCCTGCAAGGTCAAGGGCAGCAAGCCCGAGATCATGGTGCCGCTCGTCGGTAACGTCAAAGAGCTGGCCATGCAGAAAGAGATCATCGAAGCCACCATCAAGGCGGTTGAGAAGGAGAAGAAGAAGAAGCTCAACATCATGATCGGTACGATGATCGAGGTCCCGCGGGCCGCGATGACCGCCGATCAGATCGCCGAAGAGGCCGAGTTCTTCTCCTTCGGCACGAACGACCTGACGCAGATGGGCTGCGGCTTCAGCCGCGACGATGCCGGCAAGTTCC
>CAYLNH010000003.1:89325-101897 GCA_964384625.1 uncultured Lentisphaerales bacterium
ATCGCGTCCAGTTCGACAACGACAAGCTGATCGAGTCGTGCGCGAAGGCCCTGCCTCGGCGAGTACGTCGAAACCGGCATCTACGAGTACGACCCATTCCAAGTCCTCGATCAGGACGGCATCGGCCGTCTGGTTGAGACCGCCGTCAAACTCGGCAGGAAGTCCCGCAAGAACATCAAGCTGGGCATCTGCGGCGAGCACGGCGGCGAGCCGAAGTCCGTTGCGTTCTGTCACAACGTCGGTCTGACCTACGTGTCCTGCAGTCCGTACCGGGTGCCGATCGCCCGTCTGGCTGCCGCGCAGGCCGCCATCAAGAACTGAGACGGAACCGCATCACGTCCATTCTCCGGCCGGTCCGAGCAATCGGGCCGGCCGGTTTTTTTTTGGCGCATCGCGTCGCTGCCCAGGCCGTAGGAAGTTACTCCTCTGTGGCCGGCTGCACTGAAGGGGGCGCAGACACGAATGGCTTAGCGCGGGAGGTGGCCGCAACCAGAACCGATCCTCAAGGTCCGGCGGGATAGTAGTACACGGTTACGGACCTCCTGAACTCCGTGGAGGCCGGCGATGAGAACATGTGCATCATTCCGAACCCGCGTAAAGCAAGTGCCATTCGGGTGGAGACACTGTCCAAGCTGAGCCTCGGGCTCTTTTCAGAGAGCCGAAACCCGGCCCCACGCCCGTTTCGCTACGGGTGCATTCAGCGGGTACTCCGGCCGGATTATTGCGGAGAGGAGCAGGGCTTTGGACAAAACGATTGCGGAAAACAAAACAAGCCCTTTTGCTTCTGGATCATTCTGTCCTTCTGATCCGGTCGTTTTCGGGGAGCCGGCCCCCGATCCCGCATCCGTTTCGCGGCGGGTGCAGCCCGACTGCAGGCTGGCGCGACGTCCTATGCAAAGACGCGTTTGATGTGCCGGTCCAGCAGGTTCTCGGTCACGTTGGCTGCAACGGTGTCCTCGAACTGATCCAGGGCGTCGAGGTACCGGTCGCCCAATTCCGCGGCGACTTTGTAGCCGACGTGCAGAAGTTGACGCAGATGCGGGTTGAACGCGGGACACGCCAAGTCGTGGCGCAGGGCGTCGGCGTACTGCGTGCTTGTCCAGCCGTTGACTGTCGCGGCGGTCGGCAGTTTTGCCTCGTCGATATCGATAACGGTGGCGTAGGGGGCGCACAGGGCTTCTGTACGGCGGATTGCGGAGGCATAGATTTCCCTGGCGATCGCGAGTCCTTCGCCGCCGGCGGCGGCGAGCCCGATCAGTTCTTCGAGCCACGTCGTGCCGGCGGTCTTCAGATGCAGGCCGGCGTCGAACTTGCGGATCGCCTTGCCGATGGGGCCGTAGATGGAGAATTTGTCACTGCCGGAATGGACGCTGAGTTTCAGATTCGCCGGCAAGCCGAAACGCTCAATCGCGAATTGGATCACGGCGAGGTCCTGCTCAAACTCCCTGGTGAACTGCGCGACGTCGCCAACGTAATCGACGCTCTTGTTGAAGCGCCCGGTGAATTTCGGTGCAATCGTTTGGGCGGGGATGCCTTCATCGGCGACTGCTGCGAGGATGAAGAGCATTTCGGTCGGCGTCTGCGGCGCGTCGGTTTCGTCCATGGAGACTTCGGTGACGAAGTGCTCGGCGCCTTTGGCCGCCGCGATATGGCGATAGATCTTGCCGGCTTCCTGGACGGCGTAGAGATACTTTCGGGCGGCATCTTCGATCTGCGCGGTGCTGATTGCGACGGGCTGGTCGATGCCGTCGATGCTCAGTTCGCCGGCCAGATCGCTGTGTTTGTCTACGAAGGCAGCGATCGCCTCGTCGGCGGCGGCCGCACCGGTGAAGTCGGCGACGTCGAGGGTGAAGA
The DNA here is from genome assembly GCA_964384625.1 of uncultured Lentisphaerales bacterium. Taxonomy (GTDB): domain Bacteria; phylum Verrucomicrobiota; class Lentisphaeria; order JABSQK01; family JABSQK01; genus CAYLNH01. The sequence goes on from CAYLNH010000003.1 coordinate 91,180, forward strand.
AATCGCTGGATTCGAGAAACAGGTCGACGTTCTTCAGGCCGATATGATCGGCATCGACGAAGTACGGTCCGGCATAGCCGAGGGCGGCGACGGCGGCATCGGCTTCGGCCCGGACATCGGCGGGATCGGTCCCGATGATGGTGTGTTCGCGATGGGACTTGTTCCACACGGGGGCAATGTCAACGCCCAGTTCTGCCTTGGCCTGCAGCAGGGCTTGAAGTTGCGCTTTGCCTTGCCGGCCAAATCGATCGCCGACGCCGAAGGTATACTTTGGAAGCTGCATGGTATTCCTTTTCTGTTGGTCTGTTCAGAAGCCGAAATCAGCGGACGTCACTGCTCCCGGGCTTCTGAAGTTGCGGGCAGGGAACATGCCGCCGCCGGACCGGAAAGGCAAGCGGCACGCGCCGGCGCGGCCCCAGGCCGGCCCTTCGCGGGCGCCTTGTTCGTATGCCCTCGTTTCCTGCCTTTCTTTGTCTCCTGTCCCGTCTCTCAAGAGGTCGGGCGACCTGCGGCGCCTGCGGATCGGTCACCTGCACCGCCGCACCGTGGAGGTGCGGGATCTCGGCGCAGAATGCAGAGGGCAGCAGACGAGGGCTTACGCTTGTTCGGCAGGCAGAGTTCAAATCAGGCCGGAACGGAGTAGATTACTGCGGTATGGCAAAACGGCGAAAAGGCAAATCGGCGCCGCAGCTGGGCGCCCGGCGCAGTGCGCGCCGGGACGCGGTGCTGTCGGTGATTCTGATGGCGAACGGCGCGCTGACGGCGGAGGAGATCCATGAAGCCGCCGCCGGCATCGTCCCCGGTCTCGGTATCGCCACGGTCTATCGCAACCTCAAACTGCTGCACGAAGCCGGGGTGATCCAGCAGATCATCCTGTCGGACGGGCAGACCCGTTACGAGCGTTCGGATCAGAAGCATCACCACCACTTCCAGTGCACCGAATGCAGCCGGATCTTCTGCCTTGAGGGCTGTGTTCTGCCGCAGGCGCAGCCGGATCTGCCGAAGGGTTTCACCGTGACCGCGCATGAGATCACGCTGTATGGCACTTGTCCGGACTGCTCCGATCCCTGAGGAGACTCCTGTTTGCCTCGTTCGCCCTTGTTTCTGCCGCCTTCCCCGACCGCGATTCTGCCGGTCTTTTTGCCGGTCCGGTCCTGATGTAACCTTTTCTTTCGCACAGGGTTCCGGCACTCGAAAAAATTCTTCGGCCGGCGGCCGGGGAGAAAATGTGAATGCAGTTGTCCAAAACGGCGTCGAACGCGCATATATACGCAATACCAAGCGTCGAAACCGGGAGTGCCCATGGCGGATCAGATCGAGATTTCGGTATTGCTGATGAAGCACCGCGCCCGCTTGCTCGGGTTTATTCTGGCGGCGGTGCGCGACCACCACGATGCCGAGGACATCTGGCAGGAAGTCTGCCTGGTGGCCTGCCGTAAAGCGGACCAGTTCCAGTCGGGCACGAACTTCATCGGCTGGGTACGTACGATTTCGGCATATACCATCAAGTCGTTTCGTCGGCGTGATGGTCGGTCGCTGGCCGTGGACCCGGCGTATCTGGATGTGCTGATCGAAGCGGCCCGGCATCGTGAAGCGGATCAGTCGGACCGCGTCGACGCGCTCAACCACTGTGTCGACGGCCTGCCGGCGCACCAGCGGAAGATGCTGGATCTACGCTATCAGGAGGACCTGGCGGTCAAGGACATCGCCGCGCAGTTGAACAAAAAGGCGGACGCCGTGTATAAGGCGTTGATGCGTCTGCGCCTGGCGCTGCAGGACTGTGTCCGGCGGCGACTGGCCAATCCGGTGTGAATCCGATGACGATCGACGACACCATTTTGCTGCAGTATCTCGACGGTCAGTTGCCGGCCGCCCGGGCGGCGGCCGTCCAGGCCGCGGTGCAGGCGGACCGGGAGCTGGCGCAGCGGCTCCTCGAGCTGGCCGAACACGAAGCGCTGCTGCGTGAAGTCGTCGGCGTTCGCGCCGAGGCAGAGCGGCTCTCGCCGCCGGCGCGAGCGAAGCGCCCGGTGTTGTTGTGGCTGGCCGCCGCCGGCGCGGCGGCGGCGGCGGTGTTTGCGGTTTGGTTCGGATTTCTGCCGTCGCAGGAAGCGAACGGGCTGCAGGTCGAGATCGTGTCTGTGGCAGGCCCGGCGGCCGATGTGGCGGAGCGTCAGGAGTCCCTGCCGGCGCAACCCGGAATGGCTCTTGGCCCCGGCGCGGTGGTGACCACCGGTCCGAAAACGCAGGTTCAATTGCGTTATGCCGACGGATCAACCGTTGCCGTCAGCGGCGGGAGCAGGCTGACGGTGCAGCGGTCCGGCGATTCCAAGGAGCTGTACGTGGCTTACGGCAAGCTGCTGGTTACGGCCGCGAAGCAGGCGCCGGACGCACCGCTGTGCGTCGTCACGCCGAACGGCAGGGTGACCGTTCTGGGCACCCGGTTTACCGTCGATGTGACACCGACAAAGACCACTGTGGAAGTAGAGTCCGGAGCGGTCCGGGTGCTGCGGGGCGAGCAGAGCGTCAAGGTGCCGGCCGGACATTTCGTCGCCGCCGGTCAACGGAACGAGCTTGTGGCCTTGCCTGTCGAGCAATGTGCATCCAGGCTGAGCCCGCCCCTGCCGCAGCCGCCGCCCACGGCGGCGAAAGCGCGGCGGAAACGGCACAAACCGAAATCCAGGGCACGCGTTGTCCGCGGCACAATTCACTGGGTTGATCCGGACGCTCGGGTCGTTACGGTCGAGTCCGAAAACGGGATGGTTTTGTGTGAACTCGCCGGCGATGTGATGATTCATCTGCAGGGCGCCATCCTCGGTCCGATCGAGCCGGGCCTCCGGGTGGAATGTGCTCTGACCGGGAAGGGCGGGAAACAGCTGGTTCGGCGGATGGTCGTGCGCCGTCCTCGGGCGCTGCCCGGCACGGACCAGATCCCGCACGGTACCATGGACCACGATTCCGGAAAGAAGAGACCTCCGAAGCCGCCGTGGCCGGAGATCGAATAGTCTGAAAAGCATGCAGCCGGAAGGCTGCCAACAACCAGGAAAGGAACCCGAAACATGAACAGAATCCAGAACGCCGGTCGACTGCTTGGCGCACTCGCCCTGATGTTCAGCGTCGGCTTTGTCGGCGCCCAGGAAGAGGGCGGCAAGAAGAAGAGAAAAGAACGTCCGAAGCGCGCGCCGATGGCGAAGGTGGTCGGCACCGTGAAATCGGTCGATCAGGAGACGAAGGCGATCACGATCACGACGGAGGATCAGGAAGATAAGTCCTACACCTTGACCGAACGGGTGGCGATCACCATGCGCGGCCCGATCTTCGACGGCATCCAGGCCGGCGACAAGGCCCTCCTGATGGTCCGCGAAGGCGATGAGGCGCCGACTGTGGCGAAGATCACCATCAGCCGCGAAGGCGTCAGCCCCGCCGGTAAAGCCAAGCGGGAAAAGGGCGAGAAGAAGCCGCGTGCGAAGAAAAGAAAGAAGAAAGGCGGTGCCGACGCGCCGCCGCCGATCGAATAACAGAACTCAATCCACGCATCAGCCCTGTCGGTCATGATGACCGGCAGGGCTCTTTGTTTCGGGGGAGGCAAACCGGATTCCGGGTCGGCGGCTTGGGGGAGTTGCCGGCCGTTGCGATGGCTCAGCCGGGGCCTTTGCCGTCGCCGTCACGGCACTCCTGCCACCGGGCCCGGAGCGTTTCATGCAGCTTTTGGCGGAAGCGAATCGGGAGTTCGTGAATCTTCTCTTCGTTCTGATAGAGCTGAATGGTCATGCGGATATTGTCGACGACAATCCTGCATGGGTTGCAGTCGGCCAAGTGTTCCTGCAGTTCACTGCAGACGGCCGGGTCGATGTCGCCGTCGACGTAGTCGTTGAGCATCTTCATGATGTCATCGCATTTCATGCGTCTACCTCGCGCAGTTCGGCTTCATAGCGTTCAACCAAGGCAGCGGCATCAGCGCCGTGGGGCCCTTCGTGACTGTGGTCCGGCGGTTGGGTAATCCGGCGTTCGGGATCTCCCAATGCCGCAGTGAGTTCTTCACGCAGAGCCAGTCGAGCCCGCAACAGCCGGACCTTGGTGTTGGCTTCGCTGATGCCGAGGGCGGCGGCCGTGTCCCGGGTACTCATGTTGTGTACGTCGCGCATCAGAAAGACCAGCCGATGGCCTTCCGGCAAACGGTCGATGGCGTGCTCCAGGAGCTGCTTCACTTCCTGTTTGTGGGCGAGGTCGGCCGGGTTCCCGCGCCATTCGGCGATGTATTCCGGGTTGGCGATGCGGCCGTCTTCGTCCGGTTCGGTAACGGCATCCAGCGAGACGGTCGGGTGGCCTTTGCGGCGACGCAGGATCTGCAGGGCTTCGTTGGTGGCGATGCGCTTGACCCAGCCGCCGAAGGCGTGGTCGTCGCGCAGTTTGCCGAGGTTGTCCATCGCCTGCAGGAATGTGTCCTGCACCACGTCCTGGGCGTCCTCGGTATGTTTGAGAATGCTCATGGACAGTGCGTAAAGCTGTTGCTCATAGCGCGTGACCAACGCTTCGAACGCATCGAAATCGCCGTCCCGCGCCTGGGCCACCAGAGATTGGTCGGCAGCAGTCATGACCATCACATTACGCCTGCGTGTGCCGGGATGCAATCGGGCCGAAGGTGGAGGGGTAAGCAGAATCGTGAACTGCAAAACCAGGATAAGGGCTCGACGATTCAGGTTCAGACGTCAGATACGGCCGAGTAGAGCGTGCCGGGCGCAGGCAAACCGGGACAGGGCGATCGAGGGCTGACAAATCATGGCGGCAGAAAGCGCCTGCAGCTTGACCTGTCATGGGCGAATGCCTACATTGTCGAGTCGCTGTGCAGGATTAGAATCAAGACGCAATCCCGGGGTACGGATGCGGCCTGAAACGCGGATCAATGCACAACTCGGACGCCTTTACGCCGGCGTCGGTGCCACACGTTCGGCCTGCCATTCCCGGAGTGATTCCTGTTTTTGCTGTAACCAATTGGCGATTTCTGCATCATTAGCAGTAGATCACAAACCAGCAACTGGAGGAAATACCCATGAATATCGAACGCGCCTTGCGCCTGATCGGCGGCTTCTTCGTCATGCTCAGCGCCGGTCTGGCGGCTTTGCACAGCCCGTATTGGCTGCTGTTCACGGGCTTCGTCGGCCTGAATCTGTTCCAGTCCGGATTCACCAATTGGTGTCCGATGGTCTGGATTCTGAAAAAGGCGGGGCTCAAACCCTGTTCCCGGCAATGAAGGTGAAATCAATGATTATGAATATAGTTCTGGGGCTTGTCGGCGGCGGGGCGGTCGGCTTTGCGCTTTACAAGTTTGTCGGCTGCCGCACAGGGGCCTGTCCGATCACCGCCAATCCTTGGACCAGTATTCTCTACGGTATGATCCTCGGCTTGATTGTGGCGCTGCCGAAGTAAGAAAGGACGACCATGAAGCTTACAATGACAAATTTCAGCATTCGGCGGCCCTGGGTGATCATGGCGATTGTGGGTCTCGCCGTGATCATCGCCGGCATCCAGTTCCCGCGGGTGAACTTCGATAATGACCCCGAGAACATGTTGTCCGAAGACGAACATGTGCGGGTGTTCCACAACGAAGTGAAGCAACGCTACAACCTGTATGACTTTGTCATTGTCGGCGTCGTCAACGACGAACATCCGGACGGCGTGTTCAATGTGGAGACGCTGAATCGGGTCTACAAACTGACCTATGAATTATTGAATCTGCATCAGACCGATGCCGGCAAACCGGCGGTGCGGGAATGGCACGGTCCGGATCAGCCGCCGACGGTCAAGGAGATGGATCTGCAGCCGGAGAGCATCTTCAAGCGCGTCCTGAACGTGGCGTTCCGGCATGACCCGGAACATCTCTTCAGGGAAGACGGCAGCAGCGTCATCATCGGGCCTGAGGTGATCAGTCCCAGCGTGGTCGACAACATCAAGCAGGCCGATCTGGGCGCGCTGAAGATCGAGTACCTGATGGAGCAACCGCCGAAGACGGCGGCGGAAGCCCGCCGCATCCGCGACGACGCCATGAGCAACCCGCTGTACAAAGGCACGATGGTCGCGGCGGACGGTAAGGCGCTGGCGCTCTATATCCCGATCACCGAAAAGCATTTCTCCCATAACGTCGCCAACCTGGTGCGCGAGCTGACCAAAGACTGGGACGGCAAGGATAAAGTCCACATCACCGGCCTGCCGGTGGCGGAAGACACGTTCGGCGTCGAAATGCTGGTGCAGATGGCGACGTCGGCGCCGTTGGCCGGCCTGACGATTTTCGTCCTGCTGCTGATCTTTTTCCGCAAGCTCAACCTGATCATCGCGCCGATGGCTGTCGCGCTGGTCAGCGTGGTGGCCGCCATGGGGCTCCTGATCGGGTTGGGTTTCGACGTCCACATCATGAGTTCGATGATCGCCATCTTCCTGATGCCGATTGCGGTGACCGACTCGGTACACATGCTCAGCGAGTTCTTCGACACCTACCAGAAGTTTCAGGATAAGGCAAAGACTGTAAAGCATGTGGTCGGCCATCTGTTCACGCCGATGCTCTACACGTCGCTGACGACAGTTGCCGGTTTCGGCTCGCTGGCGTTTACGCCGATTCCGCCGGTGCGGGTATTTGGCCTGCACGTGGCGTTCGGCGTTGCCCTTGCGTGGGTGTTGACGGTGACCTTCATCCCGGCGTACATCATGATCTTCGTCTCGGAGAAATCACTGCAGGACTTCGGCACCAGACACGCCGGGGACACCCATAAGAAGCGCTCGGCCTTGATGGGCTGGCTTGAGCGCGTCGGCGGTTTTACGTACACCCGGTTCAAGCTTATCCTCGGCGTCACCTTGCTGGTCATCGCGGTCTCGATCTTCGGCATCTCACGCATCCAGATCAACGACAACCCGGTGAAGTGGTTCACTGAGACGCATGAAATCCGCGTTGCGGACAAGGTGCTGAATGAACACTTCGGCGGCACCTATACCGCGTACCTCACTCTGGCGCCGGCGACCACGGATGCCATGTCCTGTCGCGAGAAGCTCGACTATTTCCGAGCCGCGGTCGAACGCGATATCAAGCCGAAGATGCCCCGGGACGCAGCCAGGCTGCAGGCGAAGTTCGACGAAGCCGAACAGCTCTTCGGCAACCTCGTCTCCTGCAGCCCGGAAACCTGTTTCGCTCAGTTGATTCAGTTGGCCGACAAGCTGGACAAAGAACGGTCGGCTTCCTGGAACGCCCTGGGCGACGAGATCAACTATGTCGATCCGGACGGACTCACCCAGGCCGAGCTCCTCGAAGCCGTCCGCCGGACGGCAGGCGCCGACCCGGCCGACGTGAAGCGGCTGGTGTCGCTGTTGGCGTCGGTCAAAGACAAGACCGGCGGTGAGCTCCTCGATGCCGCGATCGCCGTCTGGGACAAGAACAAACAAGCGTCGATCCGGGACTATCTCGAGAATGTCCATATCGAGCTGACGTACCCGATGAAACGCCCGGAAGTGCTGCGTTACATCGAGGACCTCCAACGTCATCTGGCGGAACAGCCGCGCTTCGCCGCCGCCGGCCCGATCGTGGGCAAGACCTCCAGTGTCGTGGATGCGCTGAAGAAGGCAAACTACGAGCTGAATTTTGTCGAGGGCAGGCCCGAGCGCAACGAGAGATTCCGATCGATCCCGCCCACGGGCAAAGCCGCGGGCCAGGTTTTCGTACAGCTGGAAGGCATGAAGAAGAAGGACAGCCTGTTCCATCTGGTAACGAAGGACTATCGGCAGGCGAACCTGTGGGTTCAGTTGAAGAGCGGCGACAACAAAGACATGGAAGCGGTCGTCCGCGAGGTCGAACGCTACCTGGCCGCCAAGCCGCCGCCGGCGAACCTGAAAGCCGAGTGGGCCGGGCTGACCTATTTGAATGTCGTCTGGCAGGACAAGATGGTCAGCGGCATGCTCTCCAGTCTGCTCAGCAGTTTTGTCGTTGTTCTGATCATGATGATGGTGCTCTTCCGCAGCCCCTGGTTCGGCGTCCTGAGTATGATCCCGCTGACCGTCACGATCACATTTATCTATGGCTTGATCGGTCTGGTCGGCAAAGACTACGACATGCCGGTTGCGGTGCTGTCCTCGTTGACGCTCGGCTTGAGTGTCGACTTCGCCATCCATTTTCTGGAGCGCACCCGGGAGATGGTGAAGGAACACGGCAGCTGGCAGGTCGCCAGTCGGGTGATGTTCGCCGAACCCGCGGCGGCGATCACCCGGAATGCAGTCGTGATTTCCGTCGGTTTCCTGCCGCTGTTGATCGCGCCGCTGGTCCCCTACAAAACGGTTGGGTTCTTCCTGGCGACCATCATGGCGGTGTCCGGAGCCGGTACACTGCTGATTTTGCCGGCCCTTGTGACATTGTTCCAGAAACACCTTTTCAAAAACGAAATGAATGACAACGAGGAGAACGCATCATGAAGTATTTTGTCGCAACTCTGTTGCTGCTGGCCGCCGCCGTGCAGGCCGGCGAGATGACCGCCCAGCAAATCGTCGAGAAGGCGAACCTGGCCTCCTATTACGCCGGCAAGGACGGCAAGGCCAAGGTGAAGATGACGATTACCGCGAAGGACGGCGGCACGCGCACCCGCGAGTTCGTCATCCTGCGCCTGAACGTCAAGGAAGGCGGTGACCAGAACTTCTACGTTTATTTCAAAGGGCCGGCCGACGTGCGGAATATGGCCTATCTCGTCTGGAAACACACCGGCGCGGGCAAGGAGGACGACCGCTGGATGTGGCTGCCGGCACTGAACCTTAAACGCCGCATCGCGCCCGGTGATAAACGGACCAGTTTCGTCGGCAGTGATTTCCTCTATGAAGATGTCTCCGGCCGTAATACGACGGCGGACAAGCACGAACTCGTGGAGACCACGGACACACACTACAAGATCAAGAGTACTCCGAAGAACCCCAACGAGGTCGAGTTCTCGTATTTCGAAACGTGGATCGACAAGAAGACCTTCCTGCCGATGAAGGCCGAGTATTACGACAAGAACGGCAAGAAATACCGCGTTGTCGAGGCCCTGGAAGTCAAGGAGGTCGAAGGCATTCCTACGGTCATGAAGGCAAAGGCGTCCGACCTGGTCAGCGGGACCAACACCGTGAACGAGTTTTCGGACGTCGACTATAAGATCGGTTTGAACAAGAGAATCTTCACCGAACGCTTCCTGCGCCGGCCGCCGCGCGAAGTGCGTTAGCTCGAAAACGCTGGACTGTGGGGCTGAGGGGTGCAAGTGTACCGCAGTCACAAAAGGAACATAACGAGCCAACGGACCTATGATGAGCCGAACGCTTCTCAGTCTGATTCTCCTCTTTGCCGTTTTCTCACTGTGTGCCCAGGACCGGATTCCGCCGGATCGTCTGGCGCAACTGCGCAAGATCACCAATGCCACAGTCCACGGGTTTCTGGACTATCGCTATGGTCATCGCACGCAACACGACGACTACGAAGACGAGACCATACTGAACGAAGCCCGGCTGCAACTGAACATCGACAGCGATTTCCGCGGCGTCGTCCTGAAGGTCCGCGGCGATCTGTTTTACGACGAGACCGACGAGGACTCCAGCGATGTCGACCTGGAACGCGGCGAGGGCTGGTTTGATCTGCGCGAAGCGAATGTGTTGTTCTCGCCGCTGGCCTGGATAGACGTGAAGGCCGGTCGGCAGATTCTCACCTGGGGCACCGGCGATTTCCTGTTCATCAACGACCTCTTTCCGAAGGACTGGGTATCGTTTTTCAGCGGCCGTGATCAGGAGTACCTGAAAGCCCCGTCCGATGCGGTGCTGCTCAGCATGTTTCCCGGGCCGGTCGACATCTACATCGCCTACACGCCGCGCTTCGATCCGGACCGCTACATCACCGGTGAACGCATCTCGTACTTCAACACCAGGCTCGGCCGCCGGGCCGGGGTGGACGCGGTCCAGGACCCGATCGTCCCCGATCAATGGGGCGAAGACGATGAAACGGCGATTCGCGTCGCCAAGAACATCGAGGGGTATGAATTGTCCGCGTACTTCTATGACGGCTTCTGGAAAAGTCCGGCCGGCATGGACCCCGTAACAATGCGGCCCACGTTTCCCCGGCTTCGCGTCGGCGGCGCCAGTATTCGCGGACTGGTCGGCAAGGGCATCGGCAACATTGAAGTCGGCTACTACTATTCGCGCGACGACAAAGACGGCGACGACCCCTTTGTCCGCAACAGCGAGACGCGCGTACTGGTCGGCTATCAACGCGAAATGGGACAGAACCTGACGGTCGGTCTGCAATACTATCTGGAGTATATGCAGGACCACCGCCGTTATGAGGCGGGACTGGCTCCCGGCGTCGACGGCCGCGACCGGGCCCGGCACGTGACGACCATCAGCATCACCAAACTGCTGATGAACCAGGATTTGCGGTTGTCGCTGTTTGCCTACTATTCACCCTCGGATGAGGACGCTTTTGTGCGGCCGAACCTCAACTATCGGGTCAACGACTCCCTGCAGGTGACGCTGGGCGCCAATATCTTCGGCGGCAACTACGAGCACACGTTCTTCGGGCAGTTCGAACACAACAGCAATGTGTACGTCGGCGCGCGCTACAGTTTCTAGTGTGTCGTCCCGGCAATCCGGAATCACGCCTCGGATTTAGGGGACGATACACTATAGCATTGTCGCGGTAGGGACTGCCCATTACGGGCAGCCCCCCGCACAGA
>CAYLNH010000004.1:0-87728 GCA_964384625.1 uncultured Lentisphaerales bacterium
ACGGTGGAATTACACAATCGAAACAAAAAAGACCGCGTAATTTATGAGCACGCACATAGTCGGAGCCGCCATACCCCGGGCGGTCGAAGGCAATCACCCGCAGCTTGCGGGCCGCGGCGGCGCCGTCGAGAAAGGCCGCCTCCAGCCGGGACCCGGGAAACCCGTGGCAGTACGCCAACGGAAAACCATTCGCCGCGCCATACTCGGTCCAGCACAGGCGAACGCCGGAAGACAGTGTTACGCTTTGCGGGTCGGCCGTCACTTCAGAATCATCCTCGAACCAGTGTGCCTGCTGCGCCTCATGCTCTCACCAATAGTGCTGCGACCGCGCCGTGGCAAGGGACAGATGGTAAGCCCGCGTTTGCCGCCCCTCTTCGCATCCGGTCTTGACTTTCAAGCGGTCGGGGACGCGGAGGGCTTGAGGATCCGTCACCTGCATGAAGTTCGTACCGGCCCCCTGCCCCGGTTCCCTGCCGCTTACCGGATTCGTCGAGCACCCGCCGGCGCCGGGCCTTCGGTCCCGGCGGCAGAACTCACGCCGGAATTCCCAAGACCGCCGGCTTACTGCGACGCCAGTTTCAGGCGGAACACCAGAATGATGCAGAGCACAGCCTGGACAACAGCGCCGACGGGAATCAACGCGGGATCATAGAAGCGGATCGCGATCGACCCGGTCAGCACGAGCAACAGAACGAACTTGCTCAGAATGCCGACGTCGCCGTCAAACACGAACATTCCGACCAACGCGATGGAGAATACAAGAGGCAGCCATAGCATAGATACACGCTCCCTGGCGAGCACGGCAGGACTCGAACCTGCGACACCCGCATTCGTAGTGCGGTGCTCTCAATCCACTGAGCTACGCGCCCGCAGCGGCAGGTCTGCCGCGGAAATGAACTGGTTGCTGCGGCAGGAGTCGAACCTGCTGAAACCGGCGTATGAGACCAGTCGGGATGCCGATCCGCGCAGCACTCTGACAGGGTTTACGGCGCCGGACCGCTGTTCTGTCAAGCGGTCCCGGAACGGGAACGGACGGCGGCAACCACGGCTTTGCCGTGTTCCCGGCCGTTTTCGATAAAGATGTCCCAGGTGCGACAGCCGCAGGCGACGCTGCCGGCGATGTAGAGACCAGGCACATTGGTCTCGAACGTGACCGGATCGAAGGCGGGAATGAGGTCGTCGTCCAGCTCCACGCCGGCGCCGCGCAGGAGGGCCTCGTCCGGACGATAGCCGATCATGGCGAAGACGAAGTCCGCCGGGACTGTCGTTGTCCGGCCGCCGGCGTCGACAATATCGAGGTCGCTCTCGCGGATTTCGATGACGCGGTGACCGAAGTACGCCTGTATCGCGCCCGCGGCAATGCGGTTCTCGATATCGGGGCGCACCCAGTACTTGACCGACTGCCCCAGTTCCGGCCGCCGGTGGATGAGTGTGACGTCAGCATCATGCCGGAAGAGATCCAGGGCGACTTCGACGGCCGAGTTGCGGCCGCCGATGACCGCCACGCGACAGCCGGCATAGGCGAAGGGCTCGTCGTAGTAGTGCGATACATGCGGGAGGTCCTCGCCGGGAACCACCAGTCGATTCGTATGGTCGAAATAGCCGGTGGCCACAACCACGTTGCGGGCCGCCATCGCCCCGCGGCCGGTCTCAACCTGAAACCCGGCGGCCGCCGGGGAGATGCTCAGCACCCGCGTGTGCAGGCGCAGGTCCAACTGCGAAGCCGCAGCCGCCCGGCGGTAATACTCAAGGACCTCCTGCCGCGACGGCCGAACGGAAGTGGTCGGAAACGGAATGCCGCCGACCTCCAGCAACTCCGGGGTCGAAAAAAACGTCATATTCACCGGGAACCGCCGAATGGCGTCGGCAATGCCGCCCTGCTCCACAACCGTCGACGTCAAACCGGCATCGCGCGCGGCAATGGCACAAGCCAAGCCGCTGGGGCCGGCGCCGACAATGATCAGGTCCTGCATCGGTAACTCCTGCAATATCACACAACGAAGGTATTCGCCGCACATGTCCGGTTAATTCAGCAACGTCAACGTCGGGTGCCGATCAGGTCTGATCCTGCATGTACCGCTGGTAGCGGGCGGGGCAGGCGCAGTACAGCGCGCCGCCGAACTCCACACGGTAACAGCACTCGCAGTCGCCGACATCCGCCAGAGCGAGGACGTTCTCTCCGACAACATGCTTGACGCTGCACGAGAAACAATGGTCCGGATCGGCGCAAGCCCATTCGTGTTCACACCGCGGGGCCAGTTCCCGAATCTCTTCTTCGGTCGTCTTATCCATCATCCACAACTCCGCCGGCGGGCCCACCAGTCTGGCCGCGTCATCGGGGTTTCCTTCACGATCCCTTAACATATGCCCGGTTATGCCGCGTTGCAAATGTTTGTTGTCGAGCAGGTTCCAATCGCTCAACTTCCGGTCAAATTCGCGGCCCTCTCTGGAGTCGCAGCTCTTAACAATCCGCGTTGACGGTGTAGAGTAGGCGCTCGGACGAGGAATCCGGGCTTCGGGCGGGCCAACAGGAGAGGAGTCATGGATACGCTGATCGTCGCGGTACTGAGTTTTGTCGGCTTTATCGTTGCCTATCACACCTATGGCCGCTGGCTGGGGCAGAAGATCTTCCGGCTTGATAAAGACGCGCTGACCCCGAGTGTGGCATTAAAAGACGACGTCGACTACTGCCCGACGCACCGGGATGTGATATTCGGTCATCATTTCACGTCGATCGCGGGCACCGGGCCGATTGTGGGGCCGGCGATCGCCGTGTTCTGGGGCTGGCTGCCGGCGCTGATCTGGGTCCTTGTCGGTTCGATCTTCATCGGGGCGGTTCATGATTTCGGCGCGTTGGTGGTATCGATGCGCAATCGCGGCCAGACGATCGGCGATGTGGCCGGCCATCTGATCGGGCCGCGCGCGCGGATTCTGTTCCTGCTGATTCTCTTCTTCTCGTTAGCGGTTGTCCTCGGCATCTTTGGTCTGGTGATCGCCATGATTTTCGCGACCTACCCGGAGTCGGTGTTGTCGGTATGGATCGAGATTCCGCTGGCCGTCGGCATCGGCTGGTGGGCCTACAGGAAGAAGGGGAAACTGCTGGTCCCGTCGCTCCTTGCCCTCGGAGTTATGTACGCAGCAATCTACGTGGGCACTCGTGTGCCGCTGAAGCTGCCGCTCAAGACCCTCGATCCGGACACTGTCTTCGGCAACGCCGTTGTCGTCTGGACCCTGGTCCTGTTCGTCTATTGTTTCATTGCTTCGGTGCTGCCGGTCTGGACGCTGCTGCAGCCGCGCGACTTCATCAACAGCCACGAATTGAAGGTCGCCCTGGTGCTTCTCGTTCTCGGACTTGCCGTTGCCAGTCTGACCGGCGAGGCCCAGTTGATGGCGTCTGCCCCGGCGGTCGCCAGGCAGGTCCCGGAGGGGGCCCTGCCGATCTGGCCCTTCCTTTTCATTGTCGTGGCCTGCGGCGCCTGCAGCGGTTTCCACAGCCTGGTCAGCAGCGGCACAACCAGTAAGCAGATCAAGAACGAACACGACGCCCGCTATGTCGGCTACGGCTCCATGCTGCTGGAGGCCGCGCTGGCAGTGATTGTCATTATGGCCTGTGTCGCCGGTCTGGGGATGGGGCTGCACAAGAAAGAGAGTGTCGGTGAGGCACGGAAGATCGCGTTCTTCGTCAGCCAGCCGTATCAGTATGTCGACCAGACCGGGGAAGACGGCCGACAGGTCACCGGCAGTGCCGCCTGGAAAGCACGGTACTCAGGGAAGTGGAGTGACTTCAAACTGCCTCAGAAAGTCGGGGCCTTTATCGACGGCGGCGGCAATTTCCTCGCCAGACTCGGAATTCCGTTTAAGATGGCCGTCGGCATCATGGCCGTGCTGGTTGCGAGTTTCGCAGCAACCACCCTGGACACGGCGACGCGGCTGCAGCGCTATGTCGTCCAGGAACTGGGAAAGACGGTGCGGTTCAAGCCCCTCCAGAACAAGTACCTGGCCACCGGCATCGCCGTCGCGACCGGTATCGGCATGGCCATGGTGCCGCATCCCAAGTTGGGCTTCGGCGCCGGCGGGATGATCTTGTGGCCGGTATTCGGCGCGACCAACCAGTTGCTGGGCTGCCTGGCGTTCGCCGTGATCATCATCTATCTGCGGCGCAAGGGCTGGCCGAACTGGTTCGTCATCATCCCGGCGGTGTTTATGCTGATCATGCCGGGGTGGGCGATGATCCACCTGCTCATCACCTGGGCGAAGGCCGGCAGTTGGCTGCTGTTCACGGTGGGGATCTGTGTCGAGGTCATGGCCGTCTGGCTGCTGATCGAAACAGCGCTGGTCTGGCAGGACGCCCACGGCAACTACCCGGATACCGACCCGCTGCCGGCCCCGGCAGACGAAGAGCCCGCCCCGGAACAGTCTACTTCGTAATCGTTCGCAGGTAGACCGCGGCGAAAGCGCCGTTTTGCCCTGCAACAACGCTGAAGGTCAACATGCGTTTGCCGTCGGCACTCATATACGCGGCGCCGTTGCCCGAACTGCTCAGCTGTTTCCAGCCGCCGCCTTTCAACTGCGAGCTGTACTGGTAGTAGACTTTCTCGGCGTCGCCGGTCGCGGTGAAGGTGGCGTAGACGCCTTTGCTCTTGTGCAGCTGCATGACTTGATCGACCGCGCCGACCTGCGGCGGCGGCAGGTCCTTGGGCCAGAACCGGGCCGGGTTGTCCTGTAACCCGGCCTTCGGGACTGTCAGATGAAAAATCAGCGTCTTCTTGTCGTCGCCGGCTGAGAAGATGTAATAACGCACCAACCGGTCGCGACCGGGAACGTCGATCAGCACCGAGGTCTCGCCTTTGCGGTGCTGATAGTTCTCGAGAATCCCCCGCAGGCTGTCCATCACCGCGGCCACGCGTTTATTGGTATACCCGACTTCCAGGGTCCCCTTGGCGCCGTTTACGGTGACGGTCTCCGAAAGGATCTTCTTGGGCGAAAGGATCTTCTGGACGTCGCCCACCCCGCTGCCCGGCCGCAGGCTGTAGACGCGCCCGCTCACGGTCAGCGGCGTCAAAACAAGCAGAAGCAGCAGGGCGGACGGCAGGCTGTAGCAGAGCTTCATCAGTGGAGGATGCTCGGGCCGCCTTTTGAGCCGCCGCCACCGCCGCCGCCGCCGCTGAAGACCGGCAGGCAGGGATCGCGACGGTCGTCTGCCGTGTTCGGCAACCCGTCGGGCCCGTTCATGTATTCGGTCCGCCACTCCTCATACTCCCGCCAGCGCTGGTGGAAGTTGGAATCGTGGTCTTCGAACTGCTCAATCGCGCGGATATAACGGGCGTACTTGTCCAGGATGTCCTGCGGGACATCAGGATACTCCGGATGGCCGAAGTAGTCGACAATGAACTCATAGAACCGATAGTTGCGGTCATAGACGTTTTCGCGGATGAGTGCCGCGGGAATCAGGCGGACCTCGTCGAACACCGGCAGCACGACGCCGGCTTCATGGGGACCGACGCCGTCGTCCAGGCTGCCGAAGGGTTTCGCCGCGGCGCTGCTGTAGACATTCTCGGAATCGCGCAGGTCCTCAAGCTTGTCCTCGGCCCGCGAAAGCCGCTCGCCGTAGTCCTGGAAGGACGCCTCCGGATTGCCGAAGTCGGTACTGGAATACTGCAGTTCGTCGCCGAGCCGGTCGCCGGGGGCTTCGTCTTCGCCATGCTTCCAGGTCCAGCGCCCGGTCAACAAGGACGGTTGGGCCTCGCAGAACATGCGGGCGGCGGCGCCGCCGTAGGTGAACTCCTCCTTGAACGGCGTCCGCAGGTACTGATTGATAAAGCTGTAGCTGCTCGTGTCATTCCAGCCGTAGGACGCATTGTCGTAAACGGCCCAGTTGAGTTCGGACAACCCCGCCTGGCCGGCCCCCATGGTGGTCAGACCGCGGTTGGTAACGTACGGATCCAGCGGGGCCAACGAGACATTGCCCTTCTGGAACTTGACGTAGAGATTCATAAATTCGCTGCCCGGGAAGAAATCGCTCGGATTCTGCTCCATCTCGATATCGTCGAAGTCAAAGACGTCCGCCTCGAGAATGCCGCGGTTGATGAACCAGCAGAAATGATGCGACAGGACGGCGGAGTAAAAGGCCGGATCCATCAGCAGGTGGGCGCCGTCGCCGACGAGGAGCGGCATGCCGGCGAGATAGCGGGCGTTGACGGCTTTGACCGCGAGTTCCTCGCGCGCCAGCCCCCGCAGCATGCTCTGATAGCCGGTGATCCAGTCGTAGTTGTTGTAGGGGATGTCGTCCTCGTAGATCTCGGGATAGAGCTGATTGCCGCCGAAGGTATCGTCGAAGGCCAGGTCGATGTGTCGATTCAGCGACCGGGTGAAATCGGCGACCGGCCGCATGCCGTTGTTCTTGGCTGCCTGCTGCGCGGTCATGTAACCCAACAGCGGGCCGACATACATGATGCGCGTCTGCATCTCGGCGATGACCGCGTCCTGCGCCTGGATCTTGGCGCTCTGGGTCGCCGCGTCGTCACCGGGGTTCACCTCGACCAGCATGAGGGTGGACGCCTTCACGAGGTTCAGCTCGCCGATCATATTGAGGCTTCGCCCCTGCCAGCCGGCAGCCGTCAGAACAGCGGCGTCCACGGCGGTCTGGCTGCGGGACCGGAGGCGGATGAAATACTGCAGGTCGAAGACGAACAGCGCCATCACCAGGATGATGACCAGCAGCAGCACGATGTAGATGAGTACCTGTCCCCGCTGGCCCCGGCGGCGGGGTCGCCGTACATGCAGTTTCATGATTCTCGCCCCTGTTCTTCCGTGCCACCCGTCCGCACGGATCGGTTATTCAAGGTAGTAGGCAGAATGGTTGTAAAGATTGGCGTCACCACGAAAATTGACGGACTTGCGGTTCATGTAGGCGCCGGCCATGGGCATCTCCATGGGGTAGTCGCGGACGCTGACGCGGAACCGTTCGACGCGCTCGTTTTCACCGGCGGGCAGATCCATGTGCACCCGCGGCCAGTGCTGGTAGTAAATGGTGTACTGTTCCGTTTGAACAAAATCTTCGATGAGCACCGGCTCGATTTCGCCGAGCTCGGCCGGGCGCATGCCGACCAGGGCTTCCGGTTTGGTCAGGTGGCCCGACATCGGGATCGAGCCGACCTCCATGGCACGCTGCACGATCGGCCGCTCGAAACCGACCACATGCGAACGACCCATGACGAAGGCCGTGTGGCCCGCGACCAACTGGTTCATGTAGAGATAGCCGATCTGGATCAGGAAGAAGAAGATCAGGGAAAGCAGAATGATGACCATTACAGCTTCAATGGTCGACTGCCCCCTGGGCCGGCGATGTCTGCTTCGCGTGCGCATGGCTGCCACCGGATGAATGGGGGTTCGGGGACTGCCGTGACCGGCAGCCCCCGCAAACTCGAATACGGCTCCGGCCTAACTGCTGGGCAGGCCGTCCTTGTCGAGCTCTTCCATGATTTCTTTGGAGCTCTTGTCAACTTCGCTGGTGTCGGCGTCCGGATCAAAGACCTTGACCACACCGGCGATCTTACTGCGAACGGTGTCGCTGAACAGGCTCAGGATACCCACTGCCGCAACCACCACGATACAGATGATGAGCACGTATTCAACGATCGTCTGTCCGCGTCTGCGTCTCTTTGTTTTCATGTCGGTCCTCTTCTGGTTTGGCGGGAATGCCGCCTTTTGGTTTGCTGTTCCGGTTTTGTTGATTCGCAAAAACCCGATAGCTGCGTCTCGTCCCTCCTGAATTACGGATATTCAAGTCCAATGAGATTCAGAACCCGCCAGCCCCATTCCGTGAATACCGCCAGAAAAAACACCAGCATGAGCACGACCGACAGCATCATGGCCAGCATGATGGTGAACTCGGTCAGCGCCTGCCCACGCGGACGCCGCAATCCGGCAATCTTCCACATCAGGGATCTCCCGGCTCGATTTCGAGTAGCGGCATGTAGACTTCGTCGTACAGCCGCATGGATTGGTAGCCGTCGAAAATGAACTCCTGCAGGGCGTTCTCCATCGGCACCGCCCGCGTCGCATACGACCGGCGGAGATTGCCGGCATACGTGGTGTTGGACTGCATCATCGGTGTGACCCAATCGTAGCCCTCCAGGCCCCAGTCAACCATCTGTTCCTCCAGGTCGACAGGCTCCTGCAGCTCGTTCTTGTAGTAAACCACCTCGTAAGGAAATCCCGGGTGCTGGGTGTCATCGGCGGTATAGCGCAGGCGATCAACGCCGTCACGCCAGTCGCTCACATACCGCGCGGCAGGAGACGAACCAAACAACCCGCTCGCCCGTTTCTCAGCCGCCGCCCGGGCGTCAACCAGATTCTCCACGTTGTTGTGCCCCAACTGGGCAATCTGAACCAGGCCGAAGAAGACAACAGTGATCCCCACCAGGCCGACGACCATTTCGGCCGTAGCCTGTCCCCGGCGATTACGATGACGGCGGTTGTGTTTCATGATCCGGTCTACTATAGCTTGTCGCAGCAGTCAAAACAAGATTGTCAAAACAAGCTATACTCCTCCACAGAAGTGGACCCCGCTGAGGTCCGGAAGTTCCATAACTGCTTGTGGTTTCTACTCAGATAAACGCAGGAACGCGACGCATTATTGTGCCAGACCGACAACTGCAGGTGATATTGTCGCGAGAGCACGGCTGGAATCGACTTTTATTGCGTTTTGATGCTGTTTACAGCAGTTTAAGGCAACGGCTTTTGCCGGAACTGTGGTTGCGGCAGTCCGAAACAGGTCGGGCGGTGCCGGGCGAAGCGTTGCGCGAATACGGGTCGGCTCGCCCTGACCGCCCGGGCAGTGTTTGAACTGCCAGGCAGCGTGATCGGGACCAGGACAGGCTTCATGGACAAGCCAACGCATGCTCTGGTTCCGGCGATGGGAACGGGTTGGATGGGGCTGGTCGGATCGGTGCGACCTGCCGACGCCGTGGTTGACATGTCCTTCCAAATCCATCACTTGACATCGCCGGATGGCCCCGTAGGCTGACTCACGCAACCCCAAAGCCGAGGAGGCACGATGAAACCGACGGATTTTCACCTTGTCTATATCACCTGCGCCTCTACTGAAGAAGCGGAGCGCATCGGCCGGTCCCTGGTAGAAGACCGGCTCGCCGCGTGCGCCAATCTGGTGCCGGGCATGACGTCGATTTACCGCTGGAAAGGCGAGATCTGTGAAGCTCAGGAGTGTATTCTGCTGGCCAAGACGCACGTCGGCCGGATGGCCGACCTCCGCGCCAGGATCGGAGAATTGCACAGTTATGAATGCCCGTGTATCGTCAGTTTTGCCCTGACCGACGGCGCCGGGCAGTTCCTGGAATGGATCGCCGCGCAGACCGCGACCACCTGAACGACTTGCTTTTCCGCGAGACGGAGTATTGTTGCTCTGCAAAACCCGACCAGTACGGAGCCCGGCATGATTATTGAACAGATCTTCACGGACGATGCCCATCGGACGTTCAGCTATGTGATCGGCGACGAGTCATCCGGCCTGGCGGCGGTCTTCGACCCGGCATTCGGCCACGAGCGGATTGCCGCCGGGCTCGAAGCCAATGGGCTGCAGGTGAAATACATCATCCATACGCACGGGCATTACGATCACACCGGGGGCACCGAGGATTTCCGGCAGCAGCACGGCGGCGAGGTCGTCGGACATGCCGGCAGTGACGTGGACATTGCCGTGCTCCATGAAGAGACACTGCAGCTGGGCGAACTGACATTGCGTTTTTTGGAGACGCCGGGGCACACGAATGACAGCATCTGCACGGTCTGCGGCGACCATGTCATCACCGGGGACACGCTGTTCGTCGGCAAGATCGGCGGAACCATGACCGAAGACCAGGCCCGTACCGAATACCGCAGCCTGCACGAGGTCCTGATGCAGCTGGACGACCATCTGCAGGTCTGGCCGGGACACGATTACGGGGTTGCCCCGTCATCGACAATCGGCCGGGAACGCGAGACCAACCCGTTCCTGCTGCAGCCTGATTTCACGGCGTTCCTGGCGCTGAAAAACAACTGGGATGAATACAAGCGCAAGCACAACATCAAGTAGCCCATGAAGATCCCCTGCCCCAACTGTGAAAGACTCTGCCAACTGGACGCGGTCACCGTGGTCCATCCGGACACCTCGGAACTGGACGCGCTGCTGCGCGGCGATCTCAATTGCGCCTACTGTGAGGAGTGCGAACACCCGATCCTCTACGAAACCCCGATCCTCTATCGCGACGACAACGCCCGGCTGATGGTTTACTTCATCCCCGTCAGCCATTGTCCTTCCCTGGAGGAAGCGCTGGCACAGTTGGAGACGTTGTATGCCGATATCTTCGCCGAAGTCCACGCCAACGACCGGCCCGATTGCCGACTGGTGACGACCCGACAGCGGTTCATCGAGAAGATTGCCTTGTTCCGGGCCGGCTATAATGATCGCCTGGTGGAATACGTCAAGTATATGCTGTTCGAACACAATCCCGGCCTGCAGCCGGGACGTCACGAGTTGCTCTATGACTTCGCCCGCGACAACGACGACACCCTGGTTTTCCAGGCGTTCGACAACAGCATTCACGAGCACGTGTATACTGTTGAGTTTCAGATGGACGACTATTTCAACCTCGAGGAACACTACCTGACTGACGACGACGCCCGCAATCAACTGGACGACTTGTTCCCGACCCACCACGTCCAGGTCTGCGAGCTTTTCGAGGCGGCTGAAGCATGAAATTGGTCATCGACCCGAAAGAGATTAGTCGCCTGGGCGACGCGCGCTGGCAGGAGAACCTGGCCTTTCGCACCTATCTCAAGGCGTTGGAGATGGACGAAAGCGCCGTTGACCGGCTGGTCCACGAACTAACCGCAGAGGTCGCCGCCCAGATCGACTGCGCCCGCTGCCGGAACTGCTGCATCGCGGCGCACCCCCGCTTCGACCCGGCTGAACGCCGCCGGATCGCGCAGTACCTGGACTTGTCGCTGCCCGAACTCGAGAAGGAACACGGTCTCCTCTCTCCCACCCTTGACGAAATCTTCGGCTTCGGCGGCAACGACGACGCCGACCCTGCCTGCCCATTCTTCAAGAACGGCAAGTGCAGTATCGAACCCGTGCAGCCAACCGATTGCCGGACCTACCCGCACCTGATGAAGTCCGGCTTCCAGCACCGCCTTTTCGGTGTTGTCGAGAACTACTCCACCTGCCCCATCGTCTTCAACGTCTACGAACAGCTGAAGAAGCATTTCCAGTGGGAGTACGACGAGGACGAAGATATCCCGTTCTAACGCCCTTGCTTATCCCCGCGTCTGGCCGGAGAGACCGGCGAGTCCTCGATTACTGCCCGATCGTTTCCGGCCGCCACCACAGTCCCTGCACCCGTGGTGCGATGATTGGTGTTTCCAAGCATTGCCTATCTCCTCCCCCTGCCGATCCGCGTTGGATCGCGGACCGGCAGGGGGAGGAGGAATCCCACGTCGCAGTAGCGAGACCAATCTTGGCACCACGAGCATACCCCCCGTGGAGGCCAGAGGGCAATAATCGGGGCCTGCCTCCATGGAGAACCGGCATTGAACCTGGCAAGATATCGTCCATATTATTATGGCTGGAACGGGATAACCCTTTTACAGGACTGTGAGCTTTTATGAAAGCAAAACTTCTGGGCGTTGCGTGTGCATTGGTGTTGCTGGCCGGTTGTGCCGGCGGCGTGATCACCCCGCAGAAACTGGCGACCTACCAGACGGATTCCGCCGTGAACAGTCTGGTTTACGCCGGGACCGACGACAACTACCATTACTTCGAACGCTGGCAGAACATGAACCCGGTGCGCAAATTCAAAGTGCCGGTAGCCGACCTGGACTGGCCCGGCGCCGAGAAGCCTTACAACATGACTCGCAAACGCCCGGTCTTCCCGGGAACAGTCGAAAGCGTGATCGAACGCACAAACGCCGCCAGAGCAGATCTCGAGGAAGCAGAAAAGGCTGAAGGGAGCAAGTAGGCTACTCCTCGGAACCGTCGGTGCCCACGAGTTCATCGCCGATATGACGATGGGCGCCGTTGCAGTAGGGGGGCTTCCGCGTCTGCTTGCAGCGGCAGATCCAGGCGGAATGATCCTTCTCCGGGGTGAATTTCACCGGCTTGATGTCGGTGTCCCTGTGCGAACCGTCACAGAACGGCTGGTCGGCGGACCGGCCGCAGGCGCAGTAGTAGTACGTCTTTCCCGCTTCCAATGAGACCACCGCCGGCGTGTTGGCGGCAATGATGGGTTTGTCACGCGACGTTTCTTGATCGGCCATTCAGTCCTCCCGGAGCAGTTGAAGCATTTCGTTCAGGTCCAGTCTACCTGTTTGATCCGTTCCTTCAAGGAGGCTGTTGGCCAGGTCTTTCTTGGTCCGGTGCAGTTTGACGATCTTCTCTTCGATGGTGCCTTCGGTGATCAGCCGGTAGATGGTTACCGGCCGGGTCTGGCCGATCCGATGCGCCCGGTCCGACGCCTGGTCCTCGACCGCCGGATTCCACCAGGGGTCCATATGGATGACATAGTCGGCCGCAGTCAGGTTCAGCCCGGTGCCGCCGGCTTTGAGACTGATGAGGAACAACTCCGCATCGCCCGCCTGGAACGCGTCCACTTGCTGTTGTCGCTGTTTCAGCGGCGTGCTGCCGTCCAGGTAGCAATAGCTGATATCGCGCGCATCCAGGACTTCACGAATCAGGTCGAGATGGCCGACGAACTGGCTGAAGACCAGAGCGCGATGCCGATTCTCGAGGAGTTCCTCGACCAGTTCCAGGAAGAGCTGGAGTTTCGCACTGGGCAGATCCACGTCCGCCTGCACCAGTTGCGGATTGCAGCAGGCGCGGCGCAATCGGGTAATTTCCGCCAGCACGGCAAAGCGTGAATCTTCATCGACGCCGCTTTCCAGGCGTTCGACGGCCTCCCGCCGAAGGGCTTCGTAAAACGCGCGTTCGGATTCGGAGAGGTCGACCTGCAGCTCGATTTCGGTCTTGGGCGGCAGTTCTTCGAGGATCTCATTCTTCAGCCGGCGCAGAATGAACGGCGTGACCAAACGTCTCAGGGCCTGTCTGGCACTGCGATCATGGTCGCGCTCGATGGGGATACCGAAATGTGTATTGAACGAATCGTAGGAGCCTAGAAAGCCCGGATTCAGGAAACGGAACAGACTCCAGAGCTCGCTGAGATGGTTTTCAATCGGTGTGCCCGTGGTGGTGATTCGAAATCTGCCGTCCAACTGGAACGCGGCCCTGGCCCGTTTCGTCTGCCGGTTCTTGATCGCCTGGGCTTCATCCAGGACGATGGTCTGGAACTTGATCTCTTTAAGACTCTCGATCTCGTTCTGCATGATGCCGTAGGTCGCGATGAGCAGATCGAACGCACCCAGACGATCCATGGTCTT
The DNA here is from genome assembly GCA_964384625.1 of uncultured Lentisphaerales bacterium. Lineage (GTDB taxonomy): Bacteria > Verrucomicrobiota > Lentisphaeria > JABSQK01 > JABSQK01 > CAYLNH01. Next base: position 13,432 of record CAYLNH010000004.1, read on the forward strand.
CTGCCGTTCGCCGTCATGCAGGAAGATCGGCCGCAGGGTCGGGGCAAACCGCCGGGCTTCATCGGCCCAGTTCTGGATCACCGACGCCGGCGCCACCACGAGGGACGGGCCGTCCGGCGCCCGTGCCAGAACGGCAGCCAGCGCCTGCACTGTTTTCCCCAGGCCCATGTCGTCGGCGAGACAGGCGCCGATACCGCAATGCGCCAGCCGCAGCAGCCAATGGACACCGTCGGTCTGGTAGTCACGCAATTGCGCCTCAAGCGTTGTCGGGACTTCGACGGCCATCGTGTTTGCTTCCTGCAGACGCAGCAGGCGTCGGCGCCACTCGTCGCAAGTTTCCACCTGCACATCCTCCACCAACTCCTCCAACACCGGGGCGGCCAACGGATGGATCCGCAGTTCGTCGCGATGCTCCGTGCAGACATGGGACAAGTCGTCGAGCAAGCGCCGGAAATGCCGGGTCAACGCCACGAACGTGCCGTCCTCCAGCTGGACGAAATTGCCTTCGCGCCGTTGCGCCAGCCGCAGCAATTGCTGCAGGTTGAAGACCATTTCATCGTCGACCTTCACTTCACCTTCCAGGGCAAACCAGTCGCGACCACTGGTTACGTGCAGTCCGAGGTCGCTGCTGTCCAGTTGGCGGCGCAGCTTGAGTTTCTCGCCTTCCGGCCACTCGATAACGATCTCCTGGCTGTCCACCGACTGCAATTCCAACAACGCCTGCAAGGCCAACTCCGGCGTCGGCAGCAGACTGTGCCAGCCGCAGTCCTCGGTCATAGCCAGAATCTCGCAGGCGGCGAACAACTCGCGCGCTTTCTCTTTCTCGCCGGCCAGATCGCGCGTGGTCGACAGCCGCTTGCCGGCGACCTGCGCCACCACATGCTGCGCGCCCTCCCCCGGCTCGCACGACGGCCCCTCATCGCCCAGCGGGCAAACGACAACCGCCGCCTGCAAACCGTCATCGCCGAACGGCACCAGGCGCACCCGCAAACGTTGGTCCACCGTCACCGTTTCCAGACTGTCGGTCTCCAAGGCCAAGTCCGACTGCACCGTCAACTGCTCCGACATGCCCGCAATGATCCTGGTCAACTCCTCCCTGCCGGCCGCCGGGATCCGCAGTCCCTCACCGATGATCTCAGCGATCTTCGTGTGGTCCCGGCGCACTTCGCGCACACACAGACGGCCCAGTTCATCCAACTCCAGATGCACACCCGGTTCGTCCGGGATGCGGCAGTTGAACGACAGCTCCATATCGTCGCCATGGCCGCGCAGAACCAATTGCGGATCTTCCGCAACCACTTCCAGCGGGGACTTGAGATCCTGCCAGAATACCCGCGGGTGACCAATCAGCGCCTTCCACACGGCCGGGGAGAAACAGAAGCCGTCGATCTCGCCATAGGTATAGCTGTAGCGCTCCGCCTTCTGCACACAGGCGGCAATCGCCCGGTCCTGGTCGCTGGCGTCACCGTCGAAATCAAACTGCCCGTAGAACCGACTCAGACTGACCGCTTTCCCCTTGGTATAGCCGCCCCCGCGCTTTTTCGGTCGCTGTTCGTAGGGTTTCAGGCGCCACTCGTGATCGTCGTCCCACATCTCTTGTGCGCTGACCAGCCAGCAGAGCCTGGACTTAGATGGTTTTGTCGCTTCCAATTCCCGGCCCGCTGCCGGCACTACCTCGGCCAGCGCCGCCAGTTGTCGCTGCCACTTTGGCTCCGGCTCCAGCAGCGTGGCCAGATTGGCCTGGTTGTTGTCGTCCAGCCAATCGGAGTTCCCCGTCGCCAATGCTTCCAACTGCGCTGCTGCCCAGGCGTAACCGTTGGCCCGCAGCTCTTCCACCTGCTCCAACAGCCGCCGACTACCAGTCCACTCGCTGTCAGTCCAGGTTTTCACCAACAGCGTGATCAACAGGTCCACCGTGAACGTCGCGGGTGGCTTTGCATGCCGGCAAAGATGCGATCCCTGGAGATGCGCGGCAGTCTGTTCGAAATTGCTGTAGCCGAGAAACTCCTCATCCGGCTCGTCCTCCGCTGTGAACGCGCCAAGACCATGGATCTCGACTTCCTGCCGTGGATTCAGACGGTATTCCGCCATCTGTTTCAGGACCTGCAACGCCTCCGCCGGACCGGCGTTCTCTTTCAAGGCGGCATTCAGCCGGGTCCGGCCGACGCGGATGCCGGCCGCGTCCGGCTGCCGCAGGGCCGACATGCCGGCAAACAACCCCTGCAGCCCCGGCAGCGGTACGGAATGCCGCGTGCTGCTGCCGCTCAACCGCGCGGTCTCCTCGCGAAAAAGCTCTTCGGCCCGATCACATTCACCCCGGACAAATGCAACCGCCGCCCGTACACCCGGCGTGTCGAGGAACTCCGTTGCCTTGGCCGGCGCCCCCATCAGGATGCAGGCGTCCGCCAGTAGCACGCCGGCATGCCGGCGGGCATTGGGATAGTCCGCCACGGGCAGTTCCTTCAGAAACCGCAGCAACGACCGCACCGGCTTCAGGCTGTAAAGTCGCGCAGGTACCAACGGCACCACCAGGTTCACGACGGCGGTGTCGCTCAACCCCTTCAGATAGCGTGGACGCAGCAGCGCGGGGTGCAGCGACGGCGTCGCCCAGTTGAAGGAAAACGACTTGGTAAACTTCTGGAAGACGTCGTCAAGGACCTCCTTGCTACCGGTCATCGCCGCCAGCGAGAATTGCTGCTGCCAGTCGTCGCGGTGATGTGCGTAATACTGCGAGCGCCGCCGGCGTTGAACTGCGCGCAACGCCTGCTCCGCCCAGCCTTCGTCCGCCACCAGATCCACCACAACTTCCATCGCCGGCAACGACAGATAGAAAGAGCCGCTCTCGCGCTTCACCAGACCGTCACGCTCCAGCTCATGGATCCCCGTCAAGGCGTCTTTCTTGGAGATCGACTGCTCCCCGTCCACACCGATATGGAGCAGCTTCGACAGCTCCATGATCTCACCGGAATGCGCCGGCCGAAAGAACATGGCCAGCAGTTTGGCCACCGTCTGTGACAACGGCGGAACGGCGCGCAGTCTTCTGCGGATATTCTCGTAGTCGGCCATAGCCGATCAACAGAACACCGGGGTGCCGCGAACGCAAGGTTCAACCGGTCAGCTTCCGGGAGAATCGCGAGTGTTCGACGGCGCCGAGGGCGGCCGGCATTCCAGGCATACGGGCAACGGTTGCTCTGGTCCCGGCAATGGGAACGGGTTGGATGGGGCTGGGCGGATCGGAGCCGTATGCAATACGGCGCACCCCAGGCATACGGGCAACGATGCGGTGGGGGCGAGATGGTCTTGACAGCCGTTTCTTGTTCGCGTTACTGCGAAGCGAAGGCTGGCGGAGAGGAAGGGATTCGAACCCTTGGTACACTTGCATGCACACTCGCTTTCCAGGCGAGCCCGTTCAACCGCTCCGGCACCTCTCCGTGCTGAGCCGCCCTCTGGGGGCTGGGAGCGTGTAAGGTAGCAGCCGTTGGCCCGGATGCAAGACAGTATCTGCGGGCTTATTTGAGAGGCTTTTTCGGTGGGGGTGCAGCCGGCAGTTTGACGGTTACCGTTTTCCCTTTGCCGGCGACACGGATATTGCTGAGTTCCTTCAGGAACTTATGTTTGAGCGGGGCCTTGCGCGGGGTCTCTTCACGGTAGAGCTGCCGGCGTTTGATCAGCTGCCAGCCGCGATGCGGTTTTTCGAACCAGATCAGGTCGATGCTGTGAATAGTGCCTTTGAGTCTGGCGCCGCTTTCGGCCAGGGCCGTGCCGATGCGCCACTGCTGCAGCACGACGACTGCTTTGGCGCCTTCATACTCGATGCGCTCAATGACCTTGCCGTCAAAGAACCCCTCAATGCCCTTTACCTCTTTCGCGATGGCCTCGGCCTCCGGTTTCAGGGCTTCGGCATCGTGCTTGCGGACCAGCCGGAAGCCGTCGTAGAAGGTGTCATCGGTGACGATAAGCAGGTCGTATTTATCGATCGGCAGGTGTTGGAACGAGGCGGTTTTGCCGTCTCTACTGAGTTTGCCGAGGTACGGTTTGCGTGATTTGCGGGCGAAAGCGACGACACGGTCCACCTTTACCTTTTCGTTGCCGGGATCGATCTTGACGGTGATCGCGCCTTTGTCATTCGGGTTGGTCTCGGTGTAGAGATATTTGCTGTTGTACTCGCCTTTGCCGAACAGTGGGCTCAAGCCGAGCAACAGGAAACCGATCAGAGTGTAGCGGAATAGCATGGGAACACCTATAGCTCGTTGTGAATGACGCGGCCGCCGACAATCGTCGCACAAACCTTGCCTCGCACGGACATCCCGTGGAACGGCGAGTTGCGTGACTTCGACTTCGACTTGCGAAGATCGAGCACATGCCGGCAGTCCGGATCCAGGACAACGACATCCGCCGGCGTGCCCACCGCCAGCGACGCGAGGTCTTCGCGGTTGATCAAGCGTGCAGGGCCAACCGTAAAACGGGCGATGAGAGCGGCCAGCGACATGCGTTCGCCGAGAATGCTTTGGCACACCGGCCAGGCCGTCTCAAGCCCGAGGATGCCGAACGGCGCGTCGACCAGCGATTGCGCCTTCTCGTTTGGCGCATGCGGCGCATGATCGGTGGCAATGACATCGATGTCGCCACTGACGATTGCCTCGATCAAAACCCGGCGATCGGCTTCAGTACCCAGCGGGGGGTTCATCTTCGCGTTGGTCCCGAGCATCGGCACGGCGTCGACGGTCAACGCCAAGTGATGAGGCGTGATCTCCGCGGACACCGGTAGTCCTTCGGCGCGCGCCGCCAGGACGAGTTCGATCGACCGTGTTGTACTGAGATGCTGCATGTGAATACGGGCGCTGGTTTCACGGCACAGCGCGATGTTGCGTTCAACGATGTTGCTCTCGGTCTCGGGCGGCATGCCCGGCACACCGAGTTGCTCGGCCACGCTGCCCGCCCGGACGACGCCGTTGTTCCACACCATCCGGTCTTCACAGTGATCCATAACGCATAATCCGGTGGCAGCTGCCGCCGTCATGACCCGACGCATCAGGTCCGGGCTCTCCAGACAGTTCCCGTCGTCCGTAAATGCCACAACTTCCGGTTCCGCCGCCAGTGCTTTGATATCGGTGGCTTCTTTGCCGGCACGGTCCACAGACAATGCGGCAGTCGTCAATACGCGCACACGGGCTTTGGCGCTGACGATCGCGCGCAGCGCCGCGATATGCTCTGGACGATCCGGCGGAGGCACGGTGTTCGGCATCGCGACGACAGTGGTGAAACCGCCGGCCGCGGCGGCTGCCGTTGCGGTGGCAACATCTTCCTTGTGCTCCTGTCCCGGCTCCCGCAGGTGCACGTGGACATCCACGAATCCCGGTGCCACAACCTTACCGGAGACGTCCAGCGTGACGGCCGCGTCACTCACGGCATCGACAATCACGCCGTCCGCAACCGCAAGATCCCGCACGCTGTCCGTGCCGGCAACCGGATCAATCACCCGACCACCGCGCAAAATAAGTGTATCTGATTGCGTCATACTAATCGTCTTGCTCAATTCGACGTTTCAGTTTCTTCAAGTATTCAGCCGGCAACGGATGCCGCAGGACCAGGCACCGTCGTGCACAAGTCCAAGCCTTCTGGTCGTTCCCTCTGGCATGCCAGAGGTAAGAAAGTTCGGCCCAGGCCGGCGCCAATTCGGGCTTCAAGCGAACCGCCTTCTGGTAATGCGCCAAACGCTTGTCCGCATTCGTCTCCAGGTTTCCCAGATTGTTCCAGGCCTCGGCAAACTGGTCATTGATCGCCAGTGCCTGGCGATATGCCTTGCCGGCCGTGTCCTTCCGGCCACGCGCCGCGTGCAGCACACCCAGACTGTTCCAGGCCTCCGGGTCGTCCGGGTTAACCTGCAGGGCCAATAACAAGGCGGCCAACGCGTCAACCGGTCGTCCCTGCTCACGCAGAGCATCGCCGAGACGTGCTACAAAAGTGGCCAGCACCCGGCGTTTGGTCAAGGTCCGCAAGTAAAAGCTGTTTGCCCGTTCCGTCCGTTCCCATGGATGACGGCGGCGGTATTCACGGTCCGGCAGGGCAATGCCTTTCTCGGTGGTTTCGACATTTACATAGGCTTTGTCCGGTCCGCTCTGGTAGCGCACAAACTGATGCTCCGGAACGCAGACAGCGTGCAACGGCAAGCCAAGACGTTCACCCAAGACAAGGAACAGCGCCGTCAACGACATGCAGCGTCCCGCCCGATTCGCCAGCAGCCGGTCCAGGAGGAAGTCCTCGGCATAGGCATCCGGTTTGCAGTTGATCGCCGGCTTGTTGAAAACCACAGCACTGACGATCGCCACTTTTTGAGACGGCCGCACAACACCACGAAGCCGCGGCCGGAGTGCAGTCGTCAGTCGTTCCAGTTCACGGTTCCAGAGCTCACGCCGCACACCGGGATCATAGAGCTGACTGACCAGCCAAAGGCCGGTTTCCAGTCGGATCTCTTCCTGCGGGCCATTGAGCATCCGTGCCAGACGCCGGAACGCCACGCCTTTGCTCGTCGTCAGCCGCGCCAATGGCCACGGCCTGGAATTGCGGACATCGACCCGCGGCAGAATGTGCTTCCTGACCCGTTGCCGCAGGGCTTTGGCTTCTTTTTGAATCCGTTCCGTCAGCTGCTGCGCGGTGAGTACCGGCGGCGCCAGTTCCACCTGATGAATCAAGGTCTGCGTGAAGAGCAGTCCCAGCAGGCTGTAGCGGTCGTGGACCAACTGGAGATCGCGGGCAATGATGTTTCGTGTCCGGGCAAAGAACTCGACGGCACCGGGAATCGCCGCCCGTCCTCGGAACCGGATTTCCGGAACCGTCTCGGTGTCGTTGCCGGCATAGATCCGCAGACAGTTCTGCGGCATCGAATACTGCTCAAACGCCGCCGCATAGCAGACGTCGGCCAGCAGCAGACAACGCTGTTTCACCTGCCCGAGGAGCGCCAGGAGGTCCTTGGCGGCGATCTCCTCTTTGTGGCCCAGGAGTACGCGCTGGCCCTTCAGTTGATGTGTCCCCAGGTAGATCACCACAAGGTGATCCTGCGGCACGGCAGCAAGCTGTTGGCGAAAGAGGTCCTGCAATTCATCGAGACGAGGATTCGTCAACATGATCTGCTGTGCGGGGGGAACGCCAAGCCAGCTCTGAAGACTCTTGCCAATCAGATCACGCGACCAACCCCAGGCGGTCAACGACTCCCGATACCAGGCAAAATCCGTAACGGCGATGCCGACGTATGTGACCTTCGCCGCACGGTAGTTCGCAGCTGCACGATGTTCACGCCAGGGCGCGGCGGTATCCGGCGCCGCGGTACGGCAGCCGCACAAACAGAGCCATATGGGCAAAACAAAAACGCTCGCCGGGGAACACCATGGCGAGCGTTTCAGACTCACGATCATACCTGCAATCAACGCCGGAGGCGCGGCGGCCGGCGACTGGCGCGTCTGATCTGCTGGAGCATTTTCAGGCTGCGTTTGGCAAAGAGCTTCTGCCGCAGTCCGGTTGCTTTTGCCGCCGCCGCCGTCAGCGCTTCCTCGTCGGCTTTGGCGGCGGTGCCGGCCAATTCCTTGTCGACCAGTTTGCTGTGCAGTTCACCCTCTGTCCGGGCAGCGGCCAGATAGTCGGCCGCTGTCGTCGTCTCTTTGGGGGCCTGCAGCACGGATTCATTGTGCAGCACAACCGCGCCGTCAGCCGCATCGACGACGGTATTGACGTCTTTCTTAAAAACAAAGCCCTTGCGGGCGGAATGGGTAACTGCGCCGCTCTTAACCGCCAGCGCCGCACCGGCAACCGCGCTGTCACTCTTTTCCAGCGCACAGACGAACCGGGCGGGTTTGTCCTTTTCGGGTTTGACGGACAGCTTCGCGCCCTTGGCCACGCCGTACTCGATGTTCAACGCACCGCGTTTGACGGTGATGTCGGTGTAGCTGTTCTCTTTGCCTTCGTGGATAACGGCGACGATCTCAGTGCCTTTCTCGACCACCGGCGCGTTGAAGGTGGCGCCTTCAGCGGGGAGGTCCTTGACTTTGAACCGGCTGGCAACCGAGATGCTCCCTTCCGAGCAGGTCACGGCATTCTTGCGCGAGCCCTTTTGGGCAACCGCTTTCTCCGCCTCGGCAGCAGCTTCGAAGGACACTGTAAAGCGCGTTCCCAGGGCGCCGCAAACGGCAGTCGGCGTTTCGACCTGCAGTTTCTGGCCCTTGGGGAACTTATCGAGTTTCAGCTTCACCGTCCCCTGTTCAAGTTTGAGGACCTTGAGCTTGGGGTTTCTGGTATCGGCGTTGACCGCGAGCTTGCTCCTGGGCATCAACCGGAAGGTATTGCCGGGGGACAGCTCCAGATCCATGGTGGACCGGCGGCCGGTCTTGAGCACCGTACCGAACGGATACGCCGTCTCGGGTTTGACCGGCTTGTATCCCTTTTCCGCCTTGTACCGGCAATCGTTCTGCGTCTTCAGAACGGTGAACGTCTTGCCCTGTTCCCGGGCGCCGAGAGCAACAGCCCCCAGGGAAAGCCAGAATGCCAGCAGTACACGCCAATGCTGTTGCATTGCTATTCTCCCACAGCGATTCAGATTTCGAGGCGGCTACTTCAGATCCTCGGCATCGCCGTCAGCGCCTTCGACATCCGGCAAGACCTTGTCTTCCTGCACCTGCCGGCTTTCCACGCCGAGGCGTTCCTGCAGGAACTTGTGGAACTCCTCGAGGAACGGGGAATTCTCGGGGCCGAGCTTGGCGATCAGGATGAAGTTGATCAGGATTTTTCGTTCCGCGACTTCCTCGCGGGTGACCGGCGGCCCGTCCTTCTTCTGCAGGTAATAGAGCTGGGCGCTCAGTTTGTTCGCCTTCTCCGCGGCGGCATCGAAGTCAATCACATGCTGCCGCAGTTCTTCATCGAGGAATTCGATGAAGGTATCGCAGAGGAACTGCACGGGGGTCAGTTCTGGCTTTGTCTTTTTGGCGTCGGCATACTTGGCTTTCAAGGCCGGCGCTGACTCGCGGAGGTACTTGTTCAGCTCCGGGAAGAACTCTTTGCGAAGCTTGAGACTGATCTGATCGGCGTACCGGTCCATCTGGACCTTGAGGAATTCCTCTGCCTGCGGCACAGCCTTCAGGGCCTCGTTGACAATCAGTTCAGCCCACTCCTCCTTGTTCGCATCGTACTGCCGGATCAACTCGCCCGGCTGCTCAACAATAAGGTTCACGGTCTGTTCGCCGTAGGTCTTGAGGCCTTCCGGCCCGATATAGCTGTTGATCTGATTGTATGCCCAGGCGGTGTAGAAGAGGACAATCACGACCAAGACGCCAAAGGTGATGAGCGTATTGCGAATACTCTTCGCCAGGCCCTGCTGTTCGGCAAGAACCGCGGCTTCCAGTTTTTCGAGGCGATCGGTTGCGTTCGTCATTATTGGCCACCTCCTTTCGGGGGCGCCGGCACTTCGGCCTGCTGTTCCCCGAGACCGGGAATCAACTCGTACTTGATGCGGTCGATAAGCCCCTCCAGAAAATCGTTGAAAATCTCCTCGCGCATCTCCGCCTGCTTCGCGGGCGGGATGTCGCTGTCGGCCGAAAGCTGTTCGACGCGCTGGTCGATCACCCGCAGAACGGGGGCAAACTGGGCAATCCGCTCTTCGCCCCAGCCATGGATGCCGTCATACAGGTAGGACTCGGCTGCCTTGAATTCATCCTCCAGCTTTTTGCCTTCCAGTTCCGGGAAGATCTTATGAACTTCCGCTTCGGACTCATTCATGCCGGCGACCATGGCATCAAACAACTGCTGCTGAACGCGGGTTTCGGCATGTGTCTTGAGGTTGGCTGACAGCTCTTTGCCGGCGGCCTCGAACTCATCGGAGCGCGCCTCGAACTTATCCACGACCAGTTCCTGAAACTCAGGGACAACGCGTTCGGTAATCACCTTTTGCGAGCGTGCGACTTCCGGCGGGATTTTCGCCTTGGCGTCGGCGATCACGTACTTCAGCGCTTCGTCAATCCGCTTGTCGGGATGGGCCGACAACGGCATGTCCGACTCCGGGTTTTCGAATGCCTTCATCACGGCTTCCGGGTTGATCTGGTGGATATACTTGTTGTAGTTCGCCATGATGCTGTAGCAGCGATACGCGAACAGCCCGAGAATCACAAGCACAAGAACGCTGCCGCTGACCGCGCACAGCCGCAGCTTGCTGCGTAATTCCCGATTCTTAACCAACATCTCCTCGATTCGAGCAATGCGTTGCTCGAGCTGGTCGTCGGATTGGGGGGCCAGTTTATCTTCGGCCATAAATCCTCACTCCTCCTGAGTGTTGCTTTTTTCTCTCTCGACCTCGTCTGCGGCTCCCCTGCCGCAGCAGAACCAAAACGCGGACAATATAGGCAGACGCCGAATCGATTGCAAGCGTTCCGAGTCGGGTGCGCCGGGCCTCGATTATTGCCCTCGACATTCTGCTCAAAGATCCCGCGCCCTTGCGGTGCGGGGTTTCAGGATCAATCACCACGACCACGAGCGTCGCCACGTTGCGGTGCGTCAGCGGCCTGCCGACCGGACAGCCGTGAGCCGCGGGGGGCCGCAGCCACCCGGTTTACGAAGAGGCTGCGCGAACAGTCCCGCCTCAGGTTCCACCGTTTTTCCCGCGGTCGGCGGCGGGCGCCGGCAACAGCCGGACCGCGGGATCCGGGGCCAACCAGAGCGTCTTGATCCGGAACCGGGTTCGGCGCCCGATCCGCTTGCCGCCGCCCTCGTCGAGCTCATTTTCTCCGACCGAGTAGAATACTCGTTTCTTGGGGCTGTAGTTCCAGGCGGCACCGCTGAAGGGGTCGACCGGGAGTTTCTCGATGAACTCGCCCTCCAGGCTTTTCAGGTCGGGCGGCAGCTTATGGTGACGCACGGCATAGGCCCGAATCGCCAGGAAGAGCTGAGCTGCCGCGACTTCGGCTTCGTTGCGCGCGATGCGCGCCCGCAGCCGCGCGAAGGGCCGGCTGATCATCCAGAACAGATGCCGGCCGAGATAGTTTGGTTTGGTAACCAGGCGGAACGGCGAACCGATCGCCGGTTTTTTCACGGGCGGCAGGGGAGCCCGCTCCGGGTACGGCCGTTGCAGGTTTGCAATCTGCCCCCGCCAGTACTCGGCGTAAGCGGAACAGGTCCGGTTGACGCGCAACCCGAAGCGGTTCGTGCCGTACGGTTTCAGGAGCCCCTTGACTCCCGGGTAGGCGCCGGCGTAAGAGCGGGCTTTGATGGCTTCGGCATCGGCGCACCAGATGGCGTATTCCACGCGGCAGGCCGCGACGACGCCGGCGGTGTTGTGGCGGTACTGCCGCAGGTCATCGGCACATTCAATCAACACGTCCGGCGGCATCCGGGCTTCGTACATCTCGACCAGACGGATCAGTTCCTCGACGGCCAGCCGCTGCAACCGCAGGCCCAGCGAAACGTGGGCCATGCTCCCGTCGGCGCCCTGCAGGCGCCAACCGAACTCGCAGAGCGTCACCAACAGGCGTGCGGCCCGCGGCAGCCGGTGCTTGTAAGACTGGTCCCGGGCTTCCAGAGCCTTGAGGCGGCCCAACTCCTGCCACCGCTCCAGATAGCTGAGATCCACAGTGGAATCCGTCACCGCCGGGACTTGAAGTTCGGACAGCGCCATGGCCTCGTCGAACAGGGCCAAAGCCCTTTCGTTCCTGGCCAGGATCTTGTACATATGACGGCCATGGCGATGTTCGGCCGCCAACTCCTGCTCGACCGCATAGAACTCCGCCGTCGTCAGGCTGACGGCTTTCGCGGCAGCCTGGATCGGTTCGAACGCGTTCCGGGCCGCCGGGACGGCCTCGCGTCGGGGCAGGAGGTCGGCGTCATCCGGCGGCAGACCATCCCAGAACAGGCAATAGCCGGCAAACAGGCAGGCCCCGACCAGAAGCCCGCCCCAGACGGCCAGGCGGACGGGGCTCAGCGGGCGCCGGGCTTTCCCCGAAGATTCGTTTTCGGCGACTGCCGAAGCTCCCTCGTCATGCGATTCCGTCATACCGTGTCCGTACTCGGCCCATCCCGGCTACTTGTTCTTCAATGCCCGCTCTTCCTGCTCGCGCATCTTGCGCCGGATGCGTTCCTTCTGGACCACGCGCCGGGCTTCGGCAACAGGGATTTCGTTCTGGTATTTGATGGCGTCCTTCTTGATCAACATGATCTTCGTCGGGCCGGCCGCGATCAGCATGCTGCCGTCTTCGCGTGTATCGATGACCATCGCGTTGATCTTCTTGTCGGCGGTAGTTGTGATCTCGAGGTTGGGGAACCAGAGCAGGAGATCCAGCTTGGTGGTCTGTCCCGGCTGCACGGTCACCACGGTCGCGGCGGTTTTTTCGCCGTGGAACTCAAGGACGACCTTGTGTTTGCCGGCGACCAGGCCGCTGAACAGGCGCGGCGCGGATTTGCGTGAGTTTTCGGCGCCGGGTTTGCCCGGGCCTTGGTCGTAGTTGTTCAGCAGCAGCTTCGCCGCGGCCGGCGTCGCCGTCACTTCGACCGCGCCCAACGCATTTTTCAGCTCCACGTGCCGCGCGGCCGGCTGATCCTTACTGATGGCCAAAGTGAATTTCTCCGACTGAAACCCGATCTTCATGACGCGGAACCCATACTCCCCGGGCGGGACGGCGCCGGCGGTCAGGACGACGGGTGTCCGGCCGAGGACCTTGGGCCCCATCACGACAGTGGCGGCGGACGGGTTACTGGTGATGACACAGGAGCCGGCTTCCTGCCGCAAGGTGAACTTCCGCAGCTTACCGTCGTTCGGGACTTCACAGAACTTATCCAGCGGCTCGTAGCCTTTCAGTTGAAAGCGGAGGGCGTGGCGGCCGGGCGGCAGCTTCTGCAGCATGGTCGGCGTTTTTCCCATATCCCGGCCGTTGTACTGGATTTGAGCGCCGGAGGGAACGGTATCGACCCAGATAAAATCGGCTTGGGGAACGCCGGTCGGCTTGGCGGCGGGTTCGGCCGCAACGGGCGGGGTTTCGGCCGCGGGTTCTGCCGCAACGGGCGGGGTTTCGGCCGCGGGTTCTGCCGCAACGGGCGGGGTTTCGGCCGCGGGGTCTGCCGCAACGGGCGGGTCAACCGGTTGAGCGGCATCCTGGGCGGCCACCGGCCGGACAACGCCGAAGCCGGCAATGATTGTGGTGAAGATGATTCTCCGTATACTCACGGTGGTCTCCTTTCCAGATTACGACGATCAATAATGCGGTCGCGGCTGTTTTTCCAGCACCGCTTCATCGATCCGAAAGTTCTCTTCCATGGCGGACCCGAGTTCTTCGCAGAACGGCAACGCCCGGTCGTCGAAGTAGGTGACCCTGCCGTTGGTTGTGGCCAGGCTTTCGATCCTGGCCACAAGTTCCTTGCGCCGACCGCGGTCGTCGGTCGGCAGGAACACGTCATAGGTCTTTCGCGACCATCCCTCAACGTACAGCCGCATCCCGTGTTTTTCACATAAATCCCGAATCAGGAGGTCCAGTTTCTCCGCATCATCGGGCTGCTGCACTCGAACCATGCGCCGGGCTCACTTCTCTTTATTCCGGTTCTTCACCTGTTTTTTGCTGATCCGCTCCAATTCCGCCAGGGTATCCCCGGCAGCATCGAATTGCTCTTTCGGGATGCGCTCGACAAACAGTTTACCGGTCAGGTGGTCGCATTCATGCTGAATACAGCGCGACAGCAGCCCGCCACAGCGGTAGCCGACAGTCTCCCCGGCAAGCGTTTGAAAGGTCACCTGGACGAACTCCGGGCGCTCCACGTCGCCGTCGACGCCGGGTACGCTCAAGCAACCTTCGACGCGGACCTCCGTCTGTTCGGAGAAGTCGCTGAGCTTGGGGTTGATCATGGCCAGCGGCATCCGCGGCAACAGCGAGATCTCGCCCGGGGTAATTGCCGGGCGCTCGCCGACGTCGGGCGGGGGGACATCCAGGACGATCAGATTCAGGCTGACGCCGACCTGCGGCGCCGCCAGTCCGATCCCGTCGCTGTCGTGCATGGTGACGATCATCCGCTCGACCAATTCGCGAGTTTCATCGGTGATCGCGTCCACGTCGCGCGCGGGCCGTTTAAGGACCGGGTGACCATATACGCAGATCTGCATGGGCTTCACGCGAGCCCGTCCGAACAGTTGCATGAAAAACGCCTTTCTGTGGTCAACTCATTCAACAGTAAAGGTACGCAGGAACCGGAGGAAATCAATCGCCGGCGCTTTGCCGCAGGGCAATCGGTCAGTCCTTTGACATGGTCAGATCGTCCGCCGTAAACATGGTCCGATCAGGGCCGGCGGAGATCAGTTCGTAGCCGCCAGTCTGCTTCAGGGTGATCTTGATCTGCTTGTTCCAGGCGTCCACCGTTGTCACCCGATGCTTGACCAGGTATTCGGAATAGCGGGTCCTGATCGCGTTGATGTCGTACGGCGGTTCGTCGCCGGTTTCCGCGGCATACGCTGAGACCACGGCTTCCGCCGACGCGGCCAGGGCTGCCATGCGGGAGTTCGTCGACCGCACGCGCTGCCGCGGCAGGACGACAGCGAAGAGGCCGACGAAGAGGACGAAGAAAAGCACAACCACACCGGCAAGCACGCCGATAAGAACATTCGTTTTCTGACTCAAATTGCCTCCTTGACGCGGGCGCGGACGTTCAGTAGCGGATATGTTTGGCGTTGGCATTCGACCGGACCCGGACCCGCTCCTTGCAGGCGGGGCAGACAACCAGAACCCGGCGGGGTTTGATGAAGAAGTCGTAATGGCATTTCGGGCACTGGCAGATCTTCAGTTCCGACGGTTCCCAGTGCCGGGTGGCGACGCGCAGGAACTGCCGGCCCCAGAGCAGCAGCAGCAGCAGCACGCTCAAGCAGATTGCCAGCGTGAAGAATGCCTCAATGCTGATTGAGATCATACCAGGGGACCTCCTCCAGTTCTCCTTCGCGGACAGTGGTCGGGAATTCCGGCCGGTACTTGAGACCGGGCACATGTTCCCAATGGACGGTCAGGTACCGGGTGGACTCGATCCAGTTGCGACGCTGCACACCCGGGGGGGACGCCGCGATGCGGGCCAGGAACGCGCGCAGGTGGCGGGCGGCCAGATCGTCAAGCTTCGGATTGCCGCTGGACCGAACCAGCCGCACACGGGGCTGACTGCCGGCGGGCGGCGGCTCCAGCGCCTCGGCCCGTTTGACAACCCCCGGGGCGACCTGCAAGACGGTGGGCTCGCGGGCCGACAATTCGTCCGGCTTCAAGGCCTTCTGAATCGCGCCGATCGACAACAGCGGCAGCCCGCCGACGGCTTTGCCGTCGGCGTCGACCCAGTAGACACCGGCGGCGACCGGTTTGGGTTGGTCTGCCGTCGGCGCCGCTCCGGGCGCGGCGGCCTGTCTCTGATCGACGGCCGCCCAGAAATCAGTGAACGTCAGTCCAACCGGCGTCACAGCCGGCAGATAGGGGATCTCCGGGCCGAGGTCGGCCGGCAGGATTTCCAACGGCCGGCGTTCGCGGCGGAATTCGCTGCGGCGGGAATAGAGATCCACATCATGGCGGCGCAGGAGCGGGTTGGTATCGGCCGGCTGGGTCATGATGGTGGGGTCCATGACCGTGAGATAATCAATCAGCGGATGGAGTTTGGCCGGCAGCTCCCGCTTGTCCATCGGCAAGGCGACGCGGGCGACATCCGCCGCGACGCCTTCCTCAACCGCCGACCGCTGCATCTCGCCGCTGCGGAAAACGAACCCGGCCGTGGCGATCAGGAGCAAGACCAGAACGGCGGCCATAATCATATCCCGCAATGCCTGGCGGCGATGTCGGCGCGACCGGCTCATGGGACTTCCACCTTGCGGCCTTCAGTAACAATGAACAGCGTAATCTCCTGCCGCCGGCAAATGTCCATGATGGTGGTCAGGTCATCCAGTGGAACGTTCTTGTCGGCCCGCAGGATGACGATCGGCCGGCGCACCCGGGTCGATCGCGTGCGTTTGTACTTGCCGAGCTCATTCTCGAGGACGTGAAAATCGGGGATCACCTTGGTATTGAAGAAGATCTCGCTGCCGTCCGACAGGCGGCGCATACTGATCACCAGCTTGTCGGCCGTGTCGAATCGAGCCTCAAGCACCTCCGGCAGCTCCACCTTGAAGCCGGGCACCTGCAGCAGGCTGCTGCCGAGCAGGATGAAAATGAGCAGCAGCAGGATAACGTCCACCAACGGCGTCAACATCAACCCGGAACCGGCGCGAACCGGCAGTCGACTGACGAAGTTGCGGACCTCGACCAGCGGCCTATCCGTCACTTCCTTCACGGGCAGTCTCCTTGGGCTCGGCAGCCGGGCTTTCAGGTGGCTCGCGGCCGTCGTCGTCATCATCCTCGCGTAAGGTCCGCATAAAGAACTCCGTCGGCGTTTCGCCCGGCTTTTCCTTCTGCTCTTCCTCCCCGGCATCCTCTTTGGCGACAGCCGGTTTCGTCCCTGGGCCGAAACTCCGCATAAACGCCTGGGTCGGCGTCCCGCCCGTATCTTCCCCGCTGTCGTCATCGGTCACACGCCCGCGGAGGTTGCGCATGAGCTTACCGGCCTTCGACTCCGGGTCGAGTTCCTGCGTGTCGTCCACGACCCGCCGGGCCTTGGCCTGTTCCTGATCCTTCACCGAGGGCGCGGCTTCGACGGCGTCGGCCACGTCCTGCGGGGCGATCTCATGCTCTTCGACCGGCAGTTGTTCCGGGTTCTCACTGAGGAAGTAGATGATCTCGGCGGCGGCCTTGTCCATTTCAATCAGGATGTTGTCGATCAACTCGCGGAAGTAATTGTAACTGAGGTAGGTGGGGATGGCGACCGTGAGTCCGGCGGCGGTACTGATCAAGGCGCTCTGCAGGTCGCCGGCCATTTCGGTCATCGGCATGAAAATACCGGCCTTCGACTGGTCCATGTTCTGCAGAATGGACAGCATACCGATCACCGTGCCCAGCAAGCCGAGCAGCGGCGTCACGTGAACAATCGTGAGCAGCGCCTTCATGAAGCGCTCGAGTCGAGGCAGTTCGGAGAGACAGGCCTCGCGCGCGGCCCGGTACATCCCTTCCCGGCCCTCTTCGCAATGCATAATGGCCTGCCGCACGATGTGGGCGGCCGGCCCCGGAGTTTCGTCGCAGATGATCACCGCCTGTTTCACGTCCTGACTGCGCAGCGTGTTGATCACACCGGGAAGGAAATCCTGCACATCGATCTGGGATCGACGCAGGCTGAGGAATCGCTCAATCACAATAATCAGGGCGATGACCGCGAAGACCAGGATGACGGCCGTCACGAAGCCGCCCTTCATCAACATGTCAATCAATACGGATGCGGACATATCTTACCTTCCTTGCGAAGCCACGCCGCCGCGCCCGGCGCCACGCCGAACGTTCGCAACGGGGTTGCACACGCGCCTCCTGCAGCTATATCCTCTTCGAATCCATACTATAGCGGCGATTCCGCGGTTTGATAAGGCCCGCGACCAAAGATTATCGATTCATAGAAATTCAGCTGCAGGTCTGGAAATCTGCCTCCCAACTCACTAGAGTTGTGGCGGTGACAGCCCGGTGCGGTCACCTCACACAAGGAGGTCCTTGATGGCTGATGGATGCAATCCGACCGCAGGCGTGGACTGGGAAGATCCAGTTCTCGGCATGCCGTTTGTCTGGATCCCGAGCCTGAAGGTCTGGGTCGGCCGCTACACCGTCACCAATGCCGAATTCCGCGCCTTCCGGCCGGCCCATTCCAGCGGCGCCTTTGAAGGCCAGTCCCTGGACGGCGACCGGCAGCCGGTGGTGATGGTCAGCTTCAACGATGCGATGGACTTCTGCAAGTGGCTGCGGCAAGAGGCCTGCGCCAAGGGCGTGGACGAACGCCTCATCGTGCGCCTGCCGAGCCACAACGAATGGACCGCCTTCGCATCCTGCGGCACAATCCGCCGCTACCCCTGGGGCGATGACTGGCCGCCGACCTACGGCAACTACGGCGACGAAGCGGCGAAGCGGGTTTTCACCGAGTGGGATATCATCAGCGGCTATGACGACGGCTTTGCGGTGAGCTGTCCGGTGGAGGAGGCGGGAGCCAACGACTGGGGCCTGTACGGCGTCGCCGGCAACGTCTATGAATGGACGTTCGAAGCCAACGGCACGGGGACGGAACTGCGCGGCGGCTCGTGGAGCACCTACCAGAAACCGTACCTGACGCTGGCCAACCGGCTCCCCCGTGAGCCGTCAAGCCGACTGGTCAACTTCGGCTTCCGCATCGTCGTCGGCGACTGAGTCTGCCGTCGACGCCATTTCCTGTTGTTGCGGCCGGAGTTTGCCGGCAATACCGGTCACTCCGTGGGCAGGATCAGACTGCCGCGAACCGAGATGGACCGGAAGTGACCGCGCTTGCTCTGAAAGGTCAGTTCAACTCTGGTCGGTTGCCGACGCAGCCCCGCGGGAATCTGACGTTGGACAATGACGGTTTCATCGGGATTGACGATCAGCAGTTCATCGTTGCGTCGGACAACGGAGAAGCGGTTCTTCTTGCCGGTCAGTTGATCAGCCCGGACGGAGAGCTGCTGCTCCCAGAGCTCGATCGTCAGCTTGTCGAAGTTCGCATTGGTCCGGAGGGACAGATTCCCGACACAGGTGAACCGGCTGGTCAGCTTCAGCTCTTGCTGGAAGTTCATCGCTCGCACGGTCCAGGACCGGCCGGCTTTCTTCCGTTCCTTTTCCCAGTACTCAGGTTTGCCTTTGATATCGAAGTGGCGCTTGAGTGTCTTGAAACCTTCGTCGACGGGGATCGTCAGGTTCAGGGCCATGGGATCGCCGGCCGGTTCGGTCGTTTTCTTGACCGCTCCCGGCGCCTTCGGCGGCTTCTTGCGGCCGTAGACGACGTCGAGATCGATCGGGCGGTTCAGCACGGCATCCAGTTCGCCGCCAACGCCGACGGCCTTCAGTTTCTGCAGGCCGAGGATGACGCGATCCTGCTTGGGAAAGAAATGCTCCAGCGTCAGCAGATAAAGCAGGGCCAGGCGGTTGATCTCGATGTTCCGGTTCGGCAAGTCCAGCAGTTTTTCCGCGCGGCTCAACATCACGCTCAGCAGTTTCTGCTCCGTCACGCGCACGCGCTCGGGTTTGAGCTTGATTTCGCGCTCGAGTTTGCCGACCACCAGGAGATAATCTTCGTTCAGCGGCAGGATGGCTCCGCCGAGACGCAGCAGCACAAGGCCGGACGGATCCGCGGGTCGACGCGCCAGACGATTCCGGCCGACGGCAATGGAGAACTCGGCAATCTCTTCATCCAGGGTCTTCTTGTTCTTTGCTGCCGCGTCGAAACGGACACACACCCCCAGGCACGCGAGCAGGACCAGCATCCCCCAGAACTTTCCGGCGGAACTACCCATGATCTACTTCTCTTCCGTCGTCTTGATTTCGGGCGCCGGCAGGATACGCAGCGCGCCTTTGTCCTGCACGAATGTCGCCAGCAGTTTGTGATCTGAACGCACCCAGGAACGATAGCGGATGGTGCTCTGCAGGCGCCTGGCATGGTCTTTGACCGGCAACGGTTTGATTGGTTCCTCGTACGCCGGCGTCGGATAAAATCGGCCGCCGGCAGTTTCGTGGGCCAGAAGAATCGCCAGAATCTGGGCGATCGAAAGGGTCTTGCCGTCCTTGCCGCGATAGTCCATACTGAATGCCTTCCCGGCGCGGAAAGATACGGTCACAATCAGGTCGTCCGCAGCGAACACCGCTGCTTTCACTTTGCCGGTGGCCTCGTCAAGGAATTTGTTGGTCGGTTTGCCGTACTGTTTGATGCACTGCTCGAGCGAATCCCCCCAGTTGGCCCGCACCGGAAAGGCCAGACAGACCAGCACGGCAATCCCGGCCAGAACGCGATGGTTCATATTTCGACTCCTTCAGATTCTATTTCGACTGGAAAACAGTCAGATTATTCTTCACCAGGATGATTTCAAAGATGGCCTCATAGTCGTCCGGCTGAATTCCCATGGCTTCACGAAACTGTTTCATCAGCCCCTTTTCCGTACTGCGCAACACGCCGTCCACCATGGAAATCTCCAGCATATTGGCGATCAGACAGAGCTTCTGGCTCTGATCATACTCATGACTCAACTGCTCGACCAGACGGACCGTGCCGACGCGCCGCAGGTATTCCAGGCCTCTGGCCACGGTTTCCGGGCTGTCGACCTGGCGATTCAGCAGTATCAGTTCCTCCGGATCGATATTGCCGTCAACCTGAATCAAGGCGTAGATGGCGGCACAGAATGCGACCAACGGATCGAACTCAACGCCCGCAGCGGCCGGCAGCAGCGCTGTCGGCGGCTTGGCCGGCGCTGGCGGCGAGGCCTCCGCCCCTTCATGCTTCAGCGCGGCAATGGACTGCAGGACCCCCTCGTCCATCGCGGAGAACTTCAGGCTGTAATCACCGGCAGCACAGCGTACCTTGAGATGGGCAAACGGCCGGTCCTCGACGACTTCCAGGGCTTCGATCGCGGCAACCGGCAGGCAGTGCTCCTCGATGGTCTCGCCAACGCGCCGGGAAAACAGGTAGAGGTTCGCTTCATCCGTAATGATGTAGGTCTCACCGAGATCACCGCTCAGGCTGTTGAGGGACCGGCAACTGGCACAGATTGTGCCGGATTCGCTTTGGGCCTTGAAGCTCTGTTCGATTTCCAGCGGTAACGTCATGGCAATCACTCCCGTGTTGTCGTCAAGTGGGCCATAACATCGTGGATCTCCGGGAGGAATGCAAGGACTGCCCGCCGCGCAAAACTGCGCCCCCGACCCGGATCCGGCCGCGGTTGCCCCGGATTTTGCTTCTGCACCTTGAATCCTGTTGCATTCCCGGCAGTGTAACAACGTGCGGGTCAGGGCTTTGGTGTGCCCGCATCGCTTTCCTGACTGAAACAGCAGAAGCGTGCAGGCGGGCGTTTTACAGAAGGCAATTGCTATGAGCAAGACGGTCGAAAAACATCTGCGCATCGTGGCCAAGGTCCGCAGCGAAATCGTCGGCGGCAAATACCCACCGGACAGCCGGCTGCCGACATCGCGGGAATTGGCGGCCCGATTTAAGGCCAGCAGCGTCACGGTCAACCATGCCTTGCAGGTTCTGATTGCCGACGGCTTCATCCGCACCAACGGCCGTCACGGCACCTTTGTCGTCAGCAACCCGCCGCATCTGTTTCGCTACGGGCTGGTGTGTTTCGAGGGAGCCGCAGAGAAGAACCGTTTTTTCCGGTCGCTCCAGGCCGAAGCCGAGCGCTACAAACGCCCACAATTGCGGCGCGTGGTCTCCTACCTGGGACTGGATCTCAAGAATGAATATGAGAGCTACGAGCGCCTGCTGGCCGACGTGCAGGCCGAACGGCTAGCCGGCCTGTTCTTCACGGTGCCCCCGTTCAAGCTCGCGGACACCCCCATACTGACCGCGCCCCGACTGCCGCGGGTGGCCATCATGTCCAAAGGCCCGCATTTCCCGGATATGCCGCGGATCGCCATGGACAATCGTTGCTTCGTCGACAAAGCCCTGCAGTACCTCGACGGCTGCGGCTGTCGGCGGCCGGCAATCCTGGGGTCGTCGGCGTTCCTGCAGGGGCACCTCGGGGATCTCGGCGCGGCGTTGGAGCACCATGGTCTGCACGTCCCGGACCATCACCTGCAGAGCGTCCACCTGGATGCCGCCCCTGCCGCCGATAATCTGGTACAACTGCTGTTCCACCGTGATTTTCCGGATCGCCCCGACGCGTTGTTCATCCTTGACGACAATCTGCTGCACGCCGCCGTTGACGGCCTGCGAGCCGCCGGCTGTTCCCCCGATGAAGTACAGGTGATCAGCCATGCCAACTTCCCGATCGACGACCGCCCCGACTTCCCGGTGAAACTCCTGGGCTATGATGTCGGCAGCATTGTCCGTCGCGCCATCGAGATCATCGACCTCCAACGGCATGGCGAGACCGTCCCGCTGGTGCATTCGTTTGAGCCGTACTTCGACCACGAGCTCGGCAGCTGACGGCCAGACGAAGTATTGCCTGGCGCCGCGGGATCCGGTTGCACCCCGGCGGTGTCCAACCTATTGTATCTTACCTTCGCACCGGGTCGAACTGAGTTGCACCGATGAATCAAGCCGCAGCCGACAAGCCGAAACCGGCGGCACCGCCTGCCAAGCCGCCGCCGGCACAGCAGCCGGCGCCGCTGCACTGGGCCTATCTGCTGCTGTACATGGTCGGCATCACCGCCGCCCTGTGGCAGCATGGCCAACCGCAACTCACCCTGGTGCTGCTGATCGCCGCGGGCGTGGTCGGCATTCTGCCGTATGTCCCGGTTCCGCAACTGGGCGATATCAACCGCAAACTGATTCAGCATATGATCTCCGCCGTCGGCGTGATGTGGATGTTCATCCGACTGAACCACGGAACGCCGGCGGATCTGCTGCTGATCGAGGGGTTCACGATCATCGGGATCAACTTCGGTTTGGGCCGGTCCCCGAAGGAATTCGGCTATCTGCTCCTGATCGCCGCCACCGACATCGGCTACGGCGCCGTCATCCCGCCGCGCGCCGTTTACGTCTGGATGCTGCCGATCGGCATCGTGCTCTGCCTGCTGCTGCTCTACCACGGCCGGGCGGCGACGTTGGCCCGGCTGCGACAGATCAGAGCCATACAAACCGTTTCCCGGCGCAATGCCGTCGTCCTCGGAGCCCATGCCGTTCTGGTGCTCATCGCCTGGATGCTGCTGTTCTCGGTGATGCCGATCCGCAACCGGTCGCCCTGGCAGCGCGGCGCGGTCAGCAGTTCTTTCACCAGAGACAAACGCAATGAACTGCCCGACGACTTCCAGAAATGGATGACGTCCTCCTTCCAACAGACCGATCCGCGCGGTCGTCGCGAGACGACGCAGGGCAGTCACCCGACCCACGCGTCACGGCAGGCGAACCAGGTCGTCACCGGTGACGACAGCTCCATGGCCGCCGACGGCAACGGCGGCGGCAGCCCCGGGAAAGACCTGGTCATGCGGGTCGAGTCGCCGCTCAAGTTGTATTGGCTGGCCGCGCTCTACGATCGCTACGACGGCAAGACGTGGCGCGCTACGCGAGCCATGCAGCGACAGACTGTCAACCTGCAGTTCGACCGCCGGCGCCGCGTGCCCGCCGTGCCGCAGCGGTACACCATCGAGAAGTGGATTTCTCCGGCGTTGTACTCCGCCTTCATGCGGAAACCGGGCACGACGATCGGCAGCCGGGGCGTGCCGACAATCCGGACGTTCTACGGCGAACGTTTCCTCAAGGGCCGGCGCCTGCCGCGGCTGCCGTTCAACTATTCCGTCCGTTCCGTCGTCGCCGACGCCGCCAGCAATCTCAGCCGCTGGTCCGAACGAATCCCGCCCGAACACTACCTGCACCTGCCGGACCTGGATGAACGGATCCATCAGAAGGCGGCGGAACTCACCCGCGACGCCGCCACCCCGCTCGAGCAGGCGATGGCCCTGCGCGACTACTTCCGCCGTAACTACACGTACAGCCTGGAGACCCGGCGGCCGCCGGAAGACCGCGAAACCGTCGAATACTTCCTCTTCGAAATGAATGCCGGCCACTGCGAGTACTTCGCCGCCGCACTCGCCGTCATGGGCCGCTGTATCGGCCTGCCCTCCCGCGTCGCGACCGGCTTCGCCCCGGGCAACTACAACGTCATCAACGGCCGCTTCGAGGTCTACGAATATCATGCACACGCCTGGACCCAGATCTACATTGAAGGCATCGGCTGGCTCACGATCGACGGAACCCCCGCCGGCGCGCCGCAGATGGAGTCGAAAACCACGCCGCTCGGCATCGGCAGCCTGCGGGATCCGTTCTCCGATGAATGGCGCGTCACCACGCCGGAACTCGCCAGTGAGACAACCCGATTCGCCGAGACCGAAGAACGCTTTCGCACCAAAGCCCGGGCCGGCGGCGGCGGCGCCGCCGTCGCCCAGGCCATGGGCAAGCTCCTGGTCGCCACCCAGCGACATAAAATGAGAACCGGCAAGCCGGCGGCGGATGACCCGGAAGAACCGGCGGAACCGGGGGCGCTGAGGCGAATTCGCGTGAACCTCGAAAACGCCTTCGAGGATGCCGTCAACCGGATCAAGGCGTTCCTTACCGGCCTGTCGACCCTCGACCTCGTCGCGGCGATCCTGTTCTGTGTCCTGGTTATTCTGCTCATCGTCCTCTACCCCGTCTGGCGGCGGCGGCGGCGGTTCCAACGGCAACTGCAGCTCTGCGAATCACGCTTCGCGGAAGCCGAGGCCGCCAGTGCCGACAACGCCGAAGTCTGCATCACGGCCTGCTACAAGATGCTCCGGGACCTCCTGACCCTGGCCGGCATGCCCCGCGATCCCGCCGAGGAACTGGTCGACTACGCCACCGGCCTGGATCGTCAGGGGCTGGCCTACAGCAAAGATGTGATGGCGGTTTTCGTCACCTATTTCGAGCTCCAATACCATCCCGTCAAACCCAGCCTCCGCGAAGCCCACAGCGCCTTCGAACACGCCCGCCAGGCACGCGCCGCGCTTCGCCGGCAACTGGCTGTCTGACCCGAACCGCCGCCGCCAATCCACCGGAAAATCTCCGATTTCCACTTGACACAAACACGTCGGAGGCCGACAATAGCCTTGCACAACATCCCCCCGAAGGCGCCCGGCGCGGATTTACCCGCCGGGTTTTTTATTGCGCTGAAACTACGCAATGGAGAGACGACTGCGGCATGACTGCAAACCGGCATCAACAACTGCTGCGGATCACCGTAGCGGTGATCACCATGGCTGTAAGCGGCTGCTTCTGGATAGGCGAAAAGATCGACCCCGCCGCCCTGCCGCCGCCCGCCCTGAAGCACTACGACGCCGATGTCCTGGTCCGCGTGGATTCGCTCCAGCCGCTGAAGCGTGACGACGTCATCCGCGCCTACAGCGCCGGGGTTGACATCGTCAAAGTGATCCAGGGTCGGAACTACCTGGCCAAGGGCCAGACCCTCGAGCTCGACGTGGAAGTAAGCTGCGTCAAATACGGCAAGTTGACGGCCGGCGAAACCGTGCGGCTGCGACTTCTGCGGGTGCCCGGCAAGACGCCGAGGTTCCGTCTTACCCCCGGCGGCATCCTCCGCGAGTCCCGGTAGCGAACCGCGAGCAGGTCAAGACCGCGCGCGGCTTTCCGGCAGGTAGCCGGTGCGGCCGGGCCTTTTCGCGATGGGCAGGATCAGTACCACCAATAGCGGTCCAGCCCGCCGAGCTTGATGCTCAGCAACGAGCCGACGATGGTGGCCACCAGTTCGCCGGCGATCAGGCCGATAAAGAAATTCCGGAATTTGACGTAGGTCTGTTGATTGCCGTATTTGCTGACCAGTGTTTTGAACAGCCAGCCGATCATGATCGAGCCCCAGTAACCGCGCAGCAACGGGTTGACCAGCATGATCAGCCCGATCGGATGCACCACCCAGAAGAAGTGCCGGCGGGAGATCAGGATCACCACCATCAACACGGCGCCGGCGATGTACCACCACATCATCCCCGTGTCGTCTACGGGGCTGCGCTCGATCATCGACTTCAGCGCGCCGAAGGTATGGCTGCGGGCAACATGGTGATAGTTCCAGCCGCGCATGGTGTTGGCGCCGTTGTGATAGCCAAGGATGATTGTCGCGCCGACGCTTACCACCATGGCCAGGACAATGGCGCCCATGACCGCCACATGATACCGCCAGCGGCTCATGCGCAGGTCGTCGCGCACCTTCAGCGAGTTGGCCATGGCCGGCGCAATAAAGGTCTTGATGTCGAAGAACAGGACCATCTGATAGACCCAGAGCGGCGCCATCAGCTTGGCTGAGGTCCACGCCTTGTCCATGCCGGTGAACGCCTTCAACAACTGGATCGGGCTGAAGTCGAACTTCAGACTGAGGATGCCGCCTTCCGCGACGGCGCGGGTCAGGCCGATCGTCACCACCAGCGCCATGATGTAGAAGAAGATCGAATAGAAGATATTCGCTTTCATGATCCAGGTGAACGCGATGATCAGCCCCAGCGACGCCACCAGGAACGTGGCGGACGACACCCGCAGCTCTCGGCGTTCGCTGTCGTCCAGCCGCATCAGCGACTTTTTGAAGAAACAGGCGAACAGGTACTCCCGGCACTTGTAGAGCACCACCAGGGCGAAGACAATCAACGCGCCGGCGCCCTGGGCGTTGCAGAAGCTGATCTTCAACGCTTCGTCCGCCTGGAACGAGCGGGCATCGACGCCGTAGCCGAGTTTCACCAGAACCCAGATTTCGAGGATGTAAAAGATGTGGAAGATCCAGAGCGAAAATGAAATCCGCGACGGAATCAGAAAGGTCAGACCAATCAGGGAGAAGAAGATGACAAAACGCGTGCGTTTCACGGCATCCAGGAAGGTGCCGCCGAAGTACGGCACCATCTGGAACTCCAGCGAAATCGGATTGACGTTGGGGATAATCTTCTGCCCGGTAAGATAGTTCCACACCAGGATTCCCAGGGACACCGCCAGACCGCCCCAGAACAAACCTTGACGGAACACCGGCGGGACGTTGCCCGTTTCCCCGTCGTCCTTGGCGCCCGCCAGGATCATCGGCAGCTGCGCCAACGGATAGATCAGCTTTTCATTGTGCGCCCACTGCCGGAAGATAAGCACGTTGAAACTCATCAGGATCACATAGGTCAGCAGGACGATGATGCCCCAGAACAGCAGCGGCCGGTACCAGATGGACCAGTCCACGTCGCCGACCAGGAAGCGCTGCAGCGACGCATCGAACAAGCGGAACTCCTGCATGATCGCCTGAAGCTCCGACCGCACGGCGCCGGGCGGCGGGGGGTCCTTCTGGTTGACGGCGGCCAGCAGGGCGGCGAGTTTGTCGCGGGTCAACTTCACCCGGTCGGCGACTTCGAGATGGGCGCGGACCTTCGCGTCGAGCTCCTCATTGATTGCCTTGATCTGTTTTTTCCGGGCCTCGGTTCCCTTCCTCACGTCCTTGATCTCGGCATCGAGCCGTTCAAAGTCTTCCATGGCGGCGAGGCGCCGCTGTTCGCGCAATTCCCGCAGCCGCTTCCAGGCCTCGCTCTGTTCCCTTTTAAGGGCGTCAAGTTCGCCTTCCATCGCCTCGCGATAGGCGTCCAGCGCGGGAATCGTACTGATGCTGTCGAGCAGTTCGACGGCGCGTTTAAGGTTGGGTGCGACGGCGGGTAGTTCCTCGCCGTCGGCGCCGGCCAACGCCTGTTCGGCCAGATGCAGTTCAGACAGGGCCTTCCGGCCGCGGCGCAGCCGCCGCAGACGATGGCGGTATCCGGTAAACCCCTCGCCGTGGACGTAGAGGATGCCCGGAATCGCCCGCAGCTCCTCCGGCAGACCGCGGCGAAACGTGCGGATCTGCTCGAATGAGTCCTGTTGCATCTCCACCAGGGCGGCGGATTCCTGTTCACGCGTCTCCTGCAGCGTGCGGATCCGCTCGGGGAAGGTCCGCAGGACCGCCTCCAGGTCGTAGGCGGCGTCATACTTCTGCCAGCGTGCCGCCGCGCGCTCTTTGGAACGGGAGACGATGCGCACCTGCCAGCGCATGGCCTCGCGCGACTGGCGGTTGGCTTCGGTATCCGGCGCCTGCAGGAGGTCCTTGTACCGCCGCTGGATCTCGCGGTCGTCCTGCCGGGTGCGCTGCAGATCACGGGCGGCGTTGTAGACCTTCCGCGCCTGCCGCAGCTCGAGTGTGGTCTCGCGCAGCTTTGCCGCCGCCTGCCGCGTACCTTCTTCCGCAATGAACAGATGCTCCTCCATGAAGGGCAGGACATAGATGTTCCACTTGTACTGCTCGGTGTTCCAGTCCTCATTCGAGAGCCCGGAGATTACCGGGACGAGCATGGCCGACAACCCGTACGTGCTGATGCCGCTGGAAACCAGGCCCATCAGGAAGATGATCAACAGTTCCCCGGCGGAGAACCGGCGGATGAAGCGGACGAGCCGCAGGATCGGGTTGATCACCAGAACCCCGATGATCAGGAACAGAAACGGCAGGGTCGGAATCTGCGTCCCCGTCAGACTCATGTGCGGCGGGGTGTTCTCCTTCCAGACGGTCATCCAGGCGAACAGCCCGGTCAGGAACAGCCCGATCACGAATGCCCGCACCGTGATCTGCGGCGCTTTCGGTGTGTCTTCGTCCGGTTTTCTGTTTGGTTCTGCCATTGTCGAACTACCAGAGGGTCGGTTGCAGCATTCGCGTGATGACATTGAACGCCATCGCGATCATCGAGGTGACGCCCAGGCCGCAGCCGAAACCGGCCAGGATGATGGTCACGAATTTCAGCCACATGTCTTTATATTTCCGCCGGAAATAGAACCGGCCGATGAAGGCTCCCAGAGCGGTACAGAAAATGGCGCCGGGGTTGCTCTGATTCAGGCCCCAGACGGCGCCGAACACCAGCATCACCGGCAGGCCGAGGCTCGACAGGGCGGCGAACAGCACGGACCCCGCGCCCATGCCCCAGAGGGCGTATTCAAAGTGCAGCGACTCCAGAAGCTGCGAGCCGCCTTCCAGCGTCGAAGTCAACCACAGACAACGCTTCCGCAGCTGCAGCTCCCACATCAACTCGGTGTACGGATAGGCCGCCGACGGTATCGGCGCCATGCGCCAGAGCAGTTCAGATGTCAGGAACGAAGCCGTCACGATGATCGGCACCGTGAGCAGCAGGGTCTTGATCTGACTGATGATCTTCGTGCCGGTCAGCTCGAGAACGCGGAAACCGACGGTCTCGGGTCCGAGGTTCTGGATCGGCATCGGGGCGAACCAGATGTCAACACCTTTGTGGCCGGTCAGCAGGATGGTCATCTGTTTCAGATACGGGATGGCCACGGCCTGGCCGCAGATGCCTTCCAATTTGGCGGTTGCATAGGAGATCAACGGCGTATAGACCAGGGCATAGAACGTCATGATCACCCAGGGATAGCCGTCCACCAGATAGGCCCCCAGGATGATCCAGGAGAAGGTACTGCCCAGGTAGATACCGACGGCACCGAAAATCGAGAAGTCCCCGCGGGCGACGTTGCCCTTGACCAGGATGCGCCAGCCTTCTTTGAACCGCTCCGTAAAGCCCGGCACGTGGTTCAACTCGCGCGGCGTGGGACGCACCCAGGATTTGACGATGGACATCCCGGTGATGACGAATTTGCTGAAGGTCACCGCCAGCGTCAGGCCGATGCCGAAGGACAGGTAGAAGTCCAGGTGGTTCGCGAAGGTTGTATCGATGAAGCCCATGTCGGGCTGCCACGTCGACAGCACGCCGGCGTCCTGCAGAATCGGGTTGGCGAACCAGGTGAAGACCAGCCCGATCAGGGCGCCGATGACGCTCCAGAACGGCACGATCATGCCGGAGAGGAAGGCGCCGAAATTCAACACGAGATTAAACGGCACCGCCGGCAGCAGCCGGCCCACCTGCGGCGTGAAATCAATCCAGACCAGCGGGATCAACTCGATGCGCTTGGGTAACAACGCCCCGGTAATCATCGGCACACAGATATAGATCCCCCCCCAGATCAGGCCGAGGGCGCCGCCGATGGAAAAGCAGCGCCAGCGCCACGGTTCGCTGTGCCGGCGATCCGTCGCCAGCGCCGTGATGCCCGCGGCACTCACAGGCGCAAACGGGAACGGCAGTTTCTCCACGTCGCTGGCCAGCCGATACAGTACGTAGCCCAGGCCGTAGTTGTCGACCCGGCTGACGATCACGCCGAAGATGGTCAGCGCGATAATCGGCAACCAGGCCTTGGCGAAAAAGGTCCGCCCGGCCAGTTGGATCTGCTCGGCCGACGGGAAAGCCCAACGGGGCAGCTCGGTCGCCAGTCCCAGGCCCTGGACGTACTCCGACTGCGCCATGAACTGCTTGAACAGATACCCCGTAAACGGGTCCGCCAACGCCGCACCCGCCATGTAATGCAACGTATACAGCTCCTGGCTTTTCAAGTGTTTGAACGACCGTTTCGCCACTTCGGCGAAGAGAATCACCAGCACCCATTTCATCGCCTTGCCGATGCTGGCATCATTGCCGATGACCAGGCTCAGATAGTCCGTCGCCGGATTGACCAGGAACCCCAGGAACAAGGCGCCGGCGACGGTCTTCCAGTTGAAACCGTCCTCGAAGCCCTCCGCCGAAGGCGGCTTCATGATATTGCGATATTCGTTTAGTTCCTTGTCGTCTACGAAGGACATGCTTCCGGGTCCTGTTGCGGGTCAGCCGGTGTCGCCCCGGCGGCTTCGTACACGGGGAGTTCGTCGGGCGGCCCCTGGGTCACCAGTTCCCGCCCGCGGGCGACATACCAGGCCTGCTGCGTCGGGTCGACATTGCGCCAGTGCAGCAGCAGGGTGCGCATCGTAGTCAGGAACGGCTTGTTCGTCGTCACCCAGTTGGTGTCCTGGCCGGAGACGCGGTCGATGGTCATGTATAGCCGGTAGGTATCGACGACCTCGTCGAACCTAGCGCGGTACGTGACCTCCTGGGTCACGCCCAGATCGAACGGCGCCAGGGCCATGGCGACCCGCAGCTCGTACCAGGGGCGGCCGGCGGCGTCATCGCCGCTTTCCGCGCCCTCGAACTGCGCCGTCAGATCACCCAGCGACACCTCGCTGCACGAGGCGAAATACTCGAACAGATAGTAGATGATGCCGGGCGCCAGCTGCGGCTGATAGATGAACGGGAACGGTACGTGCATGGTCTGGCCGTCGTGCTCGGGCATCGTCCATTTCCGCCGGCCCGACGGCACGGCCGTCCGCGTCGCCACATACGCCGGATACAAGGTGGACAGCAGCACCAGCCCCACGGCAAAGACAATCGCGTAGACGACAATCAACGAGGAGAAGTTGACGTTGATGCCGCTGAGCCAGCCGGTCGCCTTCAGGCCCAGTGAGATGAACTGACCGATCAGATAGCCGCCGACGGCGCCGATAACGCCGTACACCAGGGCTTCCGCCAGGAAGAAGGTGAAAATGTGCGTCGGATTCAAGCCGATCGCGTTGTAGATAGCGATCTCCGGTTTGCGCTCGTAAACGGTGCCGAGCAGTGAGTTGAGGATAATCGAACCGGCGATGATCAACGGGATGATCAACCGCGACTTGCCGCCGATCGATGTGCGGTAGTTGCTCCCGACATAGTACACGCCGGCGGCCATCGGCATGGTGCCCTCGTCATTGGACGTAAAGGTGTCGCGGCTGCCGATGTAGAACCGGGCGTCGCCGACGGTGAGCAGCAGCTCGATCAAGTCCCACAGCGCCGTCTCCGCGGCAGCCGCGCCGTAATCCGGCAGCCGCACCGAGATACTGTGGGGCGCCGCGCCGAACTCCTCCGCGGTCCCGGCCGGCAGGAAGGCCACGTTCGCCGGATCCATCACCAGGCCGTCGACCTCGGCTTCATCCAGTTCCAGGTCGCCCTCGTCCCCGCCTTCCTCGCTCTTCGGCTTCGAGCGAAACGGCAGCAGCGGCAGCGACGGATTCAGATCGCGCAGGTGCCGCATCCGGCCGTCGCCCAACAGGCCGACGACCTTGAACTCCTCGCCCATGAACCGCACGCGCACGTCCCGCAACGCCTCCGCCCCGAGCCGGGCATAACCGAGCGCCTCGGCGCCTTCCACCGACAGGATGATCTCACGCGCGTCGGCAGACGAGAAAAACCTGCCGTCAACGATGGCCATCGACTCCTTGAACAGCCGATCATTTGCCGGCAGGCCGACGATGGCGTGGACATCCATCCGGTTTCCGGGGGCGCCCGCCACCGCCAGCGGCCACGTCGGACCGTGCTTGCGAACGCGGCGGACGATCACATCGCCCTTGTCGGAATACATGTCGCGAAAGACCTGCACCGTGGCTTCGTCGATCGGCGCGCCCGCCGGCCAGTGATACAGCAGCCCGGTATACGGCGACTCCTCGGATTTGCGCAGGAACATCGGCCGCGTTGTTTTTGAGACGCTGGAGAACGCGAGCATGGTGAAAACCACCAGGACAATGGTGGTGGTGGTCAGCGTCGTCCGCACCCGCCGCCGTTTCATGTTCTGCACTCCCAGCAGCAGAGCCGTCTGGCCGACTGTCGAGTAGCCGACATCCTTGAGCCCGCTGGTCGTCTGGAACAACAGCGCCATCTCGTTGGAGAAGTTGGAGTGCAGGACATACGTGACGAAACAGCCGATGGCCCCCAGGATGAACGCGATGAAAATGGCTTCCGGGTTCATGGCGATCGCAAAGGCCGGATGAATCAGACGGAACAGGATGTACATCGCCAGAAAAATCCCGGCGAAAGCGAGGAGTTCCTTCTCCATGCGGGTGAAGCGAAAGAGGAGTTTCTGCAGGAAGAAACAGAACGGCAGCATCAGGCCCATGTAGATCAGGATCGACTTGAGCAGGTCCCGGTTCATCTTGCGCAGTTCACTGTAGGCTTTGACCTGACTGCCCAGGGAACGGTAGGTCAGGACCCGGGCACTGGCATGCGCCTCGTTCCCGGCTTCGGCCAGGGCGGCCTCGCGGGCGGTCGCGCCGCTTTCGAGGAAGTCCTCCATCAGCAAGTTGCGTATGCCCTTCATCTCCTCGGCGCGGAACCGGTTCAGCCACTCCATGTCGGCGGCCGCCTGCCGGTGCCAGTCCCGGGGAAAATCGCCGGCATCGAAGAACCCCGCTCCCTCGGGGTTGCCGGCGTCGGCATTGAGCAGACAGCGCCGATCATCGGTGATGACCAGAATCGACTCGGGCGTAAACCGGTAGTCCTTGCGCCAGACGTAGACGGCCGCCGGCCCCGTTGACCGATGCGACTTGGCCGGCGACAGCGAACTCAGCCCGTGCACGCCGTACTTCTCGGGCTCCGACTTGGACTGGGCGCCTTTGATCCAGACCTTGTCCACGGTGATCGGACCCGCCTTCAGTGTGGTCGGATCGGTCCGGCCGTAGATCGGGATCTCGCGGCACGGGAACAACGGCAGCGTCTTCTGCCGGCTGAAATTCGTGTTGGAATTCATCTGGCGGGACGACTGGATGCGGCCTTTGTCGATTGTATACAGCACATCCCGGCCGTTTGGCCCCAGTTGGTAGGCAATCGGCGCCAGAACGTTCGGCTCGGTCAAGGCATAGAGCACGGCAAGCCCGGTCTCGCCGCTCATGCCCGTGTAGCAGTTGACCACGTCGCGGTTGGTCAGGAACGGCGTCGCCCGGTCGGCGCTGTACATCGCAATCAGAGTCTGGTCAATCGGGATGTCCGGTTTGGTCTTGCCGGCAAACTGGTCCATCGAAAACGTCTCCACCAGCACCGACCAGGGCCGGTTCTTCCACTTCACCTGTTTGACTTTCGGCAGGATTTCCGAGGCGCTCAAGTCCGGGTGGTTGAGCAGTTGCGGGAAAAACCGGCGCAACCAGCGCTGCAGCGTCAGGTAGCGGTCCGGATTCAGGCCGGCCAGATCGTCGGCCGGGCTGAACACCACGCCGTTGTAGCTGTGCACGTTCTTCAAGGCGAACGCCGGCAGCTGGCCGGCGCCCTGGAAGTACTGTGCCGGCGACGTTCCATCCGGGAAAAAATAATCTTCGTCGCGGCCGCCGGCGCGGGTCATGGTATCAACCCAGGGATTGCGCTCCACGCCGGCCGGCAACACGACCGCAGCGGCGATCTCTGTGCTCAATTGGCCGAACTTGTGCGGCCACCGGCCCCGCCGCAGATGCGGGTGCAGCGAGCAGAACCCGATTCCCTCGGTGTGCGCGTCCAGGTCCAGCGAAATCACCAGCTTCGGCCGGCGCCGGCCAAGGACCTCCAGCAGTCGGGAGTTGTCCGTATCCATGTCGAGCAGGTTGCGGGCCTCGGCCTGATATTTCTCGAAGCGCACCAGCAGCATGTCGCGAAATCCTTTCAGGAGTTTTCGCTGGACCTCGTTCGACGCAACCTGGTGGTAGTACGTCCGGCTGCTGCCGAAGCCGATGTCGATCTTGTTGAACATCACCAGCAACCGCAACAGGTTCTTCTGACGCTGCTCCAGGACCTCCTGCTGCCGGCGACGTTCGGCGGCGTCGAGTTTCTCGCTCTTCGACAACGCCATCCGTTCGAGCTTCACCTTGTTCAGCGCCCGTTTCACTTCTTCCTGCAGTTCGCTCTTCACATACCGCCGGGTCCCGGTGCTTTCGTCGAGCTTGGCGCGCCAGTCCTCGAACAACCACTCGTCCTCGTATACCGGCAGGGCCTTCTTCAGCAGTTCCGTCGCTGCGGCAAAATCGAGGGCGGCGAATTCCTCCATGTGTTTGATATTGGCTTCGAGTTCGGCCGTTGCCTCCTTGTCCTCATTGATCTTCGCCATCAAGCTCTTCTTCTCGGCCAGGACCGCGGCTCGAGCGGCGGCCAGCGCCGCCTGATAGTCCGGCTCGCTCAGCGTCTCGAGGTCCAACTCCGGCGGCCGGTTCAATTCCTCCGCCGCCGCCGCCTCGACTTGATCCCCGAGGCGATGCAGCACCTGGATCGCGGCAAAGAGCCGGTCCGCCGGCAGCTCCGGCTTCTCCAGTTTGAGCAACGAGTAATTCGTGTGGTACAAACGTGCCCGCCGCAAGCGTTTGGCCAGATCGTCGCGCAC
Organism: uncultured Lentisphaerales bacterium; assembly: GCA_964384625.1. Lineage (GTDB taxonomy): Bacteria > Verrucomicrobiota > Lentisphaeria > JABSQK01 > JABSQK01 > CAYLNH01. The sequence continues at coordinate 48,049 of CAYLNH010000004.1, forward strand.
CCGCGCCACGCGCCAGTCGTCGCTGATCAACTGCCAGGCCAACACGCGTTCCCCAAGAAACCGCTGCGTATGCGCGTTGACCGCCACCAGCAACACCGAACGCTTCGTTGGCGTCTCGCGGAAATCCGCCAGCAGCTTGAGCAGCAGGTGCAGGTTCAGCAGCGACCGGGCGCCCGTCGCCCGTGCCGGGACGATACTGTTGGCATCCATCGGCGCCGTAAAAACGGCCACGTCATCCTTCAATTCCTCGTCCGCGCCCGGTACCAGAACCCACAGGTTCCGCAGGTCCTGCAACTGCCATTTCGACGGCTGCGCCTGCACCTTGACGGACAACGGTTGCTGACGACAGGCCACCCGCAGCCTGGCGCCGGCCGCCGGCGGCACGAAAAAGCGCGGCACCGCCACCTCGGAGTCGTATAACTTGTTGTAACTATGAAAATATTGGTATTCTTCGGTGCCGATGAAGATAAAGCCCTTGACCCCGAACGTCAGCAACCGCAGCCATTCCGAGCTGCAGTTGTATTCCAGCAGCGCAATCGTCCCCTTCAGATCAACCCCGTGCAAACGTCGCAGATCCGCATTCGTTCCCTGACCGAAATAGACCAGACGCGATTCGAACTCGGTCTCGGCGAAGTTGCCCGGACGCATCAACGTCGGATGCATCACCTCCAGCTCCACCTGCCCGACGGCCGGCGCCTGCAGCGACGTTGCGCCCGGGACGAATACCGGTGTCCGGAATCGCAGTTCGCCGGTCTCCAGGCCGCTGGCCTTGAAGCGCGCCGCCACCAGCCGGTCCAACGCCAGATTCCCCGGAGTGCCCGGGGCCCGGGCTGCGGGGCCTAAGGCACGCAACTCGTCCAGAACAAGTGACGAAGGGGCTTCCTGACCGACTACCGGCAGCAAAAACGCCAACACCCATAGGAAGACCAGCCATCGCTGGATACATCGTATGTCAACGCCGGCCGTGCCGAAGGAGCGCTGCCGGCGAATTCCATTTGTCATAATTGTGGGATTACCTTGTAGTCCCAAAACCGCCTACCCGTAAGATTACGGGAAAACCCGAGAGTTCCACCAGCCGTTCCCATTTTTGAAATATCGGGTTGCTCCGCACGTCTGTGCTCATATAGTACACCGCCACAGATACCGTGCGCCCGTAGCTCAGCTGGATAGAGCGTCTGCCTCCGGAGCAGAAAGTCGTGAGTTCGAATCTCGCCGGGCGTACCACCGGAGAACATCGAAGCGCCGGCCGACCCCGCGTCCGCCGGCGTCTTCTATTCTATCTTCCCCCCCGCTCCAGACCGCTGGCCGCCGGCCGCCGGCCGCCACACCTTCACCCCGTACCGCTCCAACGTCGCCGTCGGACCAACGACCTCGCCGGTCAACAAATCCGTGCCGCTGGCGTTGAGGTCCACCTGGACCTCGGCATCGTTGAAGTTCAGCAGAAACACATAGCGGCTGTCGCCGTCGGTGCGAAGCTGCGCCGTGACGCCCGGCGGCAGATCCGCATCAAGCGCGCGCTTGATCGACAGGTCGGCAGTCAGTTTGCCGTAGAAATCCGTCAGGAACTCGGCGCTGTTGCGGGACGCCAGGTAGTACGCCCTGCCCTCGCCGAATTGGTTCACCGTACACGCCGGCGAACCGGCGAAATACTCGGTCGCAAACGTCGCCAGCACTTCCGCGCCCTCGGCGTGGATCACGGAACACGTGTCTACCGCGTCATACTCGCCGGCCAGACCGAGAGGATTGTCCGCCGCCATCACGATCTTGACCGATTCAGACGGCAGGCAGCTCTGGCTTTCCTCCTCCCAGACGCCGAAGACTTCGCGCAGGCCCTGCCCCGGCACGCCGCCGAGACAGCACAGGTCCGTCTCATCCACGACACCGCTCCAATACGTCATCACCGCCGTGCCGCCGCCTTTGACAAACGCTTTCAGCCGGTCCGCAAAGCCGGGGCGCAGCATGTACGCCATCGGCGCCACCACCAGGCGATATGAATCCAACGGCGAGATCTGCTCGATCACGTCCACCGGCACGCCGGCATCCCAGAACGGGCGATAGTGCGCCAGGACCTCCTGCCGGTACTTGACGTTTTCGCCGAGGTAGACCCGAGCGCCGAAGTTCAACGCCCACTCATTCTCCCAGTCCTGAATAATCGCGACCTCCGGCTGTACCGTCGTGCCGACGACGTCGTCCAGTTTCTGCAGCGCGTCGCCCACCGCGGCAACATCGCGGAACACGCGCGTGTTCTCGTGGCCGGCATGGTCGACCACCGCGCCGTGGAACTTCTCGCAACACCCGCGGCTCTTGCGCCACTGGAAGTACTGTACCGTATCCGAACCATGGGCCACCGCCTGCAGACTCGAGAGCAAATGCATGCCCGGCTCTTTGCGCTTCTTTACCCGGCAACGCGTCGGAATGCTCGGTACGCTCTCCATCAGCATAAACGGTTTGCCGCCCTTCATGGCACGGTTGATGTCGTGCTGCAACGCCGTGCGCGCCGCTTCCAGCGCTTCGTCCCCGGTCTCATGCCAGTTCGGGTAGGAGTCCCAGGACACCACGTCCACCGCCCGCGCAAAGGCCCAGTAGTCCAGCGTCGGGCTGCCCGTCATGAAGTTCGTCGTCACCGGGATGTTCGGCGTCAACTCTTTCAGCGGTGCCGTTTCGGCGTTGAAGAAATCGATGGTCTGCGCCGTCTTGAACCGTTCCCAGTCGAGCATCAGCCCGTGCAGACAGGTGTCGGTCGGGACGACATAGTCCCAGTCGGGAAAGGAGTGCGACCAGAACGACGACCAGTAGGCCGCGTTCAGTTTTTCGATGTCGTTGTCATAGCGCGCCCGCAGCCACGCCTGAAATGCGGCGTAGCACAAGGCACAGTGGCAGTCGCCGCCGTTGTACTCGTTGGACGCATGCCACACCAGCAACGCCGGGTGATCGGCGTAGCGTTCGGCCAATCGCGTGTTGATCGCCACGCACTTGTCACGATAGACCGGCGAGGTCCGGCAGTGATTGTGCCGCCCGCCGTGCGGCTGGCGGGCGCCGTCGGCGTTCACCCGGCGAACTTCCGGATAGGCCCGGCTCATCCAGGCCGGCTTCGAACCGCTCGGGGTCGCCATCACCGCATACGCGTTTTGCGCCGCCAGTTTATCCATGATCGTGTCCAGCCAACCGAACTCGTACTGTCCCTCCGCCGGCTCCAGGGCCGACCAGGCAAAAATCCCGACCGACATCGCATTGCAGCCGGCCAACTGCATCAACCGCATGTCCTCGTCCCAGATCTCCGGCGTCCGGATCCATTGATCGGGGTTATAGTCGCCGCCGTGCTGCATATGCGGGCACTTCGGGTGAATCGGGGGGAAACGTGTTGTCATCTTGCGCTTTCTTGCCGGCTTGGGGTTTCAATGAGTGCGCCAATGGCGCCGAATCGATGTGCCAGTATACAAAGCAATCGCCGCACTGCAACACCGGAAGACAGACTGTTGCGGGGGGGAGCCACTGCATGCCGCCGGGCGCTGGCATAGGACAAAAAAAGCGGACCCCGGCCGTAATCGGCCAAGGGTCCGCCCCGGGGGGATGGGATCTTCTTGCTGCCGCTGAGCGGCTTCTTTTCACCCTATGTATTCACGGCAACTCTCCGAGTTATGTCGGACAGAACTCTTTTTTCCTGCTTTTTCCGGCCACCTGATTCTCTCACGAAAGCTTGGCGGAATCTTCACCTTGGCGGGCGCTTTCAGCTTTCCATCGGGCTGCGCGGGAGTTATTGTGGGAGGTGGCCGCAACTGATTACGAAACGAGAGGCCGAATGAGCACGGAATTCAAACGCAATATCCTCTGCATCGGAGCCGGGTATGTCGGCGGCCCGACGATGGCGATGATCGCCGCAAAATGCCCCGACTGCCGAGTTGAGGTGGTCGACATCAACGCCGAGAAGATCGCCGCCTGGGCGTCGGGCGAGCCGCCGATTTACGAACCGGGGCTGCAAGATGTCGTCGCCGAGGCAATCAACCGGAATCTGTTCTTCAGTACCGACATCGGCACCGGTATCGAGCGCGCCGATATCATCTTCGTCAGCGTCAATACGCCGACAAAGACCTTTGGCCGGGGCGCCGGCATGGCCGCGGACCTGCAATACTGGGAGAAGACCGCACGACAGATCAAACAGCACTCCGCCGGCGATAAGATTGTGGTTGAGAAGAGCACCTTGCCGGTGCGCACGGCCAAGGCCATGGAACGCATTCTCCATGCCGGCGACAAAGACGTCCACTTCGAGGTGTTGTCCAACCCGGAGTTTCTGGCCGAAGGCACCGCGATGCAGGACCTGGAAACCCCGGATCGCGTCCTGATCGGCGGCCACGACACGGAGAGCGGGCGGGCCGCGGTTCAGGAGTTGGTTGAAATCTACGCCCACTGGGTACCCCGCGAACGAATCCTCACGACCAGCGTCTGGTCCAGCGAGCTCTCAAAACTGGTGGCCAACGCCTTCCTGGCCCAGCGCATCAGTTCGATCAACAGTATTTCCGCCATCTGCGAAGCGACCGAGGCAAATATCGCGGAGGTCTCCCGCGCGATCGGCATGGACCGCCGTATCGGCGCCCGCTTCCTCAACGCCAGCGTCGGCTTCGGCGGCTCCTGCTTCAAGAAGGACATCCTCAATCTCGTCTATCTTTGCGAACACTTCGGCTTGCCGCAAGTTGCCGACTACTGGCGTCAGGTAGTGGCGATGAACGACTTCCAGCGCACGCGCTTCGTGCAGCGGATGGTCAGCAGCATGTTCAACACGGTTGTCGGCAAACGTATTGCCCTGTTGGGCTTCGCCTTCAAAGCGGATACCGGCGACACCCGGGAGAGTCCGGCGATCTACATTGCCCGGCAACTCCTCGAAGAACGCGCCGACGTCGCGGTCACCGACCCGAAGGCGCTGCCGAACGCAAAGATCGATCTGGCGGATGTTGCCGACCAGGTGGAGTTTGCCGACGACCCGTATGCCGCCGCCGAGGGCGCCCATGCCCTGGCAATCCTGACCGAGTGGCAGGCATACCGGGAGCTTGACTACGAACGGATCCATGCGGCCATGATGCAGCCGGCATTCATCTTTGACGGCCGCAATATCCTCGACCACGGTCGACTCTACGAAATCGGCTTCAACGTCTACCCGATCGGCCAGCCCCCACTGGTCCATATCTAGCCGCGTTCGCAGGCGATGACGCTCTCAAGAATATCGGTGAGCGATCGGGTCGCCCGCCAACCAATGAGCTGGTTGACCCGGCTGGTATCCGGGACGCGGCGCTGCATGTCTTCAAACCCCGGCGCGTAGGCCTGGTCGTAGGAAATCTTGACGATGTCGGATTCGCTGCCGGTCAGTTCTTTCACCTTGACGGCCAGTTCGCCGATTGAGACCTCCTCCGTCGAACCGAGATTGTAAACCCGGCCCGGGGCCTCTTCGTGTTGGGCCAATCCGACCAGCCCGTCGACCACGTCGCGTACATCACAGAAGCAACGGCACTGCTTGCCGTCGCCGAAGACCGTGATCGGTTTCCCATCCAGCGCCTGCCGCACGAAGCGCGGGATCACCATGCCGTAGCGCCCTGTCTGCCGGGCGCCGACGGTGTTGAACAGCCGCACCTGAACGACCTCCAGGGCGTGCTCGTGGGTATAGGCGAAGCCGAGGAACTCGTCCACCATTTTGCTGGCGGCATAGGCCCAGCGACTCCGGCAGGTGGGGCCCAGCAGGACATCGTCGTCTTCCTGGAAGGGGATTCTGCTGCCCTTGCCGTAGACCTCCGAGGTGCTGGCCAGGAGAACCCGGCAGTTGTAGCGCAGGGCAGCGGCCAGAACCGCCTCTGTCCCCATGATGTTGGTCGAGATCGTGTGGACCGGGTGCTCGACGATCAGCATGACACCGACGGCGGCCGCCAGATGTACGACGACATCGGCCTCGGAGGCCAGCCGATCCAGGACGATCGGATCCGTAATGCTCGCCCGGGCAAACTGGAAGTCGGTCTCGGGCAGGAGGTGCTGGATGTTCTCGATCCGGCCGGTGGACAAGTCGTCAATCACACGGACGCGATGGCCTTGCGCCAACAGTTTTTCGCAAAGATGCGAACCGATAAAGCCCGCCCCGCCGGTAACCAGATAGGTCTGGGATTCCAATGTCTTTATTCCTTCTTCTCCGGAGTGCACACCAGCATGCCGTCGCGGAGTTGCCCGGCCTTGTCGGGAGCGCCCAGTTGGCGGACCAGTTCCAGGGCGAATTCGACGGCAACCCCGGCGCCCTTGCCGGTAACAATGCGGCCGTCGACTTCGACTCGCGCGCCGGTGCAGGTCGCGCCGGACAGGCGATCCTCGAAACCGGGATAGCAGGTCACAGCTTTGCCGTCGGTCACGCCGGCCGCAGCCAGGGCGATCGGCGCGGCACAGATGGCGCCGAGCAGTTTGCCGTCTGCGGCCGCCCGGCGCAATACGTCGCGCACCGCCTCGTTCTTCGCCAGGTTCGCGGCCCCGGGCATGCCGCCGGGCAGAACGACGGCGTCAGCCTCCCCCGCGGCAGTCAAAGCGGCGTCGGCCTTGATCGTCACATTGTGCGCCCCGACAACGTCCGCAGTTCCGGCGACGCTGAGCACATTCACCTTGAAGTCGGCCCGGCGGAGGACGTCGATGATCGCAATCGCCTCGATCTCCTCGAAGCCGGGCGCCAGCAGCACGTCAATAATCGGCATGGTGGATTTACTCCTGATTGACCGCGATGCCGATGGTTTCCCCGGTCAGCACGCGAGTTTCATGGCCGGCGGCGGAATTGTTGACCAGATCGTCCGAGAACCGGATCATCCCAGGCTCGAAGATCAGGATGATGGTCGAGCCGCCATACTGGAAGTAGCCCTTTTCCCGCATCTTGGTGCAGGTCTTGCCGGTGAACGTTTGCACAATACTGCCGACGCCGAAGGCGCCGACCTCCAGGTAACAGAACCGGCCGAAGTACTTGCTCTTGATAACGGTGAAGCTGCGTTTGTTGGCGCAGAACACGTTGACGCCGGATCCCAGCGCGATGGGATTCACCGAATGATAGGCGCCCTTGATCGTCCTGGTTTCAAGAATATCGCCGCCGCAGGGGAAGTGAAACCGGTGGTAATCCCCGGGGCACAGGCGAATTGTCGCCAGAGCGCCGCTGCGGTACTCCCGCGCGACGCGGCCAAGGAGGTCCTGAACGCGAAACTTGGCGCCCTTCACCGGAATGAACTCGTCGTCGGCCAACTTCGGGTAGACCAGGATCCGGCCGTCGGCCGGACAACTGTAGACATTGGGGGATTGATCGCAATCTCGAGCCCCGGGTTTCAGCCGCCGGGTAAAGAAGGCGTTGAAACTGCCGAAGGACGAGTCGCGAAACTCGCTGGTGTCCACATTGTAAGTCTTGATCACTTTCTTGATGTGGAGCTTCGACAGAAACGACTTGTAGTAGAGGGCGAGCAGCCGGGTCGCCAGCGAATTTGTAAACCAACCGCCGGGCTTGCCCTTCTTGTATGAGGACGCGATGAACCCGCCGGCCAGCACCTGCTCTTTGCAAAGCTTCTGGCTGCCTCTCTCGTAGTATTGGATCGTAACTGGTTTGCCCATTGCCGTATCCTGAAACTGTTCGTGGTTTCTCCCCGGAACCGTGCCAGTACTGAAACTGTAATACCGTCGGCAGGCCAACGCAAGGCATCGCCCGCAACCGGAGGACGGGAGTCGAACGTCAGTGGCGGGGAAGGCTCCCGCTCGCCGTTTTCCCACCACCGGCGGACCCGTATCAAACAGGAATGCTTTTTGTCCTGCTTCCCAGGGGAAACAACGATTGCCCGCTCATGCGGCAGCCGGAAATTAGGGAGCTCCTTGCATGCCGGACGAATCCGCTGCAACCGGCCACCCGGATTCGCCCACACCGACAAATGCGGCTTGCCTGACTGCCGGGTTATCACCCCGGGATGCCCATCATTCCGATGATGCCTGTGCTGCTGCCTTTTGCGCCGGTTCCCCGTGGCCGGCAAGCGTAAATATCTCGACTTTGGCAACAGCAAGGCAACGTCCGGCAACTCGAATCTCATCCAACTATTTCAGCAAAAGCACCTTGCGACTCAATCTGGCTTGGCCGGACAGGTCCCGGTAAAAACCCAAAAAAGCGGCACGCCCCCCTTGAAATGGCCTTTGGCGTTTTGTATACCATCAACCAGAAGGCGAAGACTCGCTCGAAGATTAGCTCATACAAACCCACCAAAGTAGAAGGAGAGGAAATGAGGAACAAGAAGAGAAAAGGTTTCACGCTGATTGAGCTGCTGGTCGTGGTTGCCATCATCGCCATCCTGGCGGGGATGCTGCTGCCGGTCCTCAGTAAAGCACGTGAAAAAGCCCGTCGCGTCAACTGCGCCGGCAACCTGAAACAGATCGGTCTGGCCCTGTTGATGTACTCCGGTGAAAACAGCGGTTTCTTCATCAACGCGAACGAAGCCGGGACCAGCAACCTGGAGCCGCTGAACACGGAAGGCGTGCTGAACAACGGCAAGGTCTATGGCTGCCCGAGCGCAACCAACCTGAAAACCACGGCCGCGGTCACCAATTACGACTACGTTGGTTCCGGCCTGAAAGACGATAACGCCGATCCGACGGCCACCACGGTCGCCCGCGACGAATCCGGCAACCATCCGGATAACCAATGGATGAACGCCCTGTTTGTCGATGGTCACGTCGAAGGCTCGAAGCCGGACGGCACCAAGACCTGGAACACCTTCTATTAAACCGAAGGCGTAACAGGCGATACGTCTGTATTATTCAGCGCGAGGTCTCCGACCTCGCGCTGCTTTTTTAAACGGACGGGAAGCCGGCGGCGAGGACAGGCAACGGAGCTCGCGATCGTGTACGGCTTCCGCCGCCGCGCCTGGAAAGAAGCACATGTGCCCGGCGGCCGCGAGGATGCTTGCAGGGAGGGGCATCCCGGAGTATAGTACAAGCGATTCCAGCGCCGGGAAATACCAACGTGCAGCCCACCGAACAGCAAAGCCTGATCCGTCTCAAAGTCCTTTCCCTCGGGGTCATGGGCACGAACTGTTATGTCCTGGCCAACCCGGCGGGCGATGCCCTCGTCATTGACCCCGCCGGCGACCCGGAGGTCATCGGCAAGTATCTGGAATCCGAAGAACTGACACCCGCGGCAATTCTGCTGACGCACGCGCACTTCGACCACATCCAGGCAGTGCCGGATCTGGCGGCAAAGTACGATCTGCCTGTGGTCCTTCACCCCGAGGATGAGTTTATTCTGGCCAGCCCGGATAACGCCATGCCGCCCATGATCCCGGCGATTCGGGCCTGCCCGCCGACGATACCCGAGTTGGTCGACCAACCGGCCGGCCTGCATTTCGAAATGCTGCACACCCCCGGCCATTCGCCGGGCAGTGTCAGCTACTACTTCCCCGCTCTCAGGGAGGCCTTCGTCGGCGACACCTTGTTCTGCCGGGGCATCGGTCGCGACGACCTGTGGGGCGGCGACCACGCAACGTTGATCGCATCCATCCGCAATGTCCTGTTGGCGCTGGATGATCGGGTCCAGGTCTATCCCGGCCATGGCCCGGATACTACTATCGCCCTGGAGAAGCAGCAGAACCCGTTTCTTCGTTAGGAACGCATGTCCTCCTACGTCTTGACACCGCAAGGCGAGCTCTTGGTTGACAAACTGCCCCTGTTCACCGGGATAACGCCGCAATTGACCCTGGCTCAAGCCGACCCGGGTGGATTCCTGATCGCGCACAATCCGGTGGCCGGCAGGCAGGAATTCAGCCTGGGACGGTTCTGCGGGGTCGAGGGGTTCCTGGCGCTGTATCGTCCGGAACCGGCGGCCATGGCGCCGAACACCGGACTGGAAGAACGGGACATCCTGCCCGAAACACAGTTTCTCCTCGCCAAAGACTTCGCCGCGCGCTTCATCCTCCTGATCCCCCTGGTCGAAGCCGCGCACCGCAGCGCCCTGCGCGGCACGCCGGATGACGGCATACAGATCGTCTGCCACGGCGACGCTCCGGCGCCGACATGCACTTTGGTGTACGTCGGCGTCGGCATGGACCCATTCCTGTTGGTCCGCGACAGCTGGGCGGCAATCGCCGGGGCCGGCCAAGGTCGCCACCGGCGCGCTGCGGCCACAACGGCCGCGCCGGATGAACATCTGAAGTGGTGCACCGCCGGAATTGCGGATGAACTGACGAACGCCGCAATCCTCGACGGCATCGCCCGGCTCAACGGCCAACGCCCTTTTCCGCTGGGGTTGTTGCTGGACCATCGCTGGCAGACGGAAAACGCCAGAGGCGAGTTGACCGGCTTCGAGCCAAACCCCTTACTGGGACAGGATCTGGCGGCCTGTGTCGCTGGTTGGCGCCGGGCCGGCGTCAACCATGTGGCTGTCAGCCATCCCCTGACCGGCGGCAGAGCCGGTGTGGCTGCCGACGCCTTCCGGAAGTTTCCGACCGATACCACGCCTGTCCGGTACGCAGAGGATGTCCTGCACCACCGTCCCGACCTCTTTGACCCGGCCGCCGTGCGTCTGCCGGCCGGCGACCAGGTCGGCGGCTTCTACGCCGAATTCTACCAGTTCCTGCAAGACCGCGGGGTGGACGATGTTGTGGTTGAAGACGACGGCCTGGTGGAAGGGGCAGCTCCCGCCATGGACGGGCGAGTGCAGACCCAGCGCCGGTATTGGCAGGCGGTTGCCGCCGCCGCGTCGACCGCGTTCGACTGCCGCATCACCCAAAGCGGCGGATCGAATGAAGCCCTGTTCAGCGCCGCTGCCCCAGGCGCATTTCGCCTCGGCGGCTCGGCCAACTCGCAACAACTTGAGAAACAAAGCGGAATCGTCTATGCCAATGCCTGCGCCAGCCTGTTTCTGGCCGATCTGCGGCAGCCGGATTGGGGGCCGTTTCACACCAGCGGGCCGGCCGGCTTCTTCAATGCCGCCGCACGCAGCGTCAGCGGCGGCCCGGTCATCATCGCCGACGCCCCCGGTGAACACAATCAGGAGGTCCTTGACAAGCTCATGCTTGCCGACGGCTCGCTGCTGCAGCCGACGGGGAGTGCCCGGCCGACGCAGGATTGCCTCTTTGAGGATCCCCGCACGGATGATGCTGTCCTGAAGATATGCAACAGCAACACGCTCGGGCATGTCATCGGCGTCTTCAACTGCCAGTACCATGAACAGAAACAGAAACGTCATTTCGTCGCGGGTACCATTCGGCCGAACGACATCCCCGGACTCTCCGGTGAGGTCTTCGCCCTCTACTCGCACCAGGCGGCAAAGCTGACCGCCTGCCGCCGGCAGCAACGGGTCTCCGTCTGGCTCAACGACTTCGGGTTTGAGATCATCACCGTCATGCCGGTCCAACACGGCTTCGCCGCCATCGGTCTGGCCGACCGATTCAACAGCGGCGCTGCCGTCGAGTCGGTCGATTTTGCCGACAGCAAGCACTGCCGCGTCCGCTTGCGCCATGGCGGCCGCTTTGTCGCCTGGGCCGAAGTCGAACCGGAGGCGCTGATACGCAATGACACACACTTCCCGTTTGAGTACGACCGACGGGAGAAGAAACTGCAGACCGAGCTGCCCACGGACGGGCCGATCGAGCTGACCATTCAGCTTGGCGAACCGGCCCCGGCTGAGCCCCGGCCAACCGCCATGGACTGGACGCCCTATGTGCGGGACTCGAGACGGAAGCTGGTCTTCCGCCTGCCGCCGACGGACTGACCTCCTGCTTCGCGCCAACCGGGGAATGCCCCAGCCACTGCAGCCACGTCCTGCAATCGCATGGCTACCCAGGCACCGGACTCCTGTTCTGCAAAGTACTTTGTAATAATGAAAAAACGCCGCTTCCGGGGAAATCCCGGATGTTTCCGGCTTTACTTCTGCGGAAAATGCCGCTATAGTAAAGTAGAGTCCTACGGAGAATCAGATGAACACATTAAAAACAGCCTTAAAACCGTTCAAACTGGTCCTCCCGGCCTTGATCTGTGCCGCCTGGGTCACCGGCTGCGCCACCGCGCGCCGCCCGGCGCCCCCCACGCCGGCCGGATCTTCCTCGTCGCGGCAAACGGCCCCCGCGCCCGCTGCCGAGGAGAGCATCCCCGAGCTGCTGCGGAAAGCCCACACCGCCTTCCGTCAGCAGTATTTCAACGAGGCGGTCCTGCGCTACCGCGAAGTCGAGCGGTCCTACCAGGGCCACGCGGAACGCGCGGCCGACCGGATTGCCGACTGCTACCTGTTCCTGGGCGACCAGAAACGGGCGATCGAGGCGTATCGCCGCGCTCTGAAGAAGTACCGCTCGCGCCATGCGGGCGACATGCTCGAGAAGATCAACCGGGAAGGTATCTGAGAACGGCGGGCCTCAGCTGGCCCGCAGGAATTCCGTTTCGTAGTCGCTGATGCGGCAGTTCCCGATTTGCTCCACGTGTTCCACCACTTTGCACAACACCTGATTGCAGAAGCTCTGGTCGTTGCTGACGACCACCACCCCCAGCACAGCCAGGTTCCAGACATCCTGCGCCTCGATTTCGGCAACGGAAACGTTGAACTTGTTGCGCACCCGGTCTTTGATACGGTTCAGGACCGCCCGTTTATCTTTGAGCGAAGTCGCATGATCGATATCGAGTTCGAGCGTCAGAATACCCAGTACCATAACAGCCTCAAGCAGAATGAAGCCCAAATATAGGCGGCAGCCGCGAGAAGACAAACGCCGTTGTCGGGTTTTGGCGAGCCCCCGTGAATGTTGATGCAGCCGACAGACGTCCTGCGGACCGCCTCAGACGGTCTGCTTCCGAGCGTGGCCGTCCCGACCTCTTGGGAGTCGGGATCTCGTCCGCGCATCCCCGACTTCTGTTGAGAACATTGATGCTCGGCAAAACCCGTATCGAGCTTTCGTTGAGCGATCGCGTGCCGCCCGCCCTGAGACGGGAACAGCCCGGGGTTTTTTGGCTCGGTCACCGGCACCCGGGTGGTTGCCGCCCCGGTTTCCGCCGCCGCGGCCGGTCGGCTGCCCGCAGTGGCCGGGAACCCGAAGAGACCAGGTGTAAAACTGCAGGTGACGGAGCCGCACAGAACGCCGGGGCCGACCGCTTGAGAGTCAGGACGCCATATGGGAAAAACGGAACGAGACGGGGCGCGTCGTTGCGAGCCCCCGGCGTTCACGCTTCAGAATGAGAAATCTTACCTGCATCCGGGTTGAAATGGGTGGGTGACCGGATATAATTGAGCAATCATTGCCGATCCCGATCAAATCGGCTGGGGAAGGAGTCATGGCCCTGGATCAAGCATCATCGTTCAGCCAGGCGATCACCAAGAAGGACAGACTTGGTGTGGAGTTCTGCTATATCCCGCGGATGCGCTTTCTCCGCGGCGAGGGCAAACAGGTGGACGAGATCTTCTCCCCCTTCTACATCGCGAAATATCCGGTAACCAAAGCGCAATTCCACGAATTCCTGCGGGACACCGGTTACGACTACAGCCCGATTCACCTGGAACTGATGGACCGGATCTCGCCGGATCCGGACTGCCCCGCAACGCCGGTCAGTTGGTGGGATGCCAAGTATTATGTGCGTTGGCTGCGCTACCAGACGCAGGAATATTACAGCCTGCCGATGGAAGTGGAATGGGAAGCCGCCTGCCGCGGGACGGACGGTCGCCGCTACCCCTGGGGCAGTGATGACCCCACGGATCTGCATGCCTGTTTTTCTGCCGGTTCCGTACGCGAGGCAACCGACATTGTCGGCACGCATCCACTGGGCAACTGCGCGTTCAACTGCTGCGACATGGTGGGCAACGTCTGGGAATGGTGCCTGGATTCCATTGATGAAGACGGGGAGATTCACGTCCTGCGGGGCGGCTCCTGCCAGGAATCCGTGGCCTCCTGCACCTGCACCTCGCGATCCTTCATTTCCCCGGCCAATCTGCGCGTCAATTACGCCGGTTTCCGGGTCACCTATCTGCCGGACCAGATGTTCGAAGAATACTGCAAGGCACACGCAGGTTGAACGTCCGGTCGCCGGTTATAGAGATTCACCCCTCAACGAGACAAGACAAACGTGGGTAGACTGTTTGGCACCGACGGCGTTCGCGGCAAGGCGAACGCGCATCCCATCACACCGGAAATCGCACTCAAGCTGGGCAAGGCCTTGGCCAGAACCTTTAAGGCCTCCGGCCACGGCTCGCAGCGCGCGGTCATCGGCAAGGACACCCGGCTGTCCGGGTATATGCTGGAAAGTGCGATCACCAGCGGCATGGTCAGCATGGGGATGGATGTGTATCTGGTCGGGCCGTTGCCGACGCCGGCGGTCGCCCACCTGACCCGATCCATGGTTGCCGCCTGCGGCGTGATGATCACAGCCAGTCACAACCCGGCTGACGACAACGGCATCAAGATCTTCGGCACCGATGGATTCAAGCTCTCCGACGCCCTCGAGGAACAGGTGGAAGACCTTGTTCTCGGCGGCGAGATGGATGCCGATCATATTCGCAACGACCAGATCGGCAAAGCCCATCGTATCGACGACGCCCGCGGCCGGTATATCGAATTTGCCAAATCCACCGCCCTCGACCTCGACCTGCACGGCCTGAAAATCGTCGTCGACTGCGCCAACGGCGCAGCCTATATGCTCGGCCCGATCATCCTGCGGGAGTTGGGCGCCCAGGTCATCAAAGTCGCCACCGATCCCGACGGCTACAATATCAACCTCGGCTGCGGCGCCACCAGTCCGGCGGCTGTCGGCGCCAGGGTGCGCGACGTCGGCGCCGACATGGGAATCGCTTTTGACGGCGACGCCGACCGCGTTGTCTTCTGTGATGAACACGGTGAAGTGGTCCAGGGCGACCGCATCCTCGGTCTGTGCGCGCTGGGACTGCAGGCCGAAGGCCGGCTGGCGAAGGATACCGTTGTGGTCACTGTAATGAGCAATCTGGGACTGCACAAAGCGCTTGAGCAACGGGGCATCCAGACCGTGGTGACTCCGGTGGGCGACCGCAGCGTGATCGAGGCAATGCGGCGCGACGGCTACAATTTCGGCGGTGAGCAGTCGGGGCACATCATCTTCATGGACCACGCGACCACGGGCGACGGCATCGTCAGTGCGCTGCAGTTGCTGAAACTGGTTCAACAGGAGAACAAGTCGCTGCGCCAGCTGGGCGACTTCATGGACGTCTTCCCGAGCCGGCTGACGAATCTGAATGTCCGCCGGAAGGTCCCCCTGGACAAGGTCGACAACCTGCAGCAGGCCCTGAACGACTGTTCCGCGGCGTTGGCCGGGACCGGTCGTCACCTGGTCCGCTACTCCGGCACGGAAAATAAGCTGCGCATCCTGGTCGAGGCTGAAAACGAAGCCGACGTCGATTTCTGGACCGACCGCCTGAGTACGGCCGTCACGGCGGAGTTGGGGCAATGAAAGCTGAATTCCTGCCGTCTGCTCTGAGCCACGACAACTTCCTGCCGCTGACCAGTGGCCGGCAGCTGGCTGACTGCCCGGTCGCGAACGCGACCTTGCATACCGTGCAAACGGCCGAACTGGAAACTGCCGGGCTCGGAGAGGCCGCCGAACCGACTGCCCTGACGCTTTACATCTTTGACAATGCCTGGATCGACGAACGCGACCTCAACACCCTCGGCCAGACCGACATGCCGGTCGTCCTGCAGGACGTACACGGCGATGTGCTGGCCTGGACCGCTGCCGAAGCGGCTGTTGACGATACTGCCGACCTCCTCGTTACTGAACACTCGCTGCTGTTGCGACACTCCTGGGACCTGCTGGCGCTGAACGCCCGATTGCTCAGCCGCAACTGCAAAGATGAAATCCTGGGGGACGTGGCCGACTGCGTCAAAGTCGACGGCACGATTCGCGTCGGCGCCGGTACGCGCATCCTGCCCGGAACATACATCGAGGGTAATGTCGTCATCGGCAAGGACTGTAAGATCGGGCCGAACTGCTACCTGCGCGGACCGACAGCCATCGGCAGCGGCTGCCATGTCGGCAATGCGGTCGAAATCAAAGCGAGTATCCTGATGGACGGCGTCAGCATCGGCCATCTGAGCTACGTCGGCGATTCCATCATCGGCTGCCGCACAAACTTCGGCGCCGGCACAATCACGGCGAACCTGCGGCATGACGGCGCCAACCAGCGGTCGGAGATCAACGGGGAACTGGTCGACACCCGCAGGCGCAAGCTCGGCGCCGTCATCGGCGACGACGTACACACGGGCATCAACACCAGCATCTATCCCGGCCGCAAGCTCTGGCCCGGCGTCTCCACGCTTCCGGGGGAAATCGTCAAATGCGACGTAAAGGGCTGACAATGGCAACGGAGCACTCCTTCGGGATCGTGGCCTTTCACGCGGGCGATGTCCTGATTGTACAACACAGCGCCGGCCACTGGGGATTCCCGAAGGGCCACGCCAGGAAGGGAGAAACGCCGTTGGCCGCGGCGGCTCGCGAGTTTGAGGAAGAAACCGGCGTGACGGTGTATGAAATCCTGGACCTCCCGCCGCTGGTGGAGGAATACACGCTGCGCCGAAAGAAGAAGATTGTGCGCAAGGATGTGACCTATTTCCTGGCCCGCGTCGACGAACCCGCCTGCCGGATCCAGGAAGAGGAACTGCTGGATCTGGCCTGGGTGACGCCGGACATCGCCCGCTCCCGACTGACCTTCGAGGAAAGCCGCCGGATCCTGGCCCAGGCTCTCGCCGCCTGGCCGCGGTGATTCCTTCACCAATTGACTCCGATTCGGGCCGACGGCGAATAGAGGGGTGTAACCCTGAAGGTGGTATGATTACCCGTCTGCTCCTGAACGGCCTGCTCCTGACGGCGGCGTGACGGCAGCCGGCGAAACCGACGGCGATTGAGCCGCCAACCAATCCCTCACCCGCCAAACTCCAGGTGGACCGGAGGTCGACCATGGAAGCAAATCGACTGGCGAATGAGTCCAGTCCCTATCTGCTGCAGCACGCGCACAACCCCGTCGACTGGTATCCGTGGGGCGAAGCAGCCTTCGCCCGGGCGGGGGCAGAAAACAAGCCCATATTCCTGTCCATCGGTTACGCCACCTGCCACTGGTGCCACGTGATGGAACGAGAGTCGTTCGAAGACGAAGATGTCGCCGCCCTGCTCAACCGCGACTTCGTCTGCATCAAGGTCGACCGTGAAGAACGGCCGGACATCGACGCGGTCTATATGACGGTCACGCAGGCGATGACCGGGCGCGGCGGCTGGCCGATGACAATCGTCATGACACCGGAAAAAAAGCCCTTCTTCGCGGGCACCTACTTCCCCAAGGAGAGCCGGCCCGGCCGCGGCATCGGCATCCTCGAATTGCTGCCGGCCCTGGCCAAAGCCTGGCGCGAACAACCGGACGACGTCCGGCAGACCGCCGACCGGGTCACGCAAGGAATTGCATCCGGTTCGACCCTGGCGGCGGAAGACCTGCCGGCAAAGATCCTCGACACGGCCGAAACTCATCTCGCGGCCGCCTTCGACGCGGACCACGGCGGTTTCGGGTCGGCGCCGAAATTCCCGACACCGCAGAATCTGGTGTATCTTCTGCGCCGCTATTCCCGCCGCAGGGATCGCAAACTGCTGGACATGGTCGAAACCACCCTGTTGGCAATGCGCCTCGGCGGCGTCTACGACCACATCGGTTTCGGGTTCCACCGGTATTCAACGGACAGCCGCTGGCTGGTACCGCATTTCGAGAAGATGCTGTACGACCAGGCTTTGCTGGCCATCGCCTACCTGGAGGCGTACCAGGTGACCGGCAACGACCTCTACGCCCGGACCGCGCGCGAAATATTCAGATACGTCCAGCGCGATCTGACGGATCCCGCGGGCGGCTTCTACAGCGCTGAAGACGCCGACAGCGAAGGCGAAGAAGGGAAATTCTATCTCTGGCGCCGGCAGGAACTCAAGGACCTCCTTGGCAACGACGCGGACGGATTTATCCAGGCGTACGGCGTTGTCGCCGCAGGCAACTACAACGACGAAGCCACCGGCCGCAAGTCCGGCGCCAACATCCTGCATCTCTCGGACAGCAAGGACATCGACCGGTTTGAGAACCAGCGGTCGCGCCTGCTGCAGGAACGGACTACGCGTCCCCGGCCATTGCTGGACGACAAGATTCTGACGGACTGGAACGGACTGATGATTGCCGCCCTGAGCCGCGGCGCCCAGGTCCTCGACGAACCGGCCTACGCGGCTGCGGCCACCCGCGCGGCCGACTTTGTGCTCACCCGGCTGCGCCGCCGCACCGGCGAACTCATGAAGCGTTTCCGCCGCGGCAAGGCCGGACTCCCGGCGCATCTGGAAGACTATGCCTTCCTGGTCTGGGGCCTGCTTGAGCTCTATGAGGCCCGGCTGGAAACAGCGCCTTTGAAAGCGGCGCTGGAGTTGAGTGAAATCATGATCCGCCAGTTCCGGCATTCCGACGGCGGCTTCTACCTGACCGCAGCGGACAGCGAGGCACTGCCCTACCGGCATATTGACTTCTATGACGGCGCCATTCCGTCGGGCAACGCCGTGGCGGCGGCAAACCTGCTCCGCCTGGCGCACATGACCGGCCGCGAAGACTTGCGGGACGAGGCGCACGGCATCTTCAGGGCGGCCGCCGGCCGCGTCAAGGCGCATCCCCGGGGGTACCTGGCCCTGTTGAGCGCCCGTGACTTCGCCGCCGGCCCGGTACGGGAAATCGTCATTGCCGGCGACCCGGAAGACGACGGCGCGGCCGCCATGATCAAGGCAATCCGGCAACACTACCTGCCGCGCCGGGTGCTGTTGCTGCACCGCCCGGACGATCGGGAGTTGGCCGCCATTGCCCCGTACATCGATCCCCTGCGCCCCATCGACGGCAACGCCGCCGCCTACATTTGCGAGAACCACACCTGCGCCCTGCCGGTGGGAACAGTCCGGGAAATGCTCGAAAACCTCGGAGTGGGCAAGCCTTGAATTCAGGCGTCCTTCTTTTTCTTGGCCGCCTCGCGCAACAACTGGTTGATCGTCTCGGTAAACCGGGAGATCTCGAAATCCCCTTTCAGCAACACCGCATCCGTCTGTTCACGGATGCGCTCGAACTCCTCGTAAGACAGCGAAAGGCCGGTCAGCGCGATGATCGGCAGTTCGGCATAGCGCTCCGAATTCCGCACATACTCCACCAGCTTCCAGCCGCTCTGGACCGGCATCAGCAGGTCCACCACCAGCAAGTCAAAGCCCTGCTCGTCATCCCGCAAGTAATCCTCGCCTTCACTGCCGTTGCCGGCCATTACGGTGATGAACCCCTGCGCCGTCAGAATCCGACCGAAAAACTCAAGCAGGAACTTGTCGTCGTCGACCAATAGAATCCGTTGGGATTTCAGCGGCGGGGTAATCCGGTACAGCGGGATTTCTTCGGTCTTGTCCGGCTTGGGTTTGGTTGGCATGCGTGATAATACCTCTGTCCGTCTGCCCCCGGTAATCAGGGCGTCAACGGGTTGATTCGGCAGGCTTCCGAAGTCTAGTAGCGCCTACCGGCTTACTATAGTTGTCAGACCGCCGAAATCAACCTCTCGAATGCAACGCAAACGGGTATGAACAATGTCTCCTTCGCCAACAGAAACAAACCGGTTTACGATCCGCCCGATGGTTGCCGACGAAGTGGCCGCGGTCGCCGCGACCCTGCAGTACTACGCCAGTCGTGCCGTTCTGTTGTGGCGAGAACCGGAGGAGATCCTGGCCCACCTGGACAGCTTTCTGGTGGCGGCAGATCAGGAGAGCGTCCGCGGCTGTGTCGCCCTGCAGGACTTCGGCAATGGACTGTACGAGGTGCGCTCGCTGGCAGTCCACCATGAATATACCGGGCGCGGCATCGGCGCCGCTCTGGTTCAGGGCAGTATTGCCAAAGCCCGGGGGCAACAGGCCAGAGAGGTCTTCGCTTTGACCAAGAAGGTTGCCTTCTTCCAACGGTTCGGGTTCCGCCTTGAGGCGAAGGAGCGCTTCCCACAGAAAGTCTGGCGTGACTGCCAGAAGTGCCCGAAACGGGAGCATTGCGATGAGACGGCCGTGGCAATCTGGCTCTCGGCCCCGGAATCAGACAAGGAGTAGTTGACAATCCCATCAGTCGCACTAGTGTGCGACCTCGAAAATTCGGCGCACAGGATTTGTGGCTCCGAATACCGGTGTCCGCCCCTTCAGGGCTGGCGCCGATCATGGCTGGTGCTTCGCCTGGAGCAGTCCTGGTTCCCGGCGCGGCATCAGCAACGATCAGCGCGAGCTGCTTGAGGAGACGAACAGCAAAGTCGAGGGCCGGACATGCACCGGGCCTTGCTTTCAGAAATTGTAGAGTACGCTCAACTGGAGATTGACCATGCCCCAGATCAAAGGCAAACGTCAGGTTGTGATCCTTGAATGCACCGAAGCCAGAGGCGAAGGCAAACAGCCGTCCCGCTATATGACGACGAAGAACAAGGCCAATACGCCCAAGCGCCTGGAGCTGAAGAAGTACAACCCCTTCCTGCGGCGCCACACCCTGCATCGCGAAATCCGCTGACACAGGCTCCCTGATGGCAACGCTGTTCACCAGGATCATCCACGGCGAGATCCCGTCCCACAGCATCGCGGAGGATGATCAATTCTTCGCCTTTCTGGACATCAACCCGATCAACCCCGGGCACACGATCGTCGTCCCCAAGGTGGAAACCGACCGCTTCTTTGATCTTGACGAGGCAGATCTGAGCGGCATCCTGCCGTTCGCCAAGCCGATCGCTGCAGCGATCGAAACGGTGGTCGACTGCAACCGGGTCGGTCTACTGGTGGCGGGCCTGGAAGTGCCGCATGCGCACCTGCATCTGGTGCCGATTACGGGCACCGGCGAACTGACCTTCGCCAAGGCGAAAGCGGCGGACCTGGACGACCTGGCGGCAATGGCAAAGAAGATCCGCAACGCCCTCGGCTGATTCCGGGTCAGTCGTCTTCCTCTCGCTCGAGTTCCGCCAACCGTCGCTCCAGCCGGCGCACGCGCTTGAGCAGGTCCGGCAACTTCCGCAAGGCAGCCGTCTCCCGCATGAAATCCCGACGGTCCCGACCCGGGAAGCCGACCAGTTCCGCGCCGGGCTCCACGTCACCGAAGGGCGCGGTCTTGGCCATGAGCTTCGCGCGATCGCCGACTTCCAGGTGACCGGGCACCCCGGACTGACCGAAGAGCGCACACAACCGGCCAAGCCGGGCGCTGCCGGCAATGCCGACCTGGGCCATCAGAAAACTGCCCTCGCCCACAACCACATTGTGCGCCACCTGCACGAGGTTGTCGATCTTGACGTTGCGCTGAATCCAAGTTCGCCCGAAACGCGCCCGATCAACTGTCGTACCGGCGCCGATTTCGACGTCGTCATCAATCTGCACAATGCCGCGCTGCGGCAGCTTCAAATGCGGGCCGCCGGTGGGGTCCGGCTCGAAGCCGAAACCATCGCTCCCGATCACCGCGCCGCAATGGATGATCACGCGATGCCCGATCTGCACGCGTTCGCGAATGGAGACGTTCGGGTAGATCCAGCAGTCATCGCCGATCCGGGCTTCCGTCCCCACGTACACGCCGGCGCCGATAATCGTGTTGTCGCCAATCACCGCATCGGCTTCAATCACCGCACAGGCCCCCACGTGCACACCCGTCCCGAGCTCCACCCCGGCGGCCACAACAGCTTGCGGACTGATGCCGGGGACCGGGCGGGGGGGCGGCGGCAGGAACACGTCGATGATCCGGCTGAATGCGGCTGAGGGATTGTCGCACTTCACCCAGCAGCACCCCGCCGCCGATTCGCCGGCGAAGTCCGTCGGCACGAGCACGATTGCGGCCCGGGAGGCAGCAACCTGACCGGCATATTTCGGGTTGGCCAGGAACGACAGCTCCCGGGGGCCGGCTTCACCCAGTCCCGCCACTCCGGAGACCACTGCGGTCTCGTCACCAACCAGTTCGCCATCCACCTGGGCGGCAATCTGCTTCGCCGTCAAACTCGGCATCGGCCTAATCCTTCTTCGCGGGCGCCGGCACCAGCGGCGGAATTTCCGGACCGCGGCCGGGGACGCTCCCGCCCTTTTCCGGCTCTTTCCCGGCGGGCAGCTTCTTCTCGTGGCCTTTGTTGATCGCCGCGATAAACGCGTCGGTAATGTCGAGTTGCTCCTGGGCGTACAGCACGACCACGGGCCGGGAATTGTCGAGTACGATGGTGTAGCCCTTCTTCTTGGCAAAGTTCTGCATCAGCGTCGTCAACTCCTTGAAGATCCGGGTCTGTTCCGTCTGGGAGAACCGTCCGAAATCCCGTTTCTTCTGCTTGATCTTACGCTCGATCGCGATGACGCTCTGCCGGATCTCGCCTGCTTCTTTGGCCTTGGCGCGGCGGGCATCTTCGTTGAGCGCCGGACTTTCCATGGCCTGTCTGGCCTTCTGGAACTCCGCCAACCCGCGTTGGCGCTGTTTCTCCAGACTGGCCACATCCAGTTCCAGCTCCTTGTTCTTGTACTCCAAAAGCTGCTTGAGCTGCTGTGATTTCCAGTATGTGGCAAACGCCTTCTGCAGCTTGACAGTGGCGATCTTCTGCTGTCCGAATGCCGGTACCCAAGCCCCAATCAGCCCCAGGACCAACACCAACCTGACTACGCTAATCCTCATTGTCTTTCCGTTCGTTTTCAGTTTCGGCCTCCAGATTCTTGACGTCCTCGGCCAGATTCTCTACCACGGCCCCGAAACGTTCCTCGTTCGCCGCGTCGGCTTCGATCAGCTTCTGATGGGCGAGCAGACTGGTCTTGCCCTGCTCCAGGAGCTCGTCACCATGCTTGCCGGCCTCGTAGATGCTGAGCCATTCGCCGCCGGCCAGCTCGGCATCGGAGAACGCGAACAGCCGTTTGACGCCCAACTCAACCAGCAGCCGCAGGTTCTCCGGGGTCACCCGGGCGATTTCCAGTTGCTCATGCTTCCGGCGCAAATCCAGGGCGAACTTGGTCAGGACCCCCATGAACGTGCTGTCCATGTTGGGGCACTCGTTCAAGTCGACGACCAGACGGGTCACACCTTCGCCGAGCAGCTCTTCGACAAACCGCCGAAAACACGTACTGCAGGCGAACGTCGCACGCCCCACCACCCGGATGTATGCTGTATCCTCGGCGAATGCCGCCAAGATCCGAGTATCCGTCATGGTCTTTGGTTTCCCTGGTTTCGCACCGGCTTTTCGTTTTATTATAGGTTCGACGCCCGGCATTGCCACAGACTTCGGCGGGATATGTCCGCAAGATTCAACCGCAGACCACTTCGCGCCCGCCGGCAACATGCCGGATCCAGACGTGGATGACCGGCCGGTCCGCGAACAATTCCGGGGCGCGCTCGGGCCATTCGATCAGCGTCACCCCGGCGTTGTCGTCAAGGTAATCCTCCAAGCCGAAGCTCAGCGCGTCCTCAACGCCGTGCAGCCGGTACAGGTCCACATGGTATAGACGCAGCGAATCCCCGACATATTCCTGCAGGATCGTGAATGTCGGGCTGGTGACCGGCACAAAGACCCCCAGGCCCCGGGCAACGCCCCGGGCGAACACGGTCTTGCCGGCGCCCAGATCGCCGTGCAGCGCCACCAGCTCCCCGCCCGTCAGCTTCCCGGCCAGTTGCCGGCCGAGGGCCTCGGTGGCGGCTTCATCCGGCGTCTGCACGGCATCGCGCCAGGATGTGGAGGCGGTTGTCATCGAGGTCTGTTCCGGGTTCGTGAAAGCATCCGAATAGTATGAATCAAAGCCGGCGAAAAGCAACCGTCCACACGCATGGTCTGTTGCTTTCAGCGGCTTGTCAGATATAGTACCGTTGTCTGTCAGGCGCAACCGGAGGACTACATTTGTGAGAGAACTGATTGACACCTACCTCGACGCAACCGTGGTTGTCGATACCGACAGCGACTACAGCTTCATCGGCACGCTCCTCGGCAGTGACGCCAAGTATCTGCGACTCGGTGAGGTCGCGATCTACGACGAGAACCAGATTCGCGTCTCGCTGGAGGAGTACCTGATTGAGTCGGTCAAACTGGGATGTCCAACGTCGCGTCGGGAGATGCTGGTCCGCTTGAACCGCGTGATCAGCCTCAGCCGGCTGGCCGACATCGTGGACCCGATGCAGGACGACAATGCCGAACCCGGCGAATAGAAAGCCGCTGCTGCCGCGGCGGCGCGGCACCGCGGCCTGTTTATGCTGGGCCCTGGTCTGGCCGCTGCTCGGTTTCGCCGTTCTGGCCAAGGCCCCGCTGGTGGCGGTTTTGGCCATCGCGGCAATGATCCCGGCCG
Organism: uncultured Lentisphaerales bacterium; assembly: GCA_964384625.1. Taxonomy (GTDB): domain Bacteria; phylum Verrucomicrobiota; class Lentisphaeria; order JABSQK01; family JABSQK01; genus CAYLNH01. The sequence goes on from CAYLNH010000004.1 coordinate 72,358, forward strand.
TTATCACCGGGCGTTCCCTGCGCACCACGACCCGGGCCCTGGTCTATGCCGCCACTGCGGCTCTGATCGTCAGCTTTGTCATCCGCGAGGTCTACACCATTGACGCGGAACGCTTTTTCTTCCCGGTGGAGTTGATTGTGCCGTTCCTGGCGACGTTGGCGGTCGGCCTGCTCTACCTGGAACAGAGCCCCCGGGTCATCGCCGCCTGTCTGGCCTGTGCGCTGGCGGCGCAGTTGGCGATCGGCACCTGCCTGAACAACCCCGATGCCTTTGTCGTTGCCATCGCGCCCGACGTCCTGCCGCGCTCGATCAGCAACGCCTTGCGCGATCGCTTCATTGTCTTTATCACCGCCATGATTCTGCAGGCGGGCGGCGTGCTCATGCTGTTGGTCAACGAAGAGCAGTTCGCCAGGATCCAGCGGCGGCATTCGACGCGCGTCTATATCAAGGGCGCGCTGGTCATGTTCACCGCGCAGTTGATGGTCTTTGCCGTGGGCGCCGGTTCCATCTGGGGCGTCCGGATTCTGTTTCCCAAACTGGATGCGCTGTTCAACCCGCTGTATCGCGAATACCTGCGGCGCGGTCGGGGCGTGCGGATCTTTCCCGAGGACGCCAACCTGCGCCAGACACTGGACGCCAAACGCGGCGACGACGAACAACAGCCGGCGCTGTATGTCCATGGCCCGATGCCGCCCGGCTACCTGCGCGGCAGGGTGTACCGCACCTACGGCAACGGCATCTGGACCAACAGCGGCGAAACCCGGGCGCTCCCGCTTGATGCGGTCGGCGGCGGCGTCAGTGCCCGACGCTACAAGGAATCGCAGACCCCGATCGACGACCTGCAGCAATTGGACATTCATGCGGCCGGTCGGTTTCGCAGCGATGTGTTGTTCTCCAACGGCCGGCCCGCGGCGATCGAGTTGATCGCCAACAGTCTCGGCCGCACGCCGGACGGCATGCTGAGCCCGAAATCCTGGGATGCCGAGGGGGGGTACAGCCTCTATTTCGGCCGGCTCAGCCAGACCGCGGCCTGGCCGGAACCAACGCCTGCGGACGTTCATCTCCAGGTGCCGGTGGAGATTCGCCCCGAACTCGAACGCCAGGTACGCAAGATCGGCATTCCCCCCGGCAGTTCAACGGAAGCACGAGTGCGCCTCACCGCCCATCACCTGTTGAACAACTACACCTACAAACTCAACCCGGAGTTGCCGCCGCGGGACATTGACCCCGTCCTGTATTTCCTCGAGACCCGCGGCAACGGCCATTGCGAGTACTTTGCTGCCGCGGTCGTACTGCTGTTGCGGGCCCAAGGCGTCCACGCCCGGTACGTCACCGGCTTCGTCTGTCTCGAGAACCGCACCGACGAGCTGTGGATCGCGCGTCTCGGCGACTGCCACGCCTGGGCGGAAGCCTGGACGCCGACGTCCGGCTGGACCCTGGTCGAAGCCACGCCGGCGGCCGGCGTCCCCGGCGGCAGCGATCGTGCCGGGGCTTTTGCGGGACCGCTCGAAACGCTCAAAGCATTTGCGGCAAGTCTCTACTCGCAGGTCAAGCGCGGCTACTTCGCGGAGGCTGTCTACAGTCTGCTCCGCGGCCTTCGCGATCTGATTGTCTGGTTGTTCTGGAGCGGGCCGGCATACCTGGGCTGGTCCTTGCTCACCGCCGCCCTCGCGGCGACCGGCTGGCTCCTCTACCGGCGGCACCGCGCCCGCCGCGGACCGGCCGCCCGCCAACGCAAACTGCGGGAACTGTCGCTCTCCCTCGAGAGCTTCCTGGCCCGCTACGGCATTCGCCGCAAAACCACCCGGACACTGCGGGAAGCCGCCCGCTTCGCACTCAGCCGCGGTGTGCCGCGAGCCGAAGAATTCCTCGGCTACATCACGGAGTATGAGTTGCTGCGGTATTCGAGGCAAGCCACGCCGGACGACGTCAGCGATTTCGCCGACCGCTTCAACCGCTGGCTGCGCACCCCGCCGGGGACCGCCTGACGCGCCGGACGCCGACCCACTCCCGGGATCAGCGCCCTGCCCGATAAGCAGACAGGGGCCGCGGCGCGCACTCCCCCTCAGTGAAGCTGCCGGCGCGTTTCGTTGAGCTGGTAGATCACCTCAACGTAGTTCATCCCCGTGTCGATCGGCTGATAGATGATCCCCCATTCGCGGCAACGCTCCTGCCAGTACCCCCGGAAGGCCGCGACATTCGCGGCCTGCTCTTTCCGCAACGCAACCAGATTGACCGGCAGCAGTTCGCCGCTCTCGGCATCCTCCAGGTGCGTGACGTCGTCAAACGGCAGCTCGATCTCCGCCTGATCGAGGATATGGAAAAGAATCAACTCGTCCTCCAACCCGGCCAGTTCCTCCATCGCCTGTTCCACCCGGTCCTCATCCTCCTCCAGATCCGTGCAGACGATGATCCGTCCGCGATGGCGCCGCAACTGCGTCACCGAACGAACCATGGTCGGGAAGGAATCGGCGCGGCCCGGCTCCAGTTCCGTCAGCTTCGCGTAGATCAGGTCCAGCTGGCTGCGCCGGGAGCGCGGCGGAATGTGATGCAGATCCTTGGCGTCATAGACCAGCAGACCCACTTGATCCTGCTGGCCCATGTGCAGGCAGGCCAGGCCCGCCAACAGGTTGGCCGCATACTCCAGTTTGCTGATCCGGCCGCCAAACCGCCACGCCATCGAAGCCGTCGCATCCAACATCAACATCAACTCCAGGTTCGTCTCGGCTTCGAAGCGCTTGACGAACAGGCGTTCCGTCCGCGCGTACACCCGCCAGTCGAGCAAGCGCGGGTCGTCCCCCGGGACGTACGGCTTGAAATCACTGAACTCCGTGCTGAACCCGCGGCGCCGACTGCGATGGACGCCGTAGCTCAGGCCGTCGGTGATCGTCTTCGCGACCAGATCGATCCGGCCCAATCGCTGGATGAAGCCCGGGTCGAAATACTTCGTGTCGATCGCCGTCATGGCAGGAGAGCGTGGTACAAAATGTTGACGCTGAGAATGGCGGCGGATTCCTTCTTGAAGCCGATCACCGACTCATGCAGACCCTCGGACATGTCGCTGACCATGTCCACCGGGGCGTAGACCAGAACCCAACGGCCTTCCCGACGAATACCGTACAGCGGCGCCCATTCCCGCTTCAAAGCCCGCTGGTAGGCGCGCGTGCCTTTCGCCGGATGTTTCGTCAGATCGAACGGCTTCTTGAACAGCGAGTCCGACGGCGGGATGCGTTCGAATTTGTCGTTCGGGAACGTCTGCTTCACCAGCTTGCGAAAACCCAGATTGAACTCCTTGCTGCTGCAGGCGTTGGTGGCGAAGATCGTGCCGCCGTTCTGCACATAGGTTCGGAGGTTTACCACATCGGCTTCCTTCAGCGCCGGGTCATCATAGCCGGTGACGAACAAGACGGCCGACTGGAAGAGATCGTTCCGTCGCGGGCCGACATAGACCTCCCCGTCGAAGCGCGGAAAATCGTCGCGCAGCTTAAGGACCTCCTTGAGGGTGGCGAAGTAGCGGGGCGCCGCGTACCAGTTGCCGCCGTGCTTGAGCCGGCCGAACGCCTGGCGGAACTGCTTGCTTTTCCGCGCCTTCAACCGTTTGATCTGGTCAGCCGTCAACGCCACGCGCGCGGGCGGCTCGTCCAACTGCACTTCGTCGAGTTTCTCGCCGGCCTTGCGGTTCTGCAGCGCCCAGGCGACGATATTGGTGGCCACCTTGCCGGCCCGCAGCAGATCGCGTTGAACGTCGAGATCGCCGTTCAGCGGGCAGGAGATGTTGCGCCGCAAGATCAGCACGTTCAGCCGTTTGCAGCCGGCGCGGAACTCCAGCGCCGACACGTCCTTCAGTTCCAATCGGTGCTTGATCCAGGTTACCGGGTGGTCCTTGTTGATCGGGATGAACTTCGGGTTCAGGTCCGGATACATCTCCTTGCACAACGTCTGCTCGAAGGCCCGGACGAAGTCCATCTCGTCACAGGTAACCTCGGCAACCACAGTGCCGCCCTCATCAAGGAACGACTTGAGGAACTCGATCTCTTCCGGTGCTGCCTTGAATGTCTCCCGGCCGTTGACGAAGATCATGCTGGCCTTGGCCGCCGGCGAATCAAGCCGGTCCAGCCTGGCCGGCAGCCAGTCGAGGTTGCGTTCGAGAGCTTTGCCGGCGATCCGGCACCAGTTCTGGACGTCCTGGTGTTGATTGTTCCAGTCGCCGTCCCAATGCCATTTGGCAATGGCAATCGGCGCTTTGCCTTTGGCCAGAAACAGCAGTGCGAAGGCCTTGTCCGGCACGGTCCGGATGCGTTTCATATCCTGCTGTTTCAGAATCCACGTCGCCCCCCAGCGGTACCAGTCGACGCCGGCAATGTCTTTGATGCCGAGGAAGATCGCCACCCGTTCCAGGGCGTAGAGCGCGTAGTAGCGGCGGCTGTTGGTGAAGACGTTGCCCGGAGTGCCCTTCTTCATGCGGCCGGCGATCCAGGAGAGGGCGGCGTACATCCCTTTGTTCCGTTCGTATTCGCCGCAGGCCCGGGGCTTGCGCTCGAGCTTTTCGCCCAGCAGATGAAGGCTGGCCAGACCGGCCAGCGTCATGGCTTCGGTCTTGACGCGGGAGCCGCCGACATAGCCCCAGGAGCCGTCGCGCTCCTGCGTGTTCAACCAGTGCTGGCGCGCCCGCTTTTTCAATCGCGCGTCCACGGTGATGCCGCAGCGTTCCGCCGCCGCGATGCCGAGAACCGCAAACTGCGTGTTTGAATTGTCATGGCGAATGCCGTTGGCGCCGCGGGCATCGTAGGTCCAGGCGCCGTTGCGGGCCTGAGCGGTCTCAAGATAGCCGTAGGCCCGTTTGATGCGGGTCCGGTAGCGTTTGGGATCGACCTGTTCCAGCGCCACCGCGACCAGCGCTTCACTGTAAACCCGGGAGTCCGAGTGCTCGGCCACGTACCGGGTCGCCTGGCGCACCACCGGATGGTCATTGGGCAGATTCGCCCGTTTCAGGGCCAGTAGACACAGCGCCGTACAGCCCACCGTGTAGCTGGAATAACTCCACGAACCGTCGCGGGACTGGCTGTCGCCAAGTTCCCGGATCAACGCTTTGATGCAGACGTCCACATCGCGGCTGCCGATGTCCTGCGCGCCCGCGGCGGGCGGGTACAGCAGCAACAGCGCCGCAAACCAGGCTGCAAACAGGCGGTTCATGGGGTCTGCACCTCACTCAGCAGTCGAGTAATGATGGCGTCTTCATTCATGCCCTCCGTGCGGGCCCGGTAATTGCAGCAGATGCGATGGCGGAGCACCGGCAGCGCCACTTCCTTGACGTCGCTCACGGCGATGGCGGGGCGCCCGTCCATTGCCGCCAGCGCCTTGGCCACGCGGATGAGCGACTGCCCGGCGCGCGGGCCGGCGCCCCAGTCGATACGCTCGCCGATCCAGGCATAGGGGCTGGCCGGATCCGGCCGCGTCGCCCGGACTAGGTCGGCGGCGTATTCGGCCACTTCGCGGCCGACGGACACGTTGTCCACAATCGTCTGATACCGCAGGATCTCCTTGTAGCTCATCACCTGATCGATGTCGGACACCGCGCCGTGCGTGGTCCGCAGGAGGATGTCGATCTCGTCATCGCGGTCGGGATAATCGAGAATGACGCAGAGCATGAAGCGGTCCTGCTGCGCTTCCGGCAACGGGTAGGTGCCTTCCTGCTCGATGGGGTTCTGGGACGCGATCACACAAAACGGCGCCGGCAGCGACAGCGAGCGGTTGGCCACCGTTACCTGTCGTTCCTGCATGGCTTCCAGCAGAGCGGCCTGGGTCTTGGGCGGCGTCCGGTTGATCTCGTCGGCCAGGACGAGTTGGGCGAAAATCGGGCCCTGGACGAACTCGAAATGGCGGCGGCCGTCTTCGCCCTCCTGAATCACATTGCTGCCGATGATATCCGACGGCATCAGGTCCGGGGTGAACTGGATCCGTTTGAAGTTGAGCCCGAGGGCGTCGGCAAACGTGGTGACCATGAACGTCTTGGCCAGTCCCGGGACACCGATCATCAGGCAGTGGCCCTGCGCCAGGATGGTGGCCCAGACCAGACGCACGATCTCTTCCTGGCCGACAATGCGGCGGGCGATCTGTTCGGCCAGGGCGATGGTGGATTTGCGGACCTCCTCGAGTTCCGCCGCCAGATCCTGGACCTGCACTTCGATACCGGAGACCATGATCGATTCGCGTTGGCTGTCGCCGGCGTCGGCGGCTTCTTCCAACAACACGCGGATCATGAATTTGCTGATCGTGACAACGTCGTTGTCCTCGAGTTCACTGCCGCGGATCACCTGGCCGTTCAACATGATGCCGCCGCGGGAATCGAGGTCCTCGATCGCCACGCGCTTGGCGGAGATGATCAATTTCGCGTGTTTGCGCGACACCGTCTTCGCCGATTCGGGGAAGCGGATATCGCATTCCGCACTGCGGCCGATAACGTATTCGCCGCTGCCCAGGCTGAGATTGGAGGAACGCCCGTGCGGGTCCGTGATAATCAGTTCGACCTGTCTGTCTGTCTTCGCCATGCCCGAATCAGTCCTTCTTGATTTCCTGTCCGCGATTCACCGCGAAATTCTGCGCGATCATCCGATACCGTGCCTGCTTCTCGCGGCTTTGCATCGCCGCCAGCCGCCGTAGACCGGTGTAAAGCTTTCCCGGCGCCACCTTGTGCCACTTCTGCGCCGCGGCTTTTTCTTCGTCGTTGAGCGTTCTGCCGTCCTGCGCCGCGCAAATTGCCGGCGGCGGCACCGGCGCCACCCGCAAGCCGCGGCCGAGGACGTCCCAGGGAAAGTCTCCAATAAACGCGGTTGCCTCAAAATTCAAGGGCGTTTCAAGGATGCCCCAGACCGAGTCAAAATATTTGCCGGCATGCAGTTGCTTGAGGATCGCCGGCACCTTGTTCTCGGCCTGGGCATAGTCGAACCGAGCCAGGGCCTGCTGCCAGAGCGGATGCCGCCGCACCTGAAGGGCGGTATACGACGCGTCAAAGGGATCCTCCACATGGCTCAGCCACGGATTCGTCAGCAGTTCCTGCGGCGACAGCGTCGTCTCCTTCAAAGCGAATTTCCGGTACGTCCGCTCCTCCCAGATCCGCCGCATCGGCAGCGTCAGACCCGACCAGATCTCGAGACCTTTTGCCGCGTCGACGGCGCCCGGGTCGTTCAGCCGCAGCCCCTCGGCAAACGCCGTCCCGACGGCCCCGCGGTACCAGGCCTTGAGACTGTCGTCGGCCCCCAGGTAGACCTGCCGTTCCTCGCGCAGAACCTGCTGGAACAGCGGCCAGATGTACGCTTCATTGAGCGCCGCAGCAAACGCCCGATGGGCAACAGCAGGGTCGCGGCGCCGGGGGAGCTTGCGCTTCCAGTACAGCCGCTTGGCCAGACTTTCCCCCGGCAGTTCCGTGTCGATCACAAACTCGATCACCGGCACCGGGCATTTGGACCGGCGCGCCAGTTCGGCATGCAGATTCACCAGCAGCCCGTACAGCAAGGCCGCCGGCAGAATGTCGTAGTCCGCCAGCTGCAGCGATAACGGCGCCGCCCGAAACAGGGCATTGGCGCGGGCCAGATCGGCGCGACGCGGCTCGGGATACAGCCGCTTCCGGACCTCCGGCGCCAATCCCGCCCAGTAGTCACGCAACGCGGTCACCTCCCGCTGCAGCGCCGGGTTGAAGTTCCGACGCAGCGAGCCGAAGGCCGCTTCCGCCACGGCGCGGACGCCGGCGTCGTCCGGCGAGCCCTGGAGCAACAAGTTGATTGCCCCCTCCAGGTCTCCCTGCCGCGCCAGCGCGGCCGCGGCCTGCCGCAAGCGCGGATCCGTCCGCCAATCCATCCGGGGCGGCCCGGTCTCCGGCTCCCGGCGCCCGGGGGCGCCCGGCTCATTTACCGCCGCCGGCCGGCCGTTCGCCGGTTCCTCGGGCAGCGGCGGCACGGCAATGCGGTCGCGGCGGCCGGCCCGGCGGAACTTGCCGAGATCCCGCCAGACGCCGCGCACCAGCACGGCGAAACCGATGCCGACAGCTGCCAGCAACACCAGAACCGCAAGCCAGACCCCCCGCTGGTGGCGGGCCAGCCGGCGATCCGCCCGCCGCAGAACCTCACGCCAACGCCCGTGGACCGGGGTCGATGAACGGCGTTTCGTTGCCTGTAACGACATGGCGCTGATATCCTCAGTTCTGCTGCACCGGTGTCCCCGTTCGATCAGCGAGGCTTGATCACAAACAACCCGGTGGTGATGGTCATGGCTTGACCCAGGGACATGCGCTTCTGCTCATGTCCTCGGCCCCACGAGTCCGTGTAAACGACTTCCTTGGTCTTGGCATTGTAGCCGATGATCAGCCGCATATGACCTCCCGACGCCTGCGGCAAATTGCGTTCTTCGACCAATCCGAGAATCACACTCCAGGCCAGCGGCAGGCCGTCCTCGATGTTCTCACGAATGGCTTCCTCGAAATCGGAGACCACCGACGACCGTTTCATGCGCGCCGCCTGCAGCAGTTCAAGGTCCATGGCGGCGAATGTCCTGTTCAGTTGAATCGGCCCGCGCCGCGGCAGCTTGATCGCCGCCTTGTCCGCGCGGCGCGCCAGCCGGTTGTAGTCGCGGACAATGCGCCGGACATCGTCCACGTCGAGCATCGTCTCCGTCTTCACTGAAATCCGGAATTTGCCGCGGATGCGCTTCAGCGCTTCCAGCAGTTCCTGCGGGCTGGTTCCCAGTTTGCCGGTATTCGCGATCTGCGCGATTTCATGCTGATCCACCCGCCGACCGAAGTACTGCAGGATGCGCGCCGTCGCGGCGCAGGCACAGTAGCCTTTGCGGCCCTGATCCACCATCGGCACGCCGCGGATGAGCATATCTTCCTGCCGGGTGGTCACCACCCGACCGCGCAGTTCGCGCTTGCCCACCGCGTCCTTCACAATGTCCAGATTGCTCAGGCCGCGATCCTCATTAAACGGCAGCACGCTGAGCCGGACGTATTCCGAACGGTAGCGGCGACGGCCGTCGACTCGCACCTTGCCGTCCTTGTAGTCGAGCCGGAACAGTACGCCGTGTCGCACCCAGAGGAAGGAATCCTTGTCCGTCGCCCCGGTGCTCCGGCGGCTCTTCGGGTCCTCCCCGGTCAACTCCGTCAGAACGGCCGCCGCTTTCTCAACCAGCGCGTCGAACTCATCCTCCGGAAGCATCTCGCGATCGCCGCGATTGTAGAGGCTGAGGGCGACGCTGCTGAGTCTGCCATGTCGGAACCGGACCAGAACCTCCACCACCGGCAGTCCTTTGAAACGCATCCCTTCGCCGACCGCGCGCAAGGAGGTCTTGTTCTTTGAGGTCCAGGTGAAGCGGGCAGTCTTGCCGTGGTCCCGGGCGAAACTCAGTGCCGTACTGCGGAACAACTGCTGGTCGGTGCACAACTTCGCCAGATCCTCCCCGCTCCAGACCGCAGCGACAACAAAGAAAAGCCCGGCGGCGATGCCCCGGCATGCCCGCTGTACGTCCATGAAAGGTCCTTCTTGATTCACGGTTGCTTGTTCACAAAATATACGGGCAAATTGGTCTGCCGACAAGTCTGAGTCCGCGGTCAACGTAAGCCCTCGTCTGCTGCCCTCCTCAGCATCCCGTCCCAACTTTCAAGAGGTCGGAAACCTGCGCTACTTGGGATAATGCAACCGGCAGACGTCCTGCGGACCGTCTCAGACGGCCTGCCTCCGAGCGTGGCCGCGGTCGTCTCGACCGCGCATCCCCGACTTGTGTCGGGAACATCGAGGATCTGTCACCTGCATTCAGTTCGCGCCGAACCCGTTCTCCGTTCTCCTGCCGTTCTGGTTGGCAGGTCAACCAGAGCGGCAGGAGAACGGAGGGGGGCTGCCGTTTGCTGCAGTTGACCGATCCTGAAACTCCGCACTGCAAGCTCCTACGCCGAGGCTTCGGCGCTCAAGAGGGTGCGCGATCTTTATGCCGAATGCAGAGGGCAGTGATCGAGGGCTTACATTTGGGTTCCCACGTGCACTTGCAATTGAGGCGGGTTCAGACATAGTACAGGTTCGAATCTTCACCGGCAGGGGGAACGGTCGACGACGGCCTTGGAGTTGTTGGATTGAGGTCTACCAGTGGGTAAAGAGACTGCTCAGATTACAAGATGCTTTGTGGTCCCGAATGAATTGGGACTGCACGCGCGGGCGGCAACCCGCTTGACCCAGGTGGCCTCGCAGTTTGAGGCGAACGTCCACATCCGGCTCGCGGGCGAGGACAATCCTGCCGCCAACGCCAAGAGCGTGCTCGATCTGCTCACCCTCGGCGCCGCCAGAGGCAGCCGCCTGAATGTCATCATCTCCGGAGCTGACGCGGCAGCCGCGGACCAGGCCATTGCCGAGCTGTTCGAAAACAACCTGGGGGACTGACCTGTGACCGACCCGGCTTCCCAGCCGCTTGATTCGGCCGCTCTCGACATTGCCCGCCGCCCGGATTACCGCTGGGTCGTGGCGCATACCCGGCCCCGCTGCGAAAAGAAGTTTCACGAGTTCTGCCGCACGCACGAACTGCTCTCCTACCTGCCGTTGCAACGCAGCATCCGGCGCTACCAGCGGCAAGTCAAGGAGTTTATGGTGCCGATGTTCTCCGGCTATGTCTTCGCTCAGGTGAATGCCGAGCAACACGCCGACGTCGGCAATTGCCGGCAGGTGGCGGAGATCCTGGTTCCCGACCGGCAGATGGAAGAGCAACTGATCCTCGAGCTCCAGGACATCCAGCGGATCGAACAGCTCACGCGCGCCGGCGAACTCGTCGTCCGCCCGGAAATCGAAGTCGGCCGCCGCGTGCTCATCAAAGCCGGCCCGCTGGCCGGGGTCAACGGCATTGTCTGCCGCCGCAAAAACAAGGTACGGCTGACCGTGAATGTGGAGATGATCGGCCAATCCGTGACCCTGGAATTGGATGCTGCCGAAGTTGAGATTGACGATTGAGCTTCGGGCGGCAACTATAGTGGCGGAGAATCCCGGTCGGGGCGCAGTAAACACGGAGATAAAGGAATTCCCGATATGTGTGGAATTGTTGGCTATATCGGCGGTGAACCCGCCCTGCCGATCCTGCTGGAAGGCTTGCGGCGGCTGGAGTATCGCGGCTATGACTCGGCCGGCCTGGCGCTCGTCGACAACGGCGAAGTCCGCCTGGCGCGGTCCGTCGGCAAAGTCGGCGCCCTGGCAACTCAGACTGCCGCTGAACTGAGCGATCACCCGGGCCGGGTCGGTATCGCCCATACCCGCTGGGCCACGCACGGCGCCCCGACGCAGGCCAACGCGCACCCGCATCGCGACGATCAGGCCGAGTTCGTCTGTGTCCACAACGGCATCATCGAAAACTACCGCGCCCTGCGCGACCAACTGAAGCGCAAAGGCCATACGTTCACGTCGGAAACCGACAGCGAAGTCATCCCCCACCTGATTCGCGAGTTCTACCAGGGCGACTTCCTCCAGGCTGTCGCCGCGGCCCTCGGCCAGCTCGAAGGCACCTACGGCATCGCAGTCGTCAGCAAACACCACCCGGACCAGTTGATCACCGCTCGCCGCGGCAGCCCGATTGTCGTCGGCCTCAGCGATACCGAGAACATCGTCGCCAGCGATGTGTCCGCAATTGTCGAACACACCCGCAATGTCATCTATCTGAATGACGGCGACATTGCTCTGGTGACGGCGGACGACGTCAATATCCGCAACCTTGACAATGTACCGGTGGCCCGTGACGTACAGGCCGTTGAATGGGATGTGGAGGCCGTGGAAAAGAGCGGCTACGATCACTTCATGCTCAAGGAGATCTTTGAACAGCCCGAAGCCATCCGCAACGCCATCCGCGGCCGGCTCGACCACGAAGTCGGCAGCGCCATCCTCTCCGGCCTGAACATGACGCCGCAGGACCTGGTCCACATCAACCGTGTCATTATCGCTGCCTGCGGCACCTCGATGCACGCCGGCATGGTCGGCGAATACTTCTTCGAGGACCTCGCGGACCTGCTCAGCGAAGTAGAACAGGCCGCCGAATTCCGCTATCGCAACCCGATCATTGACGGCCGGTCGCTCATCGTTGCCGTCAGCCAGTCCGGCGAGACCGCCGATACTCTGGCCGCCCTGCGCGAGGCCAAGATGAAAGGCGGCCAGGTCGCCGGCCTCTGTAATGTCGTCGGCTCCACCATCGCCCGGGAAGCCGGTCGCGGCGTCTACCTGCACGCCGGCCCCGAAATCGGCGTCGCCTCCACCAAGGCGTTCACCTGCCAGGTCTCCGTACTCCTGATGATGGCCCTCAAATTCGGCCGCGCCCGCCGCTATACCCGCGACGCCGGCCTCGAACTCGCCGAAGAGATCGAGTCCATCCCCGACCTAGTTCAACAGGTCCTGGACCACACGGACGAAATCAAGGCCGCCGCCGAACGCTGGGCCGATTGCGCAAACTTCTTCTTCATCGGCCGCGGCTACCTCTACCCCGTCGCCCTCGAAGGCGCGCTGAAGCTGAAGGAAATCAGCTACATCCATGCCGAAGGCTACCACGCCGCCGAACTCAAGCACGGCCCCATCGCCCTGCTCGAAGACAACGTCCCCGTGGTCGCCCTCGCCAACGATGTCCCCGGCAAGGACAAAATCCTCGGCAACATCCAGGAATGCATCGCCCGCAAGTCCCCCGTCATCATCACCGCCACTGAAGGCGATGACGACGTCAAGGACATCACCGACGACGTCCTCTGGATCCCGAAGTCGTCGCAGTACGTCGCTCCCATCACCACGGCCGTCGCCCTGCAGCTCTTCAGCTACTACGTCGCCAACCAGCGCGGCTGCGCCATCGACCAGCCCCGCAACCTGGCAAAGAGCGTCACCGTGGAATAGCAAGAGCTGCCCCTGTTGGTTGCAGGCAGAGAGTCACGGTAAGAAACGGCTACCGGCTGACGCAGCAATCGCAGCCAGTTGCAGCGACGTAGCAGGAAATGATGAAATCTTCGGGTCAGTGAGCGTTTTGGTCCAGCTCTTTGCTGGTCTTGCCGCCGTGCTTCCGCAAGATTGGGCCGATTGCTGTGCTGCGCACCAGATCCAGAGCGGTCTTGCCGCTCCCAGTTCGCTGATTGACCGCAGCACCTGCTTCCAAAATTGCCGCGACGACTTCGGTGTGGGAGAGCAACGTTGCCTCATGCAGGACGGTGAATCCACGTCTGTCCCTGATCCGCAAATCCGGTTTTGCCTGGAGCAGAACCCGCGCAACTCCGGCCTTCCCCCGATTGGCCGCTACATGCAGCGGCGTGTAGCCTGAGTCCTTCTCTCTCGCATTCACGTTGGCTCCCGCCTGAATGAGGCAGGTGCAGACGTCCGCGTGCCCTCGGAATGCAGCACAATGCAAAGCAGTATCCCCGCTACTCCGCGCCGCGTCCGGATCAGCACCTGCTTCGATCAGCAGACGAACTCCCTTGACACTGCCGACCGCCGCAGCATCGGCAATCGGAGGAAAACCGGGAGATCCGTTCACCTCGGCCCCAGCGTCCAGCAATAGGCCCATCGATCCCAATGAACTGCCGCCGGCAGCACTGCACAACGGCGACCGCTTCGGCGAATTCACCTCGGCTCCCGCATCAAGCAGCAATCTGATGATCTCTATGTTGTTGCGACTGGCGGCGGAGTGAAGACCTCCCGCATTAATGTCTATATCGTCTGCCGCAAGGAGCATCTTCACGGCCTCCGGGTTTCCCGACCACGCCGCCCAACCCAAAGCATGACGCCCTTTCCCCCGGAGGTCAGCGCCGGCTTCGAGACACAAACGCAGTTTATCAAGCTTGCCATATGCCGCAGCCTCATTGAGAGGCGACTGGCGGTGTCTGGGCTCGACGTGCATGTCAGCACCGGCAACAAGAAGATAACGAACGGTGTCGGCGTCGGAGGTCATCGACATGGCGGTACTGCCATCAGCATCGCGAGCATCGACAGCAGCGCCAGACTCCAGCAGCAAATGAACCATGTCGGCGTGCTTGTTCCAAGCCGCCACATGCAACGCTGTCTCTCGGTCCCGACCCGCTCTTGCCTCCAGATCGGCCCCGGCATGCAGGAGGACCTTGGCCATTTCGCAGTTTCCACGATCCGCTGCAATATGCAGCGGCGGGCGTTTCGATGGACCTACGATCGTGTTGACCAGACTGGGATCACTGCGCAAGGCCCAAGCCACGCCATCAACATCGTTGATCTCAAATAATCCCGCAAAGACCGGAGCAACCATGTATTGTCCTGCCAGCCGCCGCAGGTAGCAGCCGAACAGTACGGTTGCCAGGCAGAAACACCCCATGACTGCAATTCGAAGCTCTGTTTTCCGCATTCCCTTCATTCAAGCTAATCTATTGCCAGCCTGCAGATATCAGCAGAATTGGCTCCAGGTGTGCAAGGGTCATCGTCGTCCATTGCCGCTTTGGAAACCATTTGAAAAGATCCGGTTCTTTGACCCGTTTCAAAATGCTTGTACAGACGGCCTCTCTGACCTTCATGCTCGACTTCACCATGAGCACCGCCTTCACCCTTTCCGAATGCGTGCGGTCTGCTTCTATCGCTGCTGTCTCTCTGCCATAGATATAGCCCCCTGTGGCCGACAAAAAGCATAGCGCCACAACTCCGATACACATAAGAATCCATCTGATCGGGTTGGTTTTCATGGCGTTCCTTTCCTGCGGTCGGCATCTTCCTGTGTAGTCGGACGCGTTACATCGATCAACACCGTCAACGCTCTCCATTTTCTGAACAAACCGCGGGCGGTTCCAGAAAATGGAGAGCACCGTCTTGTTGGCAACCGTATCCTTTCGCAACCCTTTCCGGGTTGATTGCAATGATCGAGTATGTCTTGTTTGGCTCTCCAGATGCACTGGGGTCTTCTTCTGGAACAAAGCCCATCCCTTGAGAACGGTAGAGGGCAAGAGCAGCACTGTTGGCGTAATCAACAGTGGACCGCACGCTTTCGCATCCGCACCGCCACGCGAGGTCGAAGACGGCTTGGAGCAGCGCTGCTCCGACCCCTCTCCTTCGGTGGGCTTCAACCACTTCGATATCTTCGAGAAACCCGGCGGGTACATCCGCCAGTGGGCCAAAGACAAGGTTTCCAATCTCGACAACGCTGGCACCGAGAACGTTGCCCCTCTCATCGGTCGCGACAAGGAAACGGTAGTCGCCATCGTCGGATGGGTCGTCGACCCACCCGACTGCATCCGGACAAAGAGCGGCAACTTGTGACCAGGTCGCATCGCCGGGTTGTGCCTCATCTATCTTCATCTTGCTGCCGCCAACGCTCCAGCTAAGGGTCCGCGCGGAAATAACTTCACATTTTGAGAGACTTTCAAGAGTCGC
>CAYLNH010000005.1:0-38056 GCA_964384625.1 uncultured Lentisphaerales bacterium
CTCTATGCTCAAAAGAGAGCCGCATGATGGTCAACGAACGGGAACGCACTCAATTCAAAAAAGACCGGCCAGACTCGCCATTCGTCCTTGCGACGCTTGGGGTTGTGCGTATATTCAGCGGGCGTATACGGTATACCCCAAGCGAGGTCAGACGGTTTGAAGAAACGAAAAGTGAGCAGCCGCGAACTGGGGTTGGTCGCGACCGAGAAACTACTGGGCGTTGAAGACCTGCATTACGGGTATTGGGATGACCGTCTCGAGCTGAAGCCGCAAAACGTGACCAAAGCCCAGGAGCACTACACCGAGTTCTTGCTGTCGCATTTTCCCGAACCGGGCCGGGGCGAGGCCCGGACGAAAGTCATCGATATCGGCTGCGGCTCCGGTTCGACACTCGTCAAACTCATCCGCCGCGGCTATGATGCCGACGGTCTCTGCCCGGCGCCCGCGCTCTGTGACAAGATCCGTGAGCGACTGCAGGAGTTCCCTGACGAAGGCGCCGACGTCTTCCAGTGCAAGTTTGAGAAGATGCCGGCGGAGAAATGCGACGGGACGTACGATGTCGGGCTTTTCAGCGAGAGCTTTCAGTATATCAAGATGCCGGTCGCCTTCGACCATCTGGCCAAACTGCTGAAGCCCGGCGGCAAAGTGATTATCTGCGATTTCTTCCGCACCGAGCACGACGGCGACGGCGGCCCCGGCGACAAGAGTTTCGGCGGCGGCCATGACCTGCAGGAGTTCTACGACCTGCTCAAGACCGTGCCGTTCAAGATCGAAACGGATATCGACATCACCCCGCAGATCAGCCCGAACCTGGAGCTGCTCAACGATATCCTGATGAACCGCGTCAAGCCGGTGCTGCAGTTGACCGACGAGTATCTCGAGGGCCGCAATCCCTGGATCTACAAGACAATCCGCTGGTTTGCCCGGAAGCGGATCGAGAAGATCAACTACAAGTACTTCTCCGGTCACCGCACCAAGGCCACCTTCGAACGCTACAAGGTCTACCGGCTGCTTGTGCTCGTCTACAAAGCACAGGCGGAGTAGATTCGCCGGCACTGCGAATCTGTCAAAGGACCGCCGTCACTCACCTTCGACGAGAGAACTGCACGCAGTGCAAGAAGCTCTTGCCGTCCTGCCGCCCGGTAACGGCCCGGGACCGCAGGGGGCTTCGCGGCGGGTGGAGCTGCACCCGCCGCGAGCAGATCCCGCTGGCTGTGCCGGGGCAGTGTCAGCCTTCCTTCAGTTTCGCGTTTGTCCGCCCTTTCGCCTTTGGTTCCGGACACGGCAAACATGTTTACCGTGTCTCCGGAACCAAAGGCGGGGTTTCTGGTGTGGCCGGCTGCACTGAAGGGGGTGTCGACACTCCCCAAGCAGAGCTTGGGGCTTCTTCCCGGAGCGGTGGTGTGGCCGGCTGCACTGAAGGGGGTGTAGACACTCCCCAAGCAGAGCTTGGGGCTTCTTCCCGGAGAGTAGAAACCCGATCCCGCACCCGTTTCGCGGCAGGTGGACCTACGGCTCAGTGGCGATCGGCATTTCTTCTGCGGAAACGATGCGTGCTGCCGGGTCCGGATGCGCCTGTTTACACGCCGGCGCGGCGGCCTCCACCTTGGGCAGATCGGTGTCGCCGCCGGGGAAGTGCGTGCAGATCGTTTCCGGCTGAATGCCGTCGCCGACGCGTGCCACGCGCCGTTTCCAGCGCCAGGCGATCGCCGGCGCCGCCAGCCGTTTGAGCTGCGTCAGCAGTGAAGGCGGTCCCAGCCGTTCTGTGATCGCCCGGTCCAGTTGGAGAGCGCGTTGGCGTTCCAGGTCGTTCACCGCGAACTTCGCGACGACTGGGAGCATGACACGGTGGCATTGGACCTTGTCGCGGAACTGCGTGAGCCGCGCCTCGAGGCAGGCGTCGCGCGACTGCATGGCGGCCAGCCGGCAGTACCCGCGGAAGGCCGTCTCGGTGACCCGGTACATGGAGCTGGAGTTGATCTCGTAGTCCTGGCGGAACGCCTTGTTCAACGTGATCTCCGGCAGGTCGCCGGGGAACGCCGGGTGTCGGTAGTTGAGGTATTTCTGGCCGTGCCATTCTTCGTACGGCAGGTCTTCGCGCAGCAGTCCGCGCTGCTTCAAGTCGCGGTACAGCGCCGTGGTCGGCAGCGCCGTCAACAACATGAACTGCACGAAGTCCGACTCCAGGTCGACCATGAAATCGATGTCCGCCTGGATATTCTCCGGCGTGTGGTGTTCCTCGCAGAGGATGCCCGAGGCCAGCACGCGGATGCCGCGGTCGCGCAGATCCTTGATCAGGCGGCGGGCGTCGATGCCCCGGTTTTTCTCGTAGTTGCCTTCCTCGCCCGACATCTCGACGCCGATCCAGATCAGATCCACCCCCAGTCGCACCAGGTTGTCGATGCCGAAGTTCAGGATCGTCTCGGCCGATGAAAAAATCTGGAAGATGAAGTGCCGGTCGTGTTCTTCCATCAGCTGCAGCAGGTCCCGCGCCCGATCCGGTTGCTTCAGGAAGTTCTCGTCCATCAGGTAGAATTCATTGTTGCCGGTGCGGTCGGCGATCTCACAGGCGGTTTCGAACAACTCGCGACCGCTGTTGATGTAGGGCGTATAGCGGAGTTTGAACAGGTGCGAGGTCGAGCAGAACTTGCAGCCGTTGAGACAGCCGACGCCGGGCACCAGAAGGTTGGCGCCGGTGCCCGGGAAGGGCACGCCGTAGGCCGACATCTTTTCGATGTTCGGCATGATCGGGTGTGCGATCGGCGCGGTCGGATCCTGCCCGAGGTGCAGCCGCAGCCAGCGGACGCCGTCGCCGCGGGCCACATGGTCGCAGTCGATCAGGTCGTCAACTTCCGGGATCGCCGTGCCGTGGCCGCCCAGGATGATCTCTGACTCGGGCGCTTCGCGTCGAATCAGCTTGGCCATGTGCTGGGTCTTCAGGAAGTTCGGTGTGATGAAGGAGATCCCGACGATGTCGTAGCCCCGGCGGATTTCCTGGATGAAGCGTTCTTCCGAGGGGAAGTCGAGTACCGTGACGTCGGCATCGATGTTGGCGGCGATCAGATAGAGTCCGAAGGACCGGTGAAAGAAGCGGAAGGACGCGATGCCCTGGCCCTTGGTCACCTGGTTGTGCAGCAGCTCCATGATGTTCTCTTTGCGGCCGAAGTCGTCATCGACGCCGTACGGCCCGATGACGCTGCAGAGGAGGATGCGGTGGGGACGGTCGAGGGAGCGGGCAAATTGTGGCACGTCAATCTCGCGTTTCGCTGGGCGTTAATGGTAGGGACGACGGAGGCACGGCGGGCCGGTGATTGTCCGGTTTCGCGTCACGCGAGAGCGGTCAGATGCACAACTTTCGGGAAGCCTGCGTCCCGAAACCCTGGTGAACCGGTAACCTATGCTGTGGTACAGTACTCCCGGCAACGCGTTCGTCAACCATCCCGCGCCCCATCCGGCGCCCGTGACACTGCGGAATTCTCCGTTGTCTTCGGTCTGCGCCGCTGTGATCCCGTCCGTCCCCGGCACGATGGGCCGGGCTGCAGGAAGCACTTGGCCGGCGGCCGGTCAGTAGACCTTGGCCTTCGGCGTGACGGTGACCAACTCATCCCGGACCCAGGCTTTGACTTTGCCTTTGGCCGTGCGCAGCCGGATGCCCGTCGGCGTGATTGTCACGCGGATTGTTTTGCCGCGCCATTTGATCTGGAAATCAAGCTTCTTCCATTGCTCCGGCAGGGCCGGGCTGAAGGAGGGCCTGCCGTCGCGAAGACTCAGGCCGCCGAAGCCCATTACCACCGTTTGCCAGTTGCCGCCGCAGCAGGCAACGTGGATGCCGCTGTCACATTCGGCCGTCGGCCCGAGGTCGGTCTCGAGGGACTTCCGGAACAGGCGATAGGCGTCGGCGGCAAGTCCGGCCCGGGCCGCGACAGCCGCGAAGACGCTGGCGCTCAAGGTGGACGTGTGCGAACAGCGGGGGTCGTAATACCGGAAGCCCGCTGCCTTGACGGCTGCCGGGAAGTCGTCGCCAAACAGATGATAGAGCATCATGGTGTCGGCTTGCTGCGCGACTTTGGTCGGCTTAAAGGAGCGTTGGACAGGACCGGTGTATTCCATCTTGGTTCTGGACCGGTCGATCTTCTTCTCCTTCAGTTTGAAGTAACCTTCGAACTGCTCGTGAAAGCCGTGACGGCGACTGAAGGGAACGGCGATCTTGTCGGCGATATCAGCCCAGAGCTGCAGATCGGCGTTGCTGACTTTGAGCCGCGGCCGGAGCCGCCGCCAGGTGCCCGCGGCTTTCAGGTCTTCCACTGCCTGCAGGGCGCGCCGCAGGTTCCAGGCGATCAGGTAATTGCTGAAGGCGTTGTTGGTGACGCCGGTGTGGATCTCGTCCGGCCCGCCCATGTTCTCCGTGATATAGCGTTTGCCGGCGTCGTCCCAGGTGACGCGGTCGGCATAATACTGCGCGGTGGAGATGATGACTTCCGCGCCGGCGTCGCGATAGAAGGAGCGGTCCCCGGTAACTTGCAGGTATTGGTCGACGGCATAGGCGATGTCGCCGTGCTGGTGCTCCTGCCAGCCGTCCCGGCGAAAGGTGTATTCCTGGCCGTCGTCGGCGCTGACCCAGGGGTACTTGGCGCCGCGGCGTTGACAGAGCCTGGCGTTTTCGCGGGCGCCGGGCAGCATCCGGTAGCGGTAGGTCAGCAGGGTGCGCGCCGTCTTCGGATCGGTGAAGGTGTAGAACGGGACCAGATACGTTTCGGTGTCCCAGAACACCAGCCCCTGGTAGCCGTTGCCGTGGAGGCCCTTGGCGCCGATCGACGATCCCGGATCGAAGTCGTTGGCCAGCGCCAGCAGGCTGAACAGGCTGAAACGCAGCTCGCGCTGGGCTTCGTCGTCGCCGTCGATGCGGATGTCGGCAACCTGCCAGGCCCGGTCCCACGCCTTCGTGTGGGCGCCGAAGAGGACCTTGACGGACTTTGCCGATACCGTTTCCAGGGCGGCCCGGGCGGCCGCGGCGGCGTTGTCCACCTCGCGCGTCGTATAAATGACCGCGCGCTTTTCGAAGTACAGCGGCTTGCCCCGGGTCACCGGTAAACGCCAGGTCTCGATGATCTTGTCGTCATGACACGTGCAACTGCGTTTGGCGCCTCTGGCGTTGGTCTTCAGCGCGGTGGCGATACTGACTTCGTGCCCGGTGCCGTTGATCACGGTTGTGCACTGGACGGCTTGCCCCAGGTCCGTAACGGTGTGACCCTTGTACATCACCTCGTGACTGGGAGACCGG
Source organism: uncultured Lentisphaerales bacterium (assembly GCA_964384625.1). Lineage (GTDB taxonomy): Bacteria > Verrucomicrobiota > Lentisphaeria > JABSQK01 > JABSQK01 > CAYLNH01. The sequence continues at coordinate 5,282 of CAYLNH010000005.1, forward strand.
TACTTCATCCGGTGGGCATCGATGATGTTGTTCAGGGTGATGGCGCCGGATGTCGACAGCGGCGTCAGTTTGCCCCACAACAGCGCGACATGTTTCTCTTTCTTGTGCACCAGCCGGGCGGACTCCCAGCGCCAGGATCGTTTGGCGTCGTCCGCCCAGGTGAGATCCGTCAACAGCAGGCCCTGACGCAGGTCGAGGGTGCGTTCGTATTTCAGGACCCTCCCTTTCTTCAGGTCGAAGGGAAAACCGTCCATCGTGGCATCGAGTTGGAGCCAGCAGGGGAGGTTGACAATCTCCCGCTGCCACTTCGCCGGGGCGTAGATGCCGCTGACGTACATTCCCGGGTCGGCGATGAACGGGCTCATCTCCAGACTGCCGCGGACGCCGGCGTAACCGTTGGTCAAGGTGAAGATCGTCTCATAGTGGGCCAGCTTCTGCCAGTCAAAACAGGTCTCGGTCAGCAGCCATTCGCTTCGACTGCGTTTGGGCCAGGGTGCGGGCATCAGTATAAATCTCCTGGGGAACGCCAGTTAGTGAAATCCCTCCGGCATGGTTCTGCCCCTACTATATACCGGGGTACTGTCAAGGCAAGATTTATGGTGTTCGCCTTGGAACAATTCGGCTGCTTTACTGTCTATTTTGTTGATGTTTAGCGCAATTCAGTAAACGAATTGCGGCGTCGGTTGAGCGGTGCCTGACGGCCGCCGACTGGCGGGACGCGCCTCAGCCTGTATGGTAACCCCGGCTGTTGCCGTTAAACCCCAATTCAGCAAGCTCCAGGAGACCCCCTTGATGACTATTCGTTCCCGCCGTTGTCTGTTCTGGTTGTTTACCTGTTTAACAGGCTTCTGTTGGCTCGCCGGCGCTATCGATACGCCGTCGTCCACCGGCGCCGCCGCGACGGTTGACGTCCCGATTCTGCGCATCCCTCTGGCCCGCAAGACGCCGAAGATCGACGGCAAGTGGGAAGAAGGCGAGTGGGAAGATGCCTCGGCGTTGTCCGGGTTCTGGTATGACCGGTCGCAGGCGGACTTTGTGTTTCTGGCGCCGCACCAGACCAACTGTTCGGTCTACGCCTGCTACGACAAGGAGTACCTGTATCTTGCCTACGACACGCCGGTCTATCCGGAGAATTCCTGGCTCAAGGCGCGCGGTCGCTTCCCGGATGTGGTCGGTCACCCGCTTTACGGCCAGCAGTGGGACGACCATGTCGAGATCGAACTGCGGCCCATCGGCGACCGCGTCAAAGGCTTCCGCAAGGGGTTGTTTAAGTACTACGCCAACCCGATCAACACCATTGTCGACTGGTACTGGAGCCAGCAGCACGGGACGGATGACAAGTACGTTTCCAAGCTGAAGGTCCGCTGCGGCGTGTCGCGCAAACGCTGGGTTATTGAAAGCCGCATCCCGCTGAAGAGCCTGGTGCACAAGAATTACGTCGGCAAGGAGAACGGCAAGCCGATCGTCACGCTGCCGCCGCCGGACGGCACGCCCTGGCTCTGTTGGTTTACCCGCGGCATCGGCGGCAACGGCAATTTCTTCAATGTCTTCGACAACCACGTCTGGAATACGACCAAGACGCAGTTGATCTTCGATTCGCAGGCGCCGAGCATCCAGGTGAATGATCTCGGGCCGATCATGGACGACATGATCGACGTCAAACTGACGCTGAAGAATCACAGCACGAAGTCGCAGGAAGTCCGCATCGGCTTCTTTGTCGAGAGCGCCGACGGCAACGTTTACTCCTCCTACAATTCCAAAAAACTCAACGGCGGCCGGGCTGAGCTCCGTCCCGGCGAAGTGAAGAAGATCCGGCTGCAGCAGGTGTTCCCGGGCATCAGCACCAACGGCAACGTCCTGTGGTTTGACGTGCGCGCGGCCGGCCGGCCGGCCAAAGTGCTTTTCCGCACCCGGCTGATCGAATTCCACTCGATGGACGGCGGCTTCTACCACGCCACCGAGCAGACCTTCAAACAGAAACGGCTGGACATCATCCAGAAACTGCGGCCGCCGCGCAAGGACTTCGATTTCTGGGCCAATTATTCCGAATATACCAACCGGGTGTCGGCCATCGTCGATCTCGGTCTGCACGGCGCCGATCCGAAAGCGCAGACGGCCAAAGAGGCCAAACTGATCATCGTCGAGGACTTCGGCGAGGAAGAAGTCGTACTCGAAAAAGTGAAGCCGATCAAAGGGACGTTTGCTTCCTTCCTGGTCGACCTGCCTGAGCTGAAGAAGAACCAGTCGTATGTCGCCGGCGTGCTGCTGTTCGACGTCAATAAGCGGATCGTCGGTGAACAGTACATGGAAGACCCGTTCCGCACGGTGGACCTGCCGTGGAAGGGGTGTAAGTCCGGCTTGAGCGATACGGTCTGGGACCCGTTCGTGCCGATCAGGAAATCGGCCGACGGCATCGAGACGCTGAAACACAAGATCGACCTGACGGATACCGGGCTGCCCAGACAGATCTTCATCAAACCCGACGTGCGCGACCTGCCGCTGGAAAAACGCAGCGGCGGCAAACTGACGGACGCCGAACTGCTGGAACTCGGTCGCGGGCCGCAGGTCAAGACCCCCTTTGCGTTCAGTGCGCTTGTCGGCGGCAAACGAATCCCGGCCAGGGTCGTCAAGGCCCGCGAGCTGAAACGGGAATGGAAGAGTGAACATGAATACGTCTCGAAGCTGCAGATCGGACCGGTCACCGCGGATCTGACCGTGCAGTACGACTGCGACGGCACCTTCACCGCGACGCTGGACTACGTCGGCAAAGCGGGCGCCAAGGTGGACGGTCTGGAGTTGACCACGACGATCCAGGGATTGACGGATCTGGTGACCTGGACGCCGGGCGGCGGTATGGCCGGCGCCGCCCGCTGGGATTGCCGGCTGCCCATGGCCCCGGGCGTCGTCTGGGACAGCGCCAATCAGATGCAGAAACCGGAACTTTACTACTCACGGTTCTGTCCGCTGCTGTGGTTCGGCAGCGCCGATCGCGCCTTTACCTATTTCTGTGATTGGGACCGCGGCTGGATGCTCGACAAAGAAGGCAGCGCCATGAGTCTGGAGCGCGCCAAGGACGGCAGCATCACCTGGCGGGCGAAGTTCATCAACCACCCGGTGACGCTCGACGGCAAGAAACGGCAGATCCGGTTTTCGTTCATCACCCATCCGGTCAAATCGAAGCCCAAAGATTTCCGCGCGTGGGGCTGGTACCATCGCGGCCAGTGGGCCCGGATGTACGGTGAGACGCCGTACGATTTGGACGATGCCTTCCTGGCAAAAGAGAAGAACATTGCCGAGAGCGGGTTGGGCCCGGCGCGCACGCGCTACGGCTTCTGGACCTCGGTCGCGAGCATCTCGAAGAAGTCGCAGTTGACGGGGCTCTTCAAAGAGGTCGGCTACAATTTCGGCGGCCGCAAAGGTTCGCAGAACTGGCAGGACGCACTGGCGTACTACGCCGGCGACCGCTGGATCAAGCAGGGCCGCTGGTGCGGTTTCTGGTGGGATGAGTTCTGGCCGGAGTTCTCCCGGTCCGAAGACGTCGCTTCCGGCTATGCCTACTTGCGTGACCCGGAGGATGTCGGCGAAAAGGAACTGCCGTGGCAGGCCGGCTGGCGCATCAGCGGTATGCGCCAGGGCAACATCCGCCTGGCGCGTATCGCCAGGGAGAGCGGCGTCCCGCAACGCCATTTCTACTGGGCCAATCACGAAGCCACGCTGCTCGAGACCGCCGGCTGGGACTGTCAGCTGGTGGAGGAATGCGGCGCCGGCAACCGCTCCTTCGAATTGGACACGATCGTGCAGTTCCCCAACTCGCTGTATCGCTACGAATGCCACAACTGGTCGGGACTCATCACCCGGATCTGTCCCGACAACATGCCGACGCTGCCCGGCGACGACAAACGCCTGGACCGTCAGTATCTCGGGCGCGCCATGCTCAACGATGTCGCCGCGTCGCCCTCCGGTCCCCACGGCGCCTTTGTCCATTTCTCCGAACCGATGCGGCTGCTGCGGGTGATCCACGACTTCGGCTACTTCGACGAGAAGAACCTGGAGAAAGTGCCGTTCTGGCGCATCCAGAAGTACCTCACCATCGGCAAGGACGGCAAGCAGGCGGCGGACGTCTATGTCACGGTCTACCGCTACCCGCTGCCGCAGAATAAAGGCTATCGCGCGCTCTTTGTAATCATGAACGAAGGCGACGAAGACGTCGAATTGCCGCTGACGATTCACGATGCAAAACGATTGTTGGGCGGCAGGAATACCTTGACTGCCGGTCAGGCCAACGGCACTGCCGACGTCCCGGCCGGGTTGAAAGACTGGTGGAGCAAACTCGCTGCGCGCGACGGCAAGACCGCCGTCCTGCGCGACGTCGAAACCGACAGTCTGGTGGCCAAACAGAACGGCGATGCCGAGGTCTACGGCCCGGTGCATGTGCCGTATCGCAATTATCGGATCCTCTACGGCGAGTACAGGAGGCAATAGGATGACAAGGAGAATGACGATGACAATGTCGAAGACATACCTGATTGCCGCCGCGATGCTCGGCCTGGCCCTGACGGCGCCGGCGCAGTTGCCGAAGCCGAAGGTCGCGGGCAAGACGGTCGAGACGGCCAGACACAAGATCGAACTGGATGCCTCCGGGCTGCCCGCCCAGATCCACATCAACGCCGCCGAGCATGAGATCCCCGTAACGCTGCGCCGCGCCAAACTCAGTGACGCACAGTTGCAGAGCATCGAACGCGGACCGCAACTGCGCGGGCCGATCCGGATTGAAGCCGTTGCCGGCGGCAACCGTGTCACGGCGAAAGCGGCCAAAGCGGCAGCGCCCAGGGCGAAGGGCGACGGTGTCGTCTGTGCGGCAAAGCTGGCCGCCGGTGCGGTCATGATCGATCTGGAGACGACGTATGCCGCGGATGGCTCGCTGGCCGGCAAACTGACCTGCAGCGGCGGGCCCGTAGATGAACTCGAACTGGTCGTGGATATCGCCGGTGCGGTCGATGCCTTTGTGGTGGGCGCCCCGTTGGCGGCGAAGTATGACGCCAGGGAATTCGTCCTGCCGGCGGAGGAAGGCAAGCTCTGGGGCAACGCCGCGGCGGACGCCAAGACCTGCGGCCGTGCGGCTCCTGGAGTGGTTAAACAGTTCTTCGTCGGCAGTGGCGGACGCGGCTTCACCTGGATGACCGACGGTAACGGTTTCGTGATCGATCCGGCGGCGTCCATGATGACGTTGGAGCGCGACAAAAAGGGCGCTGTTACCTGGCGGATCAAGCTGGTCAACAAAACGGGTAAACTGAATAAGAGCAGCGTAAACTTTAAACTGCTGACCCATCCGGCGGTTCCGAAGTCGGCGGACTTCCGCAAGCAGAACTGGTTTGCCTTTCCGGCCCGGACGACGTCGGCGGACAAAGCGGTGACGGCCGAGGCCACGGCCGGCGCCGCGTTGCTCGCGGGCAAAGCCGGCGCTGAGGCGCCGGCCGGCAGCGATATCATCGCGCAGTATCCGGTCGCGTTGTTCCGCTATCTCGCCGGGACGCATACGGGGCTGCACGCGCGGATTCGCAGCAACTCGGTCAAGGTCAACAATGCCGGCGGCAGCCGCATCCCCGATCGCGCGGTGCTCGGCCGGGCGCTCGTGCATGATATAGGCGTCGACGCCGCCAGCCTGGCGCACGTCAACGATGCCCGCCGCGTTGTTGCGGCACTCCATACGTTCGGGATTTTCGCCGGTGACGGCAACACCGAATTCCTGCCGTACTGGCGCAACCGGACGATCCTGCGTTACGGTGAGAACTTCGTCAAAGGCGGTACATTCAATCTCTCGAAGGAGGACCCGCACAAGGACGTCCTGGTCTCCGCGTATATCCGGCAGAAAGCCGACAAGAAGGGCTTCAAGGCGGCCGTTGTCCTGTTGAACGAAAGCGATGAAGAGGTGCGCGGGCGACTGCATATCCTGAATTCCGTGCGCTTGATGGGCGCGATGAACGCGCAGACCATGTCAGAGATCGTCAACGGCTACGATTACTCCATGGCGCCGGACCAGAGTGACTACAGCAAGACGCGGGCGACGGCCGAAGCGGCCATGCGCCACAGCAAACTGACCTTTGCGCTCAAGGACATGGAAGACCATAGTGCCGTGGTTCGTGCGAAGTCCGCCAATCCGCGCGTCGATATCTATGGCCCGATCCATATCCGGGCGCATGACTTCCGCGTCCTGCATCTCTACACTTCGCCCGATCGCGCCGGGATACTGAACCCGCCGAAGAATAAAAGGAAATAACCCAGCGGAGTCCAGCTATGACCGGTCGCCAGTGTATGACCTTCCTGCTTGCGGCGGGGGTGTCCGCCGTGATTGCCGAGAACCCGAAGGTCACATTCGATGAACACGGGTGCTGCGAACCGGTGAAGGTCGTGGTCGACCGTACCAACCTCGAAGCCAGCGTCCCCGAGAGAATCCGGCGCCGGCTCAAAAGTCAACTGGCGGGACTGAAGGACGGTGATCGGCTGGAGATCGATATCGGCCGGATCTTTGATCAGAGTCAGGGCTATTCCGTCAACTATCCGAAATACGTCGTGCCCCTCGATGCCGAAGGACGCATGCACGGGGAGCAACGCTTCTACAAACCGTGGCAGCATCAGCCGATTGCCAGTGTGCCGTGGCAACACGGCAAACGGCACGGTGTCGAAAAAGCGTGGACCGGCGTCGTGATCAAGAAAAAATGGCGGCTTGTACTGGTCAAGGAGATCCCCTGGCAGAACGGCAGAATCCACGGAACAAAGAAACTCTACAGCACGACCGGCAAACTGAAATTTGAATGCACCTTCGTCAAGGGCAGGCAGCAGGGCGAAGCAAAGAGCTACGCGCCCAACGGCAAACTGTCGTGCGTCACCCGGTACAAAGACGGCGCTAAACAGGGCCGGGCCGTCTGGTACCATCCCGGGACGAATATCGTCAAGCGCGAAGTCGTCTATGTTGATGACCGCATCAACGGCGCGACGAAGGAGTTTTTCCCGAACGGGAAACTCAAGCGCAAGATGCAGGTGAAAGACAGTGTGATGCACGGCGTTGTCGAGATGTACGCCGAGGATGGACGCTTGATTCGCAAGAGCTACTTCCTTGACGGTGAAGGCGTCACCGAAGCGGAATTCAAACAGAAGCATAAACCATAGAACTCCTCCGACTGTAGCCGTGAGCATTCCTGCTCACGCGGCCGGAGTGGCTCAATCCGAGTGTGCCGCGAACAGGGATGCTCGCGATACAGCCTGCGAAAAACAATATCTGAAAAGGGAGTTACATATGACAGTCAGCCGCGTGCTGCTTGCCGGCCTCTTTCTGGCCCTGGGCGTCGCTGCCCATGCCCAGGACGAAGAAAAGAAAACCATCGTGGTGGCCGGCCCGAACGGCTTGCCGGACGAATATAAAGAAAGCCGCTACGTCAGCGAATTCGTCAAGCGCTACTACAAACCGCCGCGCCGACGGCGCCCGAAGAAGGGGCAGCCCGCGCCGCCGAAACCGCAGCCGAAAGGCAAAGTCCGGCTGACGATCGGCCGCTTCTTCGATTCCGGACACTCTGCCAGTACGAATAAGATGGAACCATTTGTGCAGCAGGCGGTCCCGCTGGACGAGGACGGCAAGCCCCACGGAGAGGAACTCTATCTGAAAGTGCGGCACAACGGCCCGGTTCGCTCCGTCACCTGGAAACACGGCCGTAAGCACGGTCCGGAACGACTCTACGCGAAGGGCAAAGTCCGGGTGGAAATCCCGTGGCAGAACGGCAAGATGCACGGCGCCAAAAAGGTCTATGGCAACAACGGCAAACTCGTCTCCGAAGTCACCTTCGTGAACGGCAAACAGGAGGGCCTGGCCAAGAGCTATGGTCCCAAAGGCAACGTCGTTCGCGTCATCCCCTACAAAGACGGCAAGAAAAACGGCAAGGCTGTCGACTACTATCCCGGCACCAAGATCGTCAAGCGCGAAGTTGTCTACGAGGACGACGAAATCAACGGCACCACCAGAGAGTACTTCGCCAACGGCAAACTCAAACGCAAGATGCAGATCAAGGGCAGCCTGATGCACGGCGTTATCGAGATGTACGACGAAGAATCCGGCCGGCTGGTGCGCAAGGCCTACTTCATCGAGGGCGACAGCGTCTCCGAAGCCGAGTTCAAGCAGAAGTACAAGCCGTAGGAAGAGGGGCATTGGTCAACAGCGGCTGATGCCGCGTCAGCAGTCAGTCGGAGAGGACGCGATGACTTCATGACCCGATGATGCCGAGGGCAGCGTGGCGCACACCGCGAGATTCGGCCATTGGAACGCCGGCCTCCTGCCGGCTACGATCCGGGTTGCGTGATCGAACCAGTCCCTGTCGCCGGAATTGTCACCCACCAAGCACACTGCCAAGCCATCTGCGACCGTCAGGTGTTATTCGGTCTGGTGGTCGATTGTGCCCCATTCACGACCGAGGCAAGCCGATGGGTCAGCACTGCAGGCCATCCGCGGTCCGCACCGGGGATCGACCTGAGTCGCAATGAGCGTCCCGGCATACCGCCGGGAAAGGAGCGCGGTGTCCCGCGTTCCTGTTCCGCGGCGCAGTCGAAACACGGGACGGAGGCCCGTGCTGCCTGGGAACGGCCTCTCAAATGCAAGGTCCTCCTTTGGTTTTCTGTGCACGTGCACAAAAAACGGCTGCCGCCTTGGAACCGCCCGCCCCGGGTGCTGTCCTAGAGAGTGGCTGCACCCGGGTGCAATTTTCTCTGTGAACTTGCATTTGGCTGCATATGCAGGCAGGTTTCGATACCCCAGACAATCACCAGCGCTGAACTCAGTCCGAATAATATGAACGTTCAAACCGGCGCCGAAGAACAATTTGCGTGAAACACGAACCAATACGCAGGAGGTACCAAGTGACGATCCGTAAAGCCGTCCTGATTGCCGCCGCGGCGCTGCTGTTGCCCGCCGTCGGCCTGGCGCAGAAGAAGAAGGCCAACAGCAAACCGGCTGCTGCCGCCAAACCGGCAGTCGCAAAGACCGCTGAGAATCCGGCTTCGGTCCCGGCCGAACCCGCCGTTGATCTGTCCAAGGCGCCGGCGGAAGCCGGCGAGAAGAAGACCTATCTTGACGAGTTCTTCGACAAGGTAAAGAAGGGCGGCGTCATCATGATCATCCTGCTGGCGCTGTCGGTCATCGGTGTCGGCTATATTCTGGAGCGGCTGGTCAACCTGCGGCGCGGGCGTATTGCGACGCCGGGGCTGACCGAAACCATCAATGAACTCTATCTGTCGGGGCAGTTCGACGAACTGCACGCGGTCTGCAAAAACGACCGCAGCGCGTTGTCCCGCATCATCCTGGCGGTGGTTGATCACCGCAATTGCTCGGTGGCGGACGTGCAGACCATCGCCGGCGACATCGGTTCACGGGTGTTGCGGAACCATCTGCAGAAGGCCTATCCCCTGGCCATCATTGCGACCATGGCGCCGCTGCTCGGGCTGCTGGGGACGATTATCGGCATGATCGGCGCCTTCGGCACGGTTGCCAGTGTCGGCGAGATGGGGAACGCCAGTATTCTGGCGGACGACATCGCCAAGGCCCTGGTGACGACGGCCGGCGGGTTGATCGTGGCCATCCCGATGCTCGGCTGCTACCACTTCTTCAAGTCGCGCACGAACAACTTCGCGATTGATCTGGAGGAAGACGTATCTGAATTGATCAGCGCCTGGTTCCTGAAGGATCAGGACGAGTTGGCGCCGGCTCCCGCGGAAGCTGCGGCCGACTACGAAGATTAGAACAGCGGAAGGATTCAGCCATGCGCTTCAATGTGTCCGATGACGAAGGCACCGAGATCCAGATGACGCCGTTGATCGACTGCGTCTTTCTGCTGCTGATCTTCTTTCTCGTTGCCACGGTCATGAAGAAAATCGAAAAGGAATTGCCGGTGGAACTGCCGCGTTCGGCGGCGGCGATGGAGATGGCTCAACAGGAGGACATCCTGATAATCTCGATTGACGCAGCCGGCAACTACTATCTGGGGGCAACCCCGATCTCGCTGGAAATTCTGCATTCCCGCCTGCGGGAAACGGCGAAGACCAATCCGAACCGTCGCATTCGCATCGACGGCGACCGGCGGGCGCCGTTCCAGAGTTTTGTACATCTGATGGATCTATGTCGATTCGAGGGTTTGAAAAATGTCGGAGTCCACACCAAATCGGAACGCAAGCGGTAGCCCGTTCCACCGCACCTGTCTTTCCCGCCGACGCGAGCGCGGCGGCACGCTCTGGGTCTTCGGCTCGATGCTGGTCCACGCGATCGCCGTCGGCATGCTGGTGTTCTTTGTCGTCAAGGACGTTGATCTCAAAGAGAAACTGAAGCAGCAGCAGGAACGCACGATGGCGGCGGAGCATGTCGAGAAGGTCGCCGAGCACATCCAGGACGCCAACGTCGAAGCACTCCGGTCGAACGTCCTCGGACTGATGGATGTCAAGAGTGAACTCGACGCTATGGTGCGCGGCAGCGGCCAGGTCTACAGCAAGTTTGCCGAAGAACAGATGAATCGCGATCCGGCGACGCTGGTGCAACTGCTGCGGGAGTCGATTGCGTCCTTGAAACAGGCCGAGGAGCACCAGCACCAATTGGTCCCGGCGCTGCGGGAAGAGCTGCCGTTCAATCCCAAGAGCAGCGACAAGGAGGTCCTTGAAACACTCAAGCAGAAGAAAGCCGTGATCCGGAAGCACAGCGTTCCGGTGCGCGACGGCCTGGCCAGATCGGAAGAGACCATGGCGCAGGCGTTGACGGAACTGGGCTGGGTCGCGACTGAGGACCTGCGCCGGCGGCAGCAAGAGCTCTGTGCGCTGCAGAACGAAGCCCGCGCCGCGCAGAACACCGCCAATCAGAACTGGGGCCATCTGCGCTATAACCAGGGACGGCTCGGCCGCGTGAAGTACGATGTCAAACGCGCGAAAGACCACCTGGCCTCGGCGAAGCAGGAGGTCCCGACCTGGGAAGCCCGGGTCGCCAATCGCAAGAAAGAATTGGTCGCTGCCAAAGAGCGCTATGCCGACGCGATGAGGAAATACGAAGCCGCGAAGGACAAGGCCGAAGCCATGAAGAAGGCGCTGGCCGCCGCCGACAAGGCCAAGGCAGACAAGAAGAAACTGCGGTCGCTCCGGAACAACGTCAAGAAAGCCGACCGCGCCGCCGGCGGCGCCAGGAAGAACATGGGCCGTGCCAAAGGCGCGATTGCGAAGACGGAGAAAAGTTTGCGTAGCGATATCAACCGCCTGGAACAGAAGGCCAAACCGGGAGTGCCCAAAGCAGAAGCCCAGCTCGGCGACAAAACCAAACGGCTGCAGAAACTGGAAACCGATATCGCCAACATGATGAAAACCTGGGAGGATTCCAGTCGGAAGTCGAACGAGATCCTCAAACAGATCATCCCCCGCGAAGAGAAAATCCTGGCGGACCTGCTGGCGTTTCTTAAAAGCCGGCAGCCGACGGCGCCGGCGACACCCCGGCCGCTGCCTACGGTGACCGACATGAAGACGGTCTACGAAATGGACCTCGCCCAGTTGTATGAGACGGCGGACCGGCTCGAAGCACAGATTGTCGAGGAATACAAGACCGTGCGCGGCATCAAACTGGCGATGCTGCGGGCGATGGTCCTGAAAACGGCTGTCAGCTACATCGACGCTCCCAAACCGGAGCGGCTGGAGATCGCCGACGAATTGCTGATCGGCACGCCGACGTCGGCCAAGGGCCTGGAACGCCAGAAGGTCGCGATCAAAGCGGCGCTGGCGGAGGGCGGCAAGATGGAAGCCTACTGCCGGGCGCTTTTGGCATCACTGCTCGAGGAAGAGCAGCAGGAAGAACTGGGTGCGGATATCCTGGCCGAAGAAGAATTGGCGGCGGAAGAGCCCATGGACCAGCCCGAAGAGGAATTGACTGCCGAGCAGGAGGAACTGCTGGAGGATTTCAAGACGCTGAAAAAGGAGATCGAGGAAGCGATCGACGAAGGCGAGGACATCAAGGACGCCATTGAAAAGGCCATGGACGTGGCTGAGGAACAGGAGCTCAACGAGGAGTTGAAAGAGGAGCTTAAAGAAGCCCTCGAAGAAGCTGTTGACGAGCTTGAGGAAGAAGTAGCCGAAGCTCCTGAGGAAGCAGAGGCCGAAGAAGCCGCCGAAGCCGAAGAAGCCGCTGAAGAAGGTGGCGAAAAGGCTGCCGAAGCCGCTGAAGAGGGCGGCGAAGAAGCTGCCGAAGAGGGCGGCAAACTCGCTGCTGCCAAGAAGGCGATGAAGGCGGCTGCCGGAAAAGTGATTGATGGCGCTGTTGCTGCCGCCGAGGGCGGCGAGCAAGCTGCTGAAGGCGGCGAAGCAACAGCAGAAGGCGGCGAGGACGCTGCAGAAGGCGGTGAGGACGCTGCTGAAGGCGGCGAGAAGGCGACGGCCGATGCCGGCAAGGCCGCGGCGGCCGCAGCCAAAGCCGCTGCCGCCGCGCTCAAGGGACAACTCGCCAAGGCCGCTGCCATGGAAGCTGCCTCCAGTGAAACCACCGCTCGTGCCGTGGACCTCAGTGGCCTGATGAAAATGAGTGGGAAGGCCGTGCAGGCGGCGATGGCGAAAGCCGCCGCCGGGACGTCGTCGAAATCATCGTCGTCCAGCGCCGCAAGCAATACCAGCGGCGGCAGTCGTGGAACGCAGGGCGGCGGTGCCGGCGCCCGAACCGTAACGAAACAGCAGGTCAAGCAGTATATTCGGATCCCGTCAGGGGTGCCGCCGCTGCACTCGAAGACCGGCGGTATGCGATGGGGCCGGATCATCAGCAAGAAGTCGGGGACGCCCACGTCCTGGCTGGTGATCGACAGTTGGTATGTGGTTGGCCCGTGGCCGAACCCGGCCCGCGCCAACCGTGACCGCAAGTTCCCGCCCGAGAACGCCATTGACCTGGATGCCAGTTACATCGGCAAAGACGGCAAGCCCATGAAGTGGGAATGGACGCAGGCAACCACCGCCTGGCATTGGACCAATGTCCTGCCGCCGTCGCAACAGCCGTATGCAATCTACTACTTCTTCACTGAAGTCTGGTGTGATGAGGAGTGTGATCTCTGGCTGGCCACGGGCAGCGACGACAAATCCAAGATCTGGGTCAACGACATGCTCATCTGGGAAAGCGGGCCCTGGCACAAGAACTGGCGGATCAACGAAGGGTTTCGCAAAGTCCACTTCAAGAAAGGCCGCAACAAGATCCTGTATCGGCTGGAGAACGGCCACGGCGGTGCGGCGATGTCGTTGTCGGTTCGCACGGCGCCATGGAAAGAACCGCCGCCGAAGAAGTAGCCGCAGGGCGGCAACTTCAGTCATTGGTCAAGAGTTGCTTAAGCAGCGTCATTTGTCATTGACCAAGTTCCTGAGCGCCGTCGAAGGGATTATTCGGACAGAACACGATGATGATTTCATGACTCCGTGACGTCGAATTGGAAGCGCGCCTTGCACACGGCCATGCAAGTAGCGCGGGTCTCTGCTTGCCCGGCGTAGCCTCGCGCGAAGACTGGCCCCGCGTTCCTCCTTTGACCGACCCAATTCTACCAACCCACGTCGCCGGGATCACAGAGCGCCTTGCACGGCGCCAGGCGGTACGGGCTTTTGCGTGCCCGGAGAAGCCTTGTGCGATGTGTTGGGCCGTAGCCTTTGGGGCAAGTTTGAGTTCGGGGCCCGGGACTCGACGTCCCCGCTGCAAGCGATGGGGCCGCGGCTTGGAACGTGCAGTTGAAGTTCGCACTGTGGCTTCCGCCTGAATGGCGGAGACGACGAAGTCTGTGGCTGATCGTGCGATCAGCAGTGAGCGAAGCGATCGTCAACGTCGGCCGTGAAAACAGGCCGCAACCATGCACTCGACTCCAATCCGAGCGATGTATGCCACCAACCGGCGTTGCCGGAATCACCAAACGCTCCACACGCCGCAAGGACCTGCTGGTGGCGCCATTCAGGGATACAGGGCAGAGGCCCGTGCTGCTTGGCAAGGGACACGGATCGAGTACGACCTCCAATGACCAATGACTACTGACCAGTGGAGCGCTGCTCTACTTCGACGACATAGCGGAAGCCGATATCCGTCGGCACGACGGCGGTGTCGCTGGCGTAGGCGCAATAGAGGAAGCGTTTGGTGGTGGAAGCACTGGCGCCCTTGACCCGATAGAAGGGGCTGTCGAAGGGGAAACGGGATGCCGTCCATTCGCGGGCGTTGCCGGCCATGTCGAGAACGCCGTAAACGGAGCGGTCGTATTCGCAGGAACCCACGGGCGCCCAGAAGGGGAGGATGGCTTTCTTCCGGCGGTTGTCCAGGGTCAGCGCATAGGACGGATCGTAGGTGTTGCCCCAGACATACGCGCGGCCGTCAACGCCGCGGGCGGCCTTCTCCCACTCGAGCGCCGTCGGCAGGCGCACGGTTTTGCCGGTCTTCCGGCTGAGCCAGTCGCAATATTTGACGGCGGCTTCCTGGGTAATGCCGACGATCGGGTGGTAGTCCTTGACCGGCCCCAGGAGTTTGCCGTTCTTCTTGTCCCAGGCCGGGTCGAAGTGTCGGCGATCGCGGGAAAACCGAATGTAGCTCATATACTCGTCCAGCTTGTTGCCGCCGTCCGGATCGAACCAGAATTCCTTGTATTCCTTGACTGTGACCTCGTTCCTCTTGATCACGTAGCCGGGCAGATGTTCTTCCTGCAGGCGCAGGAAGCGCGCGTGCACGCCGCCGGTGTAAAACGGGCCGGCGGGAATATAGACCAGCTCTTCCGGCATCCCCGGCGGCAGGGAGACGTTGATCTTCTCGTTCTCGGCGTGGTCGATCTTGAAGGGCAGGCGTACCGGTGGGCGGTCATCGCGTTTGATAGTCGCCAGGTACGAGCCTTTCGGCAGGCGTCGCTGCGGGATCGGAGTCTTCCCCCACAGCTCGCCTTCCGGCTCGTCGGCGGCAGAAAACGGCGCCGCGTCGAGATCGATTCGCCGAACGTAGACGTCGGCGGCAGTCGGGCTGGTTTCAATCGTGATGCTGCCGTCGCCCTTGACCAGTTCACTGAACAGCAGCAGGTCCTTGCGGGCCCGGGGATCGGCCCGTTCGAAGTTCGGGCCGAGGAAATTCCGGGTGAAGTCCAGCAGTTCCTCGAGCCGTTTGTAGTTGCCGACCAGGATTGCATAACGCATTCGGTTGCCGACGATTTCGTTTACCGCCTCCCGGGCCTCCGGCAGGTGGTTTTCCCGCTGAGCCACGCTCGTGTAGAAGACCATGGCAATATCGTACTGGTTCTCGCTGCGGCTGTGGAGGTCCGCCAGTTCGGCCTCCAACTGCAGTTCTGCCGCGCTCTTGTCCTTGAACTTCTGGTTCACCCGCAGCTCCTCCAGTTTCGTGAAGACCGCGACTTTCCGGTCGTAGAGCCTGGTCCCGATCGCCCGGTGGACCTCGCCCTGGGTCACCAGCGTTTTCAGCCGGACATAGCGGATCAACATGGTGGTCGCGGCGCCGGTGATGAGCACCGCGATCGCCGCCGCCACGGTGCTGCTGATCACCGCATGACGCCGACACCACTTCCAGAGGCGCGTCGGCAGCGGCTCCCACACGGCGGTAATGGGTTTGCCCTGCAGATAGCGGTTGATGTCGTCCAGAAACGCCTGCACCGATTCGTAGCGGTCCTCCTTTGACGTGGCCAATGCCTTCATGCAGATGGCGTTGAGGTCCCGCGGGATGTTCATGTCGGGCGCAAACTGGGCCGGCGGCTGGATATGCCCGGAGACGACGTCGCGCAGGATATCGCGGATGCTCGGACCGGCGATCGGGCGTTCGTAAGTGAGGATCTCGTAGAGGATGACGCCGAGGCTGTAGAGGTCAGTGCGTTCATCGAGCTCCGAAACCTTGCCGCGTGCCTGCTCGGGAGCCATATAAACCGGGGTGCCGGCGACTTCGCCGTCGACAGTGGTGGTGCCGGTGTCAAGATCCAGTACCCGGTCCAACGCCGCGCCGCTGTCAACGGATTTCTGTTCTTCCTCGCCGATGATCTTCGCCAGTCCCCAGTCGAGCACGAGGACTTCGCCGAAGTCGCCGATCATGATGTTGTCAGGCTTCAGGTCGCGGTGGATCACGCCGCGGCTGTGAGCGAAGGCGACGGCCTGGCAGACATGCGAAAACACATCCAGCAGATTTCCGCGATTGTACTTCTTACTGTAGTCCGGCTTGTTGTTCAGCAGACCGCTGATCACCTGCCGCAGCGATTCGCCCTTGACCCGTTTCATGGTGAAATACACGCGGCCCTTGACGTCAACCCCCATTTCATGGACCGGCATGATATTGGGGTGCTCGAGTTGCGCCATGACCCGGGCTTCGCGAACGAAACGGGTCTTCTGCTCACGGTTCTTGCGGTATTTGTCGTGCAGGCATTTGACGGCGACCCGGCGTCCCAGGTGCGGGTCGTTGGCGCTCTGGACAGTGGCGATGCCGCCGCTGCCGATCGCGTGGAAATCCCGGTACCGCGCGTAATCGTTCGGCAAGTCCTCAGGGCGCAACAGCCCGTCGGGCCGGCCGTCGGTTCGGTGCGTCTGCAGCACGAGCGTCGGGTCGTTCAGGTCGATCTGCGGCGTTTCGGAGCGCGGCCCTTGGGCGGCTTGCCGACTCTTGTCCTCAATCGTCTCGGCTTCCGCGTCCAGGTTCCATTCGGGAACCGGCGTCTTGTCGCCTGCAATCGGCATATCGTCGTCGCTAGCCATTTTCAACCAGTTGCCAATTTGTCCTTGAGACGCCATAAGCTACTGATTCCCTTCGTGAAATACAACGTTGCCCACGCCGTTATATTCGGTCGCCGGGACGAAGGAAGTCATTCGGGGCGGGGTTAATTCACCTGCGGCATCGCAGGCAGGGACTTGGTTGAAGCAGATCACATCTACCCACCTCCTTTTTTCAGTTCAACTGTCCCACCACCAACCCCAACTCAAATTTCACGTGCCCGGCAGACGAGCGGACGGGGGGCTTTTGTGGAACCGCACTTGACAATCCCCTGCAAGCTTGAAGTCGAAAAGCGCCGCTTACGCGCTTTGCGGTGGGTGCAGCTACTCGCTCGCGTTCCCGCTTTGCAGGGAGACCGTGAAGGTTGTGCCGATGTCCGGCTGGCTGGCAACCGTGACGTCGCCATGGTAGAGGTTGGCGATGCGTTTGAGGATGGACAGGCCCAGACCGCTGCCGAGGACGTTGCGGGTATTCTTGTTCTTGATGCGAACGAACTCGCCGAAGAGCTTCGCCACCTCGTCTTCGGTCATGCCATAGCCGGTGTCGGCGACGGAAATCGAGATGCCGTGGTCTTCCGGATCAAGGGCCACGGATACCCGGCCGCCGTCACGGTTGTACTTCACGGCGTTCGATACCAGGTTGTTGAACACCATCGTCAGTTCCGTTTGATCACCGCGGAAGGGCAGGGCGTCCGGAGCGTTCAAGGAGATGGTGATGTCGCGTTTGTCGGCTTCGAGCTTCTGGGCTTCAATCGCGTCTTCGGCGATTGTGCGGACATCCAGTTCGACGAGATTGCGTTGCATCTGACCGGATTCGATGCGGGTCATATCCAGCAGGTCTGTGATCAGTTTGCGCATTTGCCGGAGGCGCATGGTACTGCGTTCAACCATCTGTTCATAGGGCTCGAGATCGTCGCCGAGCGTCTTGGCGTGGAGCAGATTCATGTAGCCTTCGACCGCGCTGATCGGCGCCTTGAGTTCGTGGCCGAGAACACGAATAAACTCAAAGCGCACCTGCTTCTTCTCTTCCGCCAGGCGCTTCGCTTCGCGTGCCAGGATCAGCCTGGTGGTGGCTTTCTTGATCGTACTGCGCAGTTCCGCCGGGGTGAATGGTTTGGCCAAAAAGTCGTACGCCCCCATCTTGGTGGCGGACACCGCATGCTCGATCGTGGCGTACGCCGTGATGATGATGACCAGCAGGTTCTCTTTCTCGGCCGGCGTCAGATCCTCCAGTACCTCCAGACCGCTGATGCCCGGCAGTTTGTGATCGAGCAACAGGATATCCGGCGGGGTCGAGCGGATTTTCGCCAGGCCGTCCTCGCCCGTGTCTGCCTGGTCGACATCGAAGTCGCAGTCCACATCCACGTCTTTGACGTGGACTGTGCACTCTTTCAATACACGCTCCGCACCCATGCGCATCCCAAGCTCGTCATCTACGACCAGGACGCGTAATGTCTGCATTGTCGCACCTCTTGGTTATTGTCAATCTGGACTGATTCAAGCCAACAGCCGTTCAATTTCCTTTTGCAGTTGCTCAAAACGGATGGGCTTGGCCAGCAACGTGTCGGCTTTGACCCAACTGCGCTCTTCGTCGGTGTCGGCGCCAAACTCCAGACCGGTTTCGCCGGCGACGCCGGTTACGAGAATGACCGGTACGTCGGCGTACTTCTTTTTCAGCATATAGCAGAGGGTGAAACCGCCGTCCGTGTCTTCCATCATCAGGTCGACGACGGCGATATCGGGTTTCATCTTTTCCAGCAGTTCCAGTGCTTCCGTCTGCCCTTCGGCTTCGACGACAGCATAGCCGGCGGTTTCAAGACCGACCCGCTGCTGCAGACGGAAGTCCTGGTCATCATCAACCACGAGAACGGTTGTTTTGGTCTCAGGCATTGTGGTTCATCGCTCCTTCTCTGGGGAGTTTCACAGTAAAGGTGGTTCCAGTCGGGCCGGCGTCTTCGTCTGTATTCGATTCGACGCGGATGTCGCCCGCGTGCATTTTGACGATGCCGTACGTGACGGCGAGTCCGAGGCCGGTGCCTTTGCCGATCGGTTTGGTTGTAAAGAAAGGTTCAAAAATCTTGGCCCGATGTTCTTCGGGTATGCCGACGCCGGTATCGGCGACTTCGAAGAAGACGCGCTGCTCGGTGCTGCCGGTCTTGATGGTCAACCGGCCGCCTTCCGGCATGGCGACACAGGCGTTGTTGATCAGATTGGTCAGCACCTGGATGACCTGGTCGCCGTCGACTTCAGCAATCGGGTTGCTGTTGTCGTGGATGGTGCGTACCTGGACATTGCCGGGTATCGTGCAGGTCTGGAGACTCTGTTTGACCAGGTCGCGGATGTCGGTGTCTTCGCGGACGACCTTGTTCTGTCGGGCGAAATGCAGCAGACCGGCGACAATCTTCTTGCAGCGATCGGCTTGTTCGACGATCAGGCGGATGTCTTCCTGCGTCTGCGAGCCGTCGTCGCAGGCTTCCAGCAGCAGGTGTGCATACATCAGCACGACGCCTAACGGGTTATTGACTTCGTGGGCGATGCCGGCCGCCAGTTGTCCCATGCTTGCCAGTTTTTCCGACTGCATCAGCGCCTGCTGCGTGTTTACCAACTTCTCATTGGAGTCCGCGAGTTCGCCCATCTTGGTGCGGAGTTGCTCGATGGTGTTGGGCAGGCACATCTCGGTTTCGGCCAGGCCCTTCAGAATGGCGATCGCGTGTTCGCGGCAGGTGTCGTAGCCGCAGGCGCCGCAATTCAGGAAGTCCTCCGGCTTTTCTTTCCCCATGCGCAGCAGGATCTCCTGGACATCTTCTTCGCCGGGCGCGTTCGCCCGTTGGTCGTCTGCCATGTAGCGGCGGCACATATCGAGTTCCGACAGTTCCGTCACCGCGGCATCCCATTTCGACTCATCCTGATCCGCCAGGCTTTCGCGCACAAACCGGGCCACGCGAGCGCGGCGGGTGAACAGTGGCGCTCCCGTCGTCATACCGGCGCCCATGATGCAGCCTTCGCATGCCAAAATCTCCAAAAGCCGGACATCCAGATCGCCGTCCTCAAATTCTTTCAGGGCTTCGACAAAACCGGTGCGACCGTCGGCGGCGACTACGTCGTCCGCCAGCAGGTCCTCCTGGATGTGCGCCGCCTGCAGCATGCCGCGGCTGATCGGGAAGACTGCACCCAGGTTGGCGCGCGGTACATCGAAGTCCGTCGGCTTGACGTCGGCCGGCGTAATGTTGTCGTCCGCAAACATCTGCCGGAGCTCCGCAAAGGTGATTACCGCATCGATCTCGTCGTCGATCAACGGATCACAGCCTTCGCTCTTTTTGGCGATGCAGGGACCGATAAACACT
Organism: uncultured Lentisphaerales bacterium; assembly: GCA_964384625.1. GTDB lineage: Bacteria > Verrucomicrobiota > Lentisphaeria > JABSQK01 > JABSQK01 > CAYLNH01. The sequence continues at coordinate 25,381 of CAYLNH010000005.1, forward strand.
ACCCGCAGGTCGTCGCCGTGCAGATGGCGCAAGACGCGCGCCGTCGCGACCATCGGCGACACGATCGGCGCCAGGTTCTTTACCAGGTCCGGGTGATAGCGCTCGACGTACGAAACCACGGCCGGACAACTGGTGGCGATATACCGGTTGCCGTCGTTCTCAGCCAGCAACTCACGATAGGCCTTAGCCACGAGGTCCGCGCCAAAGCCGACTTCGTTCACCCACAGAAACCCCAGTTTCTTCATCATGCCGACCAGCGCCTGCCAGTCGTAGTCGGCAAACTCGGCGGCAAAACTGGGGGCGATGCAGGCGGCCACAGGGTGTGCCCCGGCGAGCAGTTCGCGCACCAGATCGACGGTGTTCTCCACCAGTTTGGCGCCCTGTGAGCAGACCCGCACACAATTCCCGCAACCAATGCAGCGCTCCGGCAAGACCTGCGCCTGGCCGTCCTGGATGCGAATCGCCTTGGACGGGCATTCGCGGACGCAGGTATAGCACATGCGGCACCGCTCCTTGACGGTTTCAACAAAGCCTTTGGTTCGCTGGTAGTTCATAGTCATGCTCGTCGTTCGACTCGAGCGATCCTCTCAGCCAATCCTGCGGACAGGATTTGCTCTAGTCGGCAGGCAAGCTGCCGAATGTTCGGAGCGGAGGCGGCGGGATAGAATGCCGGACACTTCGGATGGGTCGGAAAGAGAACCTCCGTTCCGTGTCTCGTGTCCCGTGTTCCGTGTCTCGTGTTCCGTGTCTCGTATCTCGTGTCTCGTGTCTCGTACAATTGCACGTGCACCGGGCGATGGGTTCGTTGTCGATGCCGCGTTTGGTATAGGTGGTGTGCAGCTGTTCGTGGCTTTTGTGTCCCAAAGGTTCTTTCAGGAATTCTTTGTAGAGACGTTGGATTGACGGGTTGCTGTGGGATGTGCGCAGGGCACTGTCTTTGTCGATTTTGTATAGGACCTTCATGCGGGCTGCAACCGCCTTGGGGTCGGTGCCGATGGGCTGGCCGCCGCCGTTGATGCAGCCGCCCGGGCAAGTCATGACCTCGATGAAATGCAGGTTCTTGCGACCGGCTTTCACTTCTTCCAGCAGTTTGCGGGCGTTGCTTAAGCCGCTGACTACGGCGACAGTGACCGTCGTGCCGTCGATATCGATGCTTGCTTCCTTGACTCCGTCAAAGCCGCGGACTGCTTTGACTGTCAGATCATTGAGTTCCTTGCCGGTAACCAGTTTGTAGGCGGTGCGGACAGCAGCTTCCATGACGCCGCCGGTGGCGCCGAAGATCTTACCGGCCGAGGTCCGTTCGCCGAAGGGGTCGTCGGCGTCTTCCGGCTCGAGGGTGTTCAGGTCGAGACCGCGTGTGCGGATGAGCCGGGCCAGTTCGCGGGTGGTCAGCACGGCGTCTACATCGGGGCAGTTCTCATTTGCCATTTCGGGGCGGCCGGCTTCGAACTTCTTAGCCGTGCACGGCATGATGCTGACGCTGTAGATCTGCTTCGGGTCGATGCCTTCACGGTCGGCGAAGAAGCTCTTGATGATAGCGCCCATCATCTGCTGCGGGCTTTTGCAGGTCGAAAGATTATCGACGTAGTCCGGATAGAAATGCTCGACGAACTTGATCCAGCCGGGAGAGCAACTGGTCATCATCGGCAGTTTACCGCCGGTGGTCAGCCGCTGCACGAGTTCGCTGGCTTCTTCCATAATCGTCAGGTCGGCGCTGAAACTGGTGTCGAACACGCGGTCGAACCCTATACGGCGCAGGGCGGCGGTCATGACGCCGGCGGCGTCGATGCCGGGTTTCATGCCGAATTCTTCACCGATCGTGACCGAGATGCTCGGGGCATGCTGGACCACAACCACTTTGTCCGGATCGGTCAGGGCGGCTTCAACCTGTTTCACGTGGCTTTGTTCACGCAGCGCACCGGTCGGGCAAACCGTGATGCATTGCCCGCAGTTGATGCAGGTCGATACATTCAGGCCCTCGTCGAACGCTGTGCCGATCTTGGTCTTGCTGCCGCGGCCGATGAAATCGATGGCGCCAACCGACTGGATCTCTTCGCAGACGCGGACGCATTTGCCGCAGAGAATGCACTTAGCCGGATCGCGTTCGATCGACGGACTGGAGATATCCAGATTGTAACTGCTCTTGGCGCCGCCGCTGTAGCGGCGTTTGCGGATGCCGAGCTCTTCCGCCAGTGCCTGCAGTTCGCAGTTGCCGCTGCGCACGCAGTAGAGACAGTCGTCCGGATGATCGGCCAGCAGCAGTTCGACGATGGTCTTGCGCGACCGTACGGCTTTGGCCGAGTGCGTCTGAATTTTCATCCCGTCGCTGACGGGGGTGGCGCAGGCCGGTACGAGCCCGGGGCGGCCGTCGAGCTCAACGGAACAGAGGCGGCAGGCGCCCGTGGGCGGCAGGCCGTCAATATGACAAAGGGTCGGAACGTGGATGCCTTCCCGGCGCAGTGCCGCAAGCAACATCTCGCCGGGGTTGGCTTCAATGGTTCGGCCGTTTACTTCGATGTTCATGTCAAGTGTCCCTTACAGGGCTTTGGAGTTCGGGTAAGACGGATAAATCGGGTAAACCGGATAAGTCGGGTAGACGCGATGGGACTGATGTCTGGTCCAACAGCCGGCATCCTGGATTTCGCATCCAGGCCTGCCGCGCCGAAGTCCCGACTCCCTGCGAGGTCGGGATGCGAAGGCGGGCACGACGCCTCCGGAGTGGCAAGTCCTGCACCTCGTATCCTGCATCCTGCATCGTGCATCACTCCTTCCTGACGGCGTCGAAGCGGCAGGTCTCCAGACACTGGCCGCAACCGATGCACTTGTCGGGGATGATGTAGTGGGGCGCCTTCTTGGTACCCATGATGGCGCCGGTCGGGCACTTCCGGGCACAGGCCGTACAGCCGGTGCAGGCTTCTGCGGCGATGCTGAAGGTCAGCAGTTCGGTGCAGACGCCAGCGGGGCAGCGCCGTTCAAAGACATGCGCTTCATATTCCTCGCGGAAGAACTTCAGCGTGCTGAGGATTGGATTCGGGGCGGTCTGGCCCAGGCCGCAGAGGCTGGTGTCCTTGATCGAGTCGGCCAGGCGCTGCATATACATGACGTTCTGAAAGCGTTCGAGCGCTTTGTTGCCGTCTTCGTTCTGTCGCCCGCGGGTGATGCTCTCCAGTGTCTCCAGCATGCGGCGAGTGCCTTCGCGACAGGGAATGCATTTACCGCAGCTCTCGCGCTGGATGAAGTCCATAAAGAACTTGGCCACGTCCACCATGCACGTTTCCTCGTCCATCACGACCAGTCCGCCGGACCCCATCATGGCGCCGACGGTCTTCAGTGATTCGTAGTCGACGTCGATATCCAGATGCTGTTCCGGAATGCAGCCGCCGGACGGGCCACCGATCTGGACGGCTTTGTAGGCTTTGCCGTCGGGGATACCGCCGCCGATGTCAAAGACGATCTGGCGGACCGGGGTACCCATGGCGACTTCCACCAGGCCGGTGCGGTTGACCTTGCCGGACAGTGCGAAGATCTTGGTGCCTTTGCTGGTCTCGGTGCCGAGCGCACTGAACCAGTCGGCGCCGCGATCGGCGATAGCCGGCAGGTTAGACAGCGTTTCGACGTTGTTGATGATCGTCGGTTTATTGAACAGCCCTTTGACCGCGGGGAAGGGCGGTCGCGGCCGGGGCATGCCGCGCTTGCCTTCGATGCTGTGGATCAACGCGGTTTCCTCGCCGCAGACAAAGGCGCCGGCGCCCATCTTGATGATGATGTCCAGGTTGTTGCCGCTGTCGAGGATGTTGTGGCCGAGCAGTCCGTAGGCCCGAGCCCGTTTGATTGCGGTCTTCAGGCGCTTGATCGCCAGCGGGTATTCGGCGCGAATGTAGATGTAGGCCTTGGTCGCGCCGATGGCGTAGGCAGCGATCGCCATGCCTTCCAGGAGTCGGTGCGGATCGCCTTCGATGACGGCACGATCCATGAAGGCGCCGGGATCGCCTTCGTCGGCATTGCAGATCAGGTATTTCTGGTCGCTGGATTTGTTCAGCGCGAACTTCCATTTCTTGCCGGTGGGGAACCCGCCGCCGCCGCGACCGCGCAGGCCGCTGGTTTCGACGGTGTCACAGACTTCCGCCGGCGTCATGGTCTTCAACGTTTTGGCCAGTGCCTGGTAGCCGCCGAAGGCCATGTACTCCTCGATACTGTTGGGGTCGATACGACCACAGTTGGCCAGGACCCAGCGGGTCTGGGGCTTGAAGAACGGGTGTTCATCCAGGTACGCGACATCGGCCCACGCCTCAATGTTGTCGCCGGCGCGATACTGGCCCAGCAGGAGGTCTTCGGGGACTGTGCCGCCCGTGACCGCCGCCAGGAGGTCCTTAACCCGGTCCGCGGTGACGGTCTTGAAGGCCACGCGGTTGCGGCCGGGAAGTTGGACCTCGAGGATCGGTTCCTCGGAACACAGCCCGATGCAGCCGACCTCAATGACATCCGCATCCAGATCCTCGGCGGCCAGATACTGGCGGACGGCGGTCAGCGTATTGCCCGCGCCGGCGCCCAGGCCGCAGGTGGCGGCGCCGACGAAGATCGCCGGTTTGGTCACGTCTTCGCGGCGCAGTTCGGCCGCCCACGCTTCGGCGCGCTCGCGGCAGGCGTCGTTCTCATGACAGACCGGCCCGTGCATCAGACAGGCCACCAGATCGGGGCAGGGCTGGTCCAGGTCGTTGCGACAGGCATCACAGCATTTCTCTTCGGTCAGCAGCGTCATTGGCCGGCCTCCTCTTCTGCCGCTTCGCGGTATGTCTTCAAAATCTTGCGGATGGTCTTGGTCGTGACCTTGGCGTGCACTTTGTCGTTCACACAGATGGCCGGGGCCAAACCGCAGGCGCCGATGCAGGCGACGACCTCGAGACTGAACAGGCCGTCCCGCGTTGTCTCATCCGGCGCGATGCCCAACTCGCGCTGGATCGCCTCCAGAATGTTGAGGGAGCCCTTCACGTGGCAGGCGGTGCCGCGACACACCTGGATGTGGTACCTGCCGTTCGGCTGGAACCGAAACTGGTTGTAGAAAGTGGCGACGCCGTAGATTTTGCTCGCCGGCAGATGCAAACCTTTGCTGATGCGGTGTACCGCCGCGCGGGAAAGATAGCCTTCCGCCTCCTGTACCTTCTGCAGGATGGAAATCAGCGCATCGCGACCGGCATGTGAATACTGCGCCAGGATCGCGTCAATGTTGTCGGTTGTTACAGTCACGGTTTAGTCTCGCTTGTTTTCCGGCCGGGCGAAGAAGGAGACCTTCTCCAGGGCCGTGGTGAGGTCAATGTCTTCCACGAATACATCGCCCGGTACGCGCAACGGCACCGGCGCAAAATTGAGAATCCCGCCGACCCCGAGTTCCACAAGTTGGTTGGCCACGGCCTGGGCGTCCGTACCCGGCACCGCAACGATGCCGACACCCACCGTCTCTCCGGCCAGTTGCGCCGCCATGTCGCCGATGGCATAGCAACGGCAGTTGTGGATGACGCGGCCGCATTTGCGCGGGTCATTGTCGAACGCGGCAAGGATCCGCAGGTGCTGGCGGCGGCCCATGAAGAAGGCGAGGAGCGCCCGGCCCAGGTTGCCGACACCCACCAGGACGACATTGGTCCCACCGGGGGTTTCGAGGTAGGCCTGGATGCTGTCCGAAAGCCCGGCCACGTCATATCCGTGATTCGGGCTGCCGGCGAAGCCGACGACCTTGAGGTCCTGCCGGACCTGTGCGGCCGAGCCGCCGAGCATATTTGCCAGTTGATGTGAATAGACATTGGCCACGCCTTCATCTTCCAGTTGGTCCAGCATCCGGCGATAGATACTGAGCCGCCCAATGGTTTTCTCCGAGACCGCCATAGTTACCCCGTGATGTCCTTGTCAGATTTGCTTTGCGATTTAGTTAACGCTGATATTTTTTTCACAGAGCACTATAGACAAGGCCGGATTTGTGTCAATAGTGGTGTTGTGAACTTTTTCACAGTTCCGCCCGCCCGGTGACCGGAACGCGGCGTCGAAGGCAGGTGAAAGTGTCTGATAGAAGAATGGTTATGAATCGAAAAGGTAATTTTGAAGCAGCCCGGAAGACAATGGATCCGAAGGAGAATACAGGATGAACATGGCCGTCGGCACCAACGCGATTATCCGTGAGGATCGGATCAACCAGACCCTCGAAGCAGCCCGGAATCCCGACCGCCGGGAGGTCCTCGATATCCTGGCGGAAGCCCGCAATCTCCAGGGGCTGAACGAACAACAGCTTGCGGTTCTGATGCAGATCGAAGATCCCGAGCTGGCGGACGCTCTGTTCGATACCGCGCGATTCGTCAAGGACGAGATCTACGGTTCCCGGCTGGTGCTGTTTGCTCCCATGTACATTTCCAATCTCTGCAAGAACGAATGCCTGTACTGCGCCTTCCGCGTCCGCAACAAAGCCATCAGCCGCCGGGTGCTGAGCCAGGAGGAGATTGCCCGCGAGACCGAGGCGTTGGCCGAGCAGGGCCACAAACGCGTGCTGCTCGTCGCCGGTGAAGCCTATCCGGACAAAGATGGCCTGGACTACATTCTGGAGTCAATCAAGACGGTGTACGCCACCAAGACCGCGGTCGGCGAGATCCGCCGAATCAATGTCAATATCGCCCCGCTGACCACAGCGGATTTTGTGCGTCTCAAGGCGGCGCAGATCGGCACCTACCAGTTGTTCCAGGAGACCTACCATCGCGAGACCTACGCCCGGATGCATGTGGCCGGTCCGAAACGGGATTACGACTGGCGCCTGACCGCGCCGGACCGCGCCATGGAAGCCGAGATCGACGACCTCGGTATCGGCGTGCTCTTCGGTCTGGCGGACTGGCGCTTTGAGATGCTGGCCATGATGCAGCATATCCGCCATCTGGAAGCCCGGTTCGGCGTCGGCCCGCACACCATCAGCGTACCGCGGCTGGAGCCGGCGACGGGGTCGGACGTGGCGGCGCAACCGCCGCATGCAGTCAGTGATTTTGATTTTCGCAAGATCGTCGCGTTGTTGCGGATCACGGTGCCGTATACCGGGATCATCATGTCCACCCGTGAAACGGCGGAGTTGCGGCGTGCGACGTTTGCACTGGGCGTGTCCCAGATTTCGGCCGGCAGCCGAACCAATCCCGGCGGTTACAACGAAGCGGATCCGGGCGAGAAGAAGTTCAGCCAGTTTTCACTGGGGGACCATCGGCCGCTCGACGAGGTCATCCGCGACATCGCCGGGCTGGGGTATGTCCCCAGTTTCTGCACCGGCTGTTACCGCCTGAACCGCACGGGTCAGGATTTCATGGACATGGCCAAACCCGGGCTGATCAAGAAATTCTGCCAGCCCAACGCCATTTCGACGTTCCAGGAGTACCTGATGGATTTTGCCACGCCGGAAACCCGAAAGGTCGGTGAACAGCTCATCGGCAAACTCCTCGACGGCATGGACGATCGCCTGCGGGCCCGCACGGCAAAACTGCTGAACCGCGTTACCGACGGTGAACACGATGTGTATGTGTGAAACCACTCGGATGCAAACTTGACGCGACGCGCGATAGGACTGAGAGAGCAGATGACAACCGCAAGTAAAACCAGTCTGATCGAGGCCGTTGCCAACGGTCATCGGCCGAGTGTCGGCGAGGTCGTCGAACTCCTGCGGTCGCAGGGCGACGCGCAGAAGGAACTCTACCGCGCTGCCGACCGCAAGCGGCAGGAGGTCTTTGGCGATGTTGTCTACATTCGCGGCATCATCGAGTTCTCCAACTACTGCCGCAAACACTGCAACTACTGCGGCATTCGCTGCGGCAACCGAGCCGTTAAACGCTATCGTATGAGCGCTGATGAGATTGTGCAGACGGCGGCCCGCGCCCGGCACAGCGGGGCGACTACCGTCGTCCTGCAGTCCGGCGAGGACCCGCATTTCACCGTCGCCGCGCTCGACGAGATCGTCCGGCGCATCAAGACGGAAGCCGGTGTGCCGGCGGTCACCTTGTCTGTTGGTGAACGCCCGGCGGACGACTACCTGGCGCTGAAACAAGCGGGTTGCGACCGCTACCTGCTGCGCTTCGAAACCAGTGACCGCGACTTGTTTCGGCGGCTGCATCCGGATGATGATTTTGACGAGCGCGTTGCATGCCTGCAGCAGCTGCGTCGCGTCGGCATACAGGTGGGCAGCGGCTTTATGATCGGCCTTCCCGATGCCGGCCTGGGCGTGTTGGCCCGGGATATCCTGTTCGCCACTGACCTGGAACTGGACATGATGGGCTGCGGCCCGTTCGTGGCGCATCCGCAGACGCCGTTGGCGGGTCACGGTTTGCTGGAGGATCGTGAGGTATACTTCAAGACCATGGCGGTCCTGCGGTTGCTCAATCCGCGCACCCACATTCCGTCGACCACCGCCTTCGACGCCATCTTCAAATTCGGTCGCGACCGGGTTCTCCAGCGCGGCGCTAACGTGTTCATGCCGAACCTGACGCCGAAGAAATATCGCCAGCTCTACCAGCTTTATCCCAACAAGCCCTGTGTTGACGAAGGCGCCGACGAGTGTACGGCCTGCACCATCAGCCGCATGGTGCGGCTGGGCCGCAAGCTCGGGACGGGGCCCGGTCATTCAATCCGACACGGAAATGGAGGTGCATGATGCGCACAGAGAAGGACCTCCTTGGCGAGATGCGGTTGCCGGACGATGCGTTGTACGGCATCCAGACTGCGCGTGCCGTCGACAATTTTCCGGTCAGCGGCTGTCCGGTGAACCCGGCATTGATTTGCGCCGGCGCCCAGGTGAAGCTGGCCTGTGCCATGGCCAATCACGAACTCGGCTTTCTGGATGACCAGCGCTTCGCCGCGATCGCCACCGCCTGCGACGAGATCATCCGCGGCGAGCATGCGGCGGCATTTCCGGTTGACGCCCTGCAGGGCGGCGCCGGGACTTCAACCAACATGAACTGGAACGAAGTGATCGCACACCGCGCTGCCGAGTTGGCCGGCGTTGACGTTGATCCGCTTGACCACGTTAACCTGCATCAATCGACCAACGATGTGTTTCCGACCGCCGTCAAGGTGGCCGCGATCCAGGCGTTCAACATGTTCGAACTGGCCGTGGTTGAATTGCTGGAGGCACTGCAGGCCAAAGAACGCGAGTTCGCCGATGTCGTCAAACTCGGCCGTACCCAGTTGCGGGATGCGGTACCGACAACCCTTGGTCGCGAGTTCGGCGCCTGGGCGGCAGCGGTCGCACGCGACCGCTGGCGGGTCTCGAAATGCGTGGAACGCCTGCGCGTGGTGAATCTCGGCGGCACCGCCATCGGTACGGGCCTTACCGCGCCGCGCACGTATATCTTTGCCGTGGTCGAGAAACTGCGGGAAGTTACCGGACTCAACCTGGCGCGTGCTGAAAACCTGATCGACGCCACCATGAACCAGGACGCCTTTGTTGAGGTTTCCGGCATTCTCAAAGCGCATGCCGCCACACTGGTCAAGATCGCGCGCGACCTGCGCCTGCTCGGCAGCGGGCCGCACGGCGGCCTGGCTGAGATCGAACTGCCGGCACTGCAGCCGGGCTCCAGCATTATGCCGGGCAAGGTTAATCCGGTTATCCCCGAGATGGTCATGCAGGTCGGCTTCCGGGTGATCGCCCACGACCAGGAGATTGCCAGCGCCGCCATGAACGGTGAACTCGAGTTGAACCCCTTTGTGCCGTTGATCGCCGACGCGTTGCTGGATTCCCTGCAAACGCTGGAACGCGTCGACCGGCTGTTTGCCGAAAAATGCGTCGCCGGCATCACCGCGAACGCCGAACACTGCCGCGAACGGCTGCTGCAGAGCACTGAACTGATCACCGCCTTGATCCCGGCCATCGGCCACGAAGCCGCCGTTGACCTCGCCCGGCACATGCGGGAAAGCGGGCAGGATATTCAAGACGCGGTTGCTGAAATGAAGCTGCTGAGTCAAGACGAACTGGAACAACTCCTCACTCCTGAGGGCCTCTGTGCCCTCGGCTGGCGAGAACGAAAATAAGGGCTGCAGCACAAGTGCAGCACGGAGCTAGGCAGCATGCTGAAGACACCCAAAGGACTCAGACTGCACATCGGCATCTTCGGCCGCCGGAATGTCGGGAAGTCGTCGCTGCTGAATGCACTTACGCATCAGTCGGCGGCCATCGTCTCCGATGTCGCCGGGACGACTACCGACCCCGTAGAGAAAGCCATGGAACTGCAGCCCATCGGTCCCGTGTTATTCGTCGATACCGCCGGCATCGACGACGTCGGCGCCCTGGGCGAGATGCGGGTCGAAAAATCCCGGCGGGTCATCAACCGCACGGATATCGCCATCCTGGTGACCGACGAGTGGCAGGCGTATGAACAGCAGTTGCTGGAACTGTTCCTGGCGCAGGAGGTTCCGGTATTGGTCGCGGCCAACAAGGGGGACCTTGACGATCGCCAGGAGGTCCTGGCGGCGGCGACGGCCGGTGTAAAGGAGGCCTTCACCACCAGCGCGACGACCGGGCAGGGCGTTGACCAGCTGCGCGCGGCAATCATCAAAGCGGCGCCGGAGGACTTCGTCCGGGTGCCGGCGATTGTCGGTGACCTGGTGGCGCCGGGATCTTTGGTTGTCCTCGTCACGCCCATCGACAAGGAAGCGCCGAAGGGACGGCTGATCCTGCCGCAGGTGCAGACGATTCGCGATCTATTGGACAATGATGCCATGTCGCTCGTGGTCAAAGAGCGTGAACTCCCGGAAGCACTGAAACGGCTCAGGGAGCCGCCGGCATTGGTGGTGACGGATTCTCAGGCGTTCTTAAAGGTGTCGGCGGACACGCCGCCGGATGTGCCGTTAACGAGTTTCTCGATTCTGTTCGCCCGGTGCAAAGGGGATTTGGCATCCTTTGTCCGCGGCGCTCTGGCGATCGACGACTTACGCCCCGGCAGCAAGGTGTTGATCGGCGAATCTTGTTCGCACCATCCCATCGCCGACGACATTGGCCGGGTGAAGATCCCCCGCTGGCTGGAGCAATACGTCGGCGGCAAACTCGATATCACCATGGCCTGCGGCCGCGACTATCCGGAGGACGTCTCCGGCTTCGGCCTGATCGTCCACTGCGGCGCCTGCGTCTGGAACCGGCGCGAGATGCTGTCCCGCATCGCCGCCGCCAAAGCCGCGGGTACGCCGATCACGAACTACGGTATGACCATCGCCTATAGCCTTGGCATCTTCGCCCGCGCCCTCGGTCCGTTCCCATACGCCCGGGAAGTCTTTGCGGAAATGAAGAGGGCTAAGTCTTCGGGGTAGGCTCCGGATACGAACGGAAGTTTGGCCACAAAAAGTCACAAGAAATCACAAAAAAGCATGGAGATCCCCGGAATCCGCTGCTATGGCAGACAAGAACTCCCGCTCATTACATGTGTGGAAAAGAGAGGGGAAATGTAGAATGCCCAAAGCAAAAGGTCCAAGTACGGATTCTGCTTCCCATTTCTCCTCCCTTGGACATTGGGTATTCCTTGTTGAGCATTGGATATTCTCCCCTCCCTCTTTCTCCTTTTCCTCACTTGGCGATTGGGCGTTTCGCATTGGATATTGGGCATTCCGTCCGTTCTCCGCTCACCCCGCTTTTCGGTCCAACCGACTCTGGATACTGGAGAACCGGTTTGCCACTACTCGTGTGTAGACCATGGTTGTTTCTACGGACTTGTGGCCAAGCAACTTCTGGATACTGCCATTCCCAGTCCCCAATCCGTTCCTGCAGGTAGCGCGGGCCTCTGCTTGCCCGGCGTAGCCTCGCGCGAAGACGGGTCCCGCGTTCCACTCGGCTGCCGTCTAACTGGCTTCCCCAGCACGCTCCGGCAGCCATTCACACCGGAACAGCCGTGACTGCCCTGCCGGCACACCCGCCTTCTCCGGGTTCGCCGCAATATACTGGCGAATTCGCATCAACTCCCCAACGTCCCGGATCAACCGGTCATGTGCCTCGGTCTGCCAAAACCGATCGGTGTCCATGCTGAGGCCGTGCTTCCCGCACTGACCAGCCGCATACCTTTTGACCGATCCCACCACGTCTTCGAGTTCATACCCGCCAATCGGCTGTATCATCCAGTGGGTCTGATTGGGCATGATTGCGAAGTCGCCACACCAGCAGCGATCGCCATGGAAGTGCATCATCGCCGATGCCAGGATATCCTGCGCAGTCGCCGAACGCAGCAAACATGAGCCGTGCCCCTTGTCGACCTCGAGGAACAGGCGCCGGGCGTTCCGGCGCTGGAAGGCTTGCCGGTCGAGCTCATGGATCTCCTGGTATCTGTCATGCCACTCCTCGGGAGTCAACTCATTGGTCAGCCCGTGCGCTTGGTACCACTGACGTTGCTCTTCACGCCAGTCGTGCAGGATCTGCTTGGGGATCGAGTCGGCCACAACCGAAACGTCGTGAAATAGGTTGCGCCGTCCTGCCGCCAATGCGGCAGGTTGCGGCGGTAGATACGAAGCGGTACGTCTGGGGCGAGTCCGCGGAACTGTGGTTGCTGGTTGTGCATTGTTTCGTCTGGAACGCGGGACCAGTCTTCGCGCCAGGCTACGCCGGGCAGGCAGAGGCCCGCGCTACCTTCGGATTTCGGAACGCGGGACCAGTCTTCGCGCCAGGCTACGCCGGGCAGGCAGAGGCCCGCGC
>CAYLNH010000005.1:38156-74308 GCA_964384625.1 uncultured Lentisphaerales bacterium
TGGAACGCGGGACCAGTCTTCGCGCCAGGCTACGCCGGGCAGGCAGAGGCCCGCGGTACCTTCGGATTCGGATTTTGGAACGCGGGAGATATTGCTAATCTACAGAAGGCATAAGTACATTCGTGTAATTTGCTCTTCAAATGAATGGACGACCCGGATGATTAGATTTGTTCTTGCCCATCTTCCGACCACCGATGGGTATTGATAGGCATCGACAGGGATCGAAAGTCGAGTGCGAGAAGAGCGGTCGGATTATGTTGCGCCAGCCTTGCGGATTTTTTTATGAAAGCTGGTGTTAGGTCCTCCTGGTTGATGGAACGAAAGGGTGTAAAGGGACGGCCTGGGGTCGGGCCGGAGAGAGAATCACAACCTTCGTAAACAGCACAAGGAGAAAACATGCACACACATGCAGAAACGTTAACGCCTGTCGACGTGCGGTGGTGGACGCGGGGGCTTGTTGCCCTCTGCTTCGCTTTCGTGCTGTCAGCAGCCGTCAGGGCCGGCGAGGTAGCCAGTTTTACACTGGTGAACGCGTCAACCAACAACGACATTCAGCAGCTGAACGACGGAGACACGATCGACCTGGCGACGGTCGGCAGTTCGCTGAATGTCCGGGCGAACATTTCAGGTACGGCGACAAAGGTGAACTTTGCCTTGAGCGGTGCGATGAGTCACACCCAGAGCGAAGGCGTTGCGCCTTACGCGCTCTATGGCGATTCGTCCGGCAACTACAACAGCTGGACGCCCGTGGTTGGAAACTACAGTCTGACCGCCAACTGCGATGGCGCGGGCGCAAAGACGATCACGTTCACTGTGGCAAACGACGGCGGGGACGATCCGCCACCCCCGCCGCCGGACGGCGATGACGGCGACGGCACCGTGACCATCTCCGGCGAGCTTAAGCGCTGGCACAAGGTGACGTTGACCATCGACGGACCGTTCGCTTCCGAGACCGGTACGCCGAACCCGTTCCTGGACTACCGCATGGATGTGACCTTCACCAACGGATCGCTGACCTACAAGGTGCCGGGTTACTTCGCGGCCGACGGCAACGCCGCCAACAGTTCCGCGACCAGCGGTACCAAGTGGCGTGCACACTTGTCACCGGATCTCACCGGCACCTGGACGTATACCGTCAGTTTTACCTACGGCAGTAACGTTGCAATTAACGGCGGCGGCGCTGCCGTTTCGCCGTACAACGGCAAGACCGGCACGTTCAGTATTGCTGAGACCGACAAGACCGGGCGCGACCTGCGCGCCAAGGGCCGGCTGCAGTATATCGGCGGGCACTATCTCAAGTTCGCCGGCAACGGCGAGTACTTCCTGAAGCAGGGCGCTGACGCGCCGGAGAACTTCCTGGCGTATGCCGACTTCGACGGCCCGTTCAAGACGGACGGTCAGAAAGACAACCTGATCAAGACCTGGAGCGCGCACGTGGGCGACTGGAAGACCGGCGACCCATCCTGGAAGAGCGGCAAAGGCAAGGGCATTATCGGCGCCGTCAACTACCTGGCCAGTGAAGGCATGAACGCCTTCAGCTTTCTGCCGATGAACATCGGCGGCGACGACCGCAATGTCTTCCCGTATCTCAATTACACCGAGCGCGTCCGTCTGGACGTGTCGCGTCTGGCCCAGTGGCAGATCGTCATGGAGCACGGCACGCGAAAGGGCATGTTCCTGCATTTCAAAACGCAGGAGACTGAGAACGAACTGCTGCTGGACAGCGGCAATCTCGGCACCCAGCGCAAACTCTACTACCGCGAGCTGATCGCGCGTTTCGCGCATAACCTGGCGTTGAACTGGAACCTCGGCGAAGAGATCAACAACGCCACGACGTCGCAGAAGCAGGCCTGGGCGCAGTACTTCTTTGACAACGATCCCTACCACCATCACATCGTCATCCACAACGGCGCCAACCATCACGACCTGCTGGGGTCAGCCTCGAAACTGACCGGGTTCTCGCTGCAGACCAGTCAGTCTGATTTCAGCGGGGTGCACAGTCGCGTCAAGGACTACCTGTCGCGTTCGGTCAGTGCCGGCAAGCCCTGGGCCGTCGCCTGCGACGAACCGGGTGACGCCAGCCACGCACTGCGCCCGGACTACGACGCCGGCAGCTCGCACGAGGACGGCCGCAAAAACGCCCTCTGGGGCACCTTCCTCGCCGGCGGCTGGGGCAACGAGTGGTACTTCGGCTACAAGCACGACCACTCGGACCTCACCTGCGAAGACTTCCGCAGCCGCGACAACTGGTGGGACTACTGCCGTTATGCCCTGGAGTTCTTCCCGAAGGCGAATGTGCCATATTGGGAAATGAAGAACGACAACGGCAAGAGCTCAGCCTCTTCCGACTATTGCTTCTTCAAAGCGGGCGAAGCCTACATCGTCTACCTGAAGAACGGCGGTACGACCAACCTCGATCTGACCGGCGTCAGCGGCGACTTCGACGTCAAGTGGTATGACCCGCGCAACGGCGGCAGCCTGAAGAACGGATCCGTGACGCAAGTGTCCGGCGGCGGCAGCCGCGGGCTGGGGAACGCCCCGAACAACACCAGCAAGGACTGGGTCATCCTGGTCAAGAAGAGCGGCACCGCCACGAACCAGGCGCCCAGCGTTAACGCCGGCGCGGATCAGACAATCCAGTTGCCGACCGACAGCGTTAACCTCGACGGCACCGTCAGCGACGACGGCCTGCCCGAGGGCGCCGCGGTCAGCACGGCCTGGAGTAAAGTCAGCGGTCCGGGTACCGTGACCTTCGGCAACGCAGGCAGCGTCGACACCATGGCGAGCTTCAGCGCCGCCGGTACCTACGTGCTGCGACTGACCGCCGACGACACCGAGTTGTCCGCCAGCGACGATGTTCAAGTCGTCGTCAACGAAGAACAGACGAGCGGTGAAGTGGTCAAAGCGATCAACTGCGGCGGCGCGGCCTATACGGCCACGGACGGAACCGCGTATGTTGCGGACGTCAACTTCAATGCCGGCAAAACCTACACGACCTCCTCGGCCATCGCCGGGACCGAAGACGACACGCTCTACAAGAGCGAGCGCTGGTACAACGGCAATCTGAAGTACACCATTCCGGTGACGGACGGCGACTACCAGGTGACGCTGAAGTTCGCCGAAGTCTACTTCGACGCCGAGGGCAAGCGCGTCTTCGACGTCAAGGTCGAAGGCCAGCAGGTGGTCGACAACCTGGACCTGGTGAAAATGGTCGGCAAGAACGCCGCCTACGACGTAACCGTCACCGCCACGGTGGCCGACGGCAACCTGAACGTCGAGTTGGTCCAGCAGACGCAGAATCCGAAGATCAGCGCCATCCTCGTGGTCAGCGGCAGCGACAGCACGACCAACGAGGCTCCGGTGGTCGATGCCGGCGCTGATCAGACGATTCAACTGCCGAACAGCGCCGCCTTGAACGGCTCCGCGTCGGATGATGGTCTGCCGAACGGCACGCTGACGACGCAGTGGAGCATGGTCAGTGGTCCGGGCACCGTCACGTTCGGTGATGCCTCGGCCCTGAGCACGACGGCAAGTTTCAGTGTGGCCGGCAGCTATGTATTGCGCTTGACCGCTGATGATACCGAACTGCTCAGCACCGACGATGTGACCATCACGGTCGAGGAAGAGCAGGCGGATGGTCAGGTGGTCGCGGCGATCAACTGCGGCGGCGGCGAGTATACCGCCGGCGACGGCACCCTGTATTCGGGTGACGGCAACTACAACGCCGGGAGCAAGTACAGCACCACAGCGGCGATTGCCGGTACGACCGACGACAAACTCTATCAGAGCGAGCGGTACTACAACGGCAACCTGCAGTACGCCATCCCCCTGCCGAACGGCAACTATGAGGTGACACTGAAGTTCGCCGAGGTCTACTTTGACGCGACGGGCAAACGGATCTTCGACGTCAAAGTCGAGGGCGGCATGGTGGTGGACAATCTGGATATCGTCAAGGCAGTCGGCAAGAACGCGGCCCACGATGTCAAACAGGTTGTTACTGTCGCCGACGGCGAACTGACCATTGCGCTGGTACAGCAGACGCAGAACCCGAAGATCAGCGCGATCCTGGTCAAGACCAGCGGCAGCGCTCCGGTCAACCAGGCCCCGAGTGTCGATGCCGGCGCCGACCAGACCATCCAGTTGCCGAACAGCGCCAGTCTCAACGGCACCGTCAGCGACGACGGCCTGCCGGGTGCGGGTCTGAGCACCTCTTGGAGCAAGGTCAGTGGGCCGGGAACGGTCAGCTTCGGCAACGCGGGCAACGTCGATACAACGGCGAGCTTCAGTGCCGCCGGCACCTACGTGCTGCGGCTGACTGCCGACGACTCCGAGTTGGCGGCGAGCGACGACGTCCAGATCGTCGTCGATGCCGAGCCGGTTGCCGACCTGGCGGTCACCGGTTTCACGTTGGTGAACGCGTCAACAGATCAGGATCTCCGGGCGCTGGGCAACGGCGATACCATCAACCTGACCGCTGACGGCACGGCGCTGAGCATCCGTGCAGCGGTCAGCGGCACGGTCGGCAGCGTCAAGTTCTATGTCGACGGCACGGCGGTGCAGACGGAGAACGTAGCGCCGTACGCCATCGCCGGCGACACCAGCGGCGACTACAAGCCCTGGACACCGCCGCTGGGAACGCACACGATCAAGGCCGTCCCCTACAGCGGCAGCAGCGCCGGCGGCACGGCCGGTCCTGCGATGGAAATCACCATCACCGTCGTCGAGTAGCCCCGTACATCCGAATCCCATTCAGGAGGTCCTGCGCTTTCTTCCGCAGGACCTCCTGCTTCTTCAAGCGTACTGACTATCCAACCGACGAATGACCAACTCCCATTGTCCAAGTTCGGATTCCTCCTTTCCGTACTTGGTAATTGAACATTCCTCGGTTGGATATTGGATATTCTTCGGCGCACCGGGAGCAGTGCCGTAGATCAGCTCAGCCATCAGCTTGCAGGTACCTGACGAAGCGTTCCTCCCAATGAACGTAGTACTTGATGAGCTCTTCCTTGACGAGTTTCCGTTCCTTCAGAAAATCTCCGAACCGTGGCTTCCCGGACATAGAGGACCCTTTCGGTGTTGGTCTACGAGGGAGTATACTCGCCGCGGCAACATGCTCAATCAAACAAGCCAATATGTATTCGCTCTTTATCGCGAAGTCCAACTTGCACATTCGGCCAGTCTTGATTAAGTTGGCGGTGTTCAACGGCTGCTGTTGATCATCTGATTCAACCGGCACGTTCTGTGGGAGCCACGCTCAACCGGGGGGGCTGACATTCGCCACAGACGCGGAAGACGGCCGGCAGTGTGGCGTTGTTTGCCGTTGAACCACCAAAACCCACGGCTGTCTGTTGAGTAATAAGTTCGCGTCAAAGAATTGATATGCAAGATGACGACGTAACCGCGCCGAATCCCCAGGCTTATCGTTAGGAGACAAAGGAATGGCGGAGTTCTCAGCCAATTTCGACTTCGAGATCTTAGATGAATTCTGGGCCGAGATTTCCTCGAAGACGAACCTTTCCGAATTCTTCGACATGCCCCAAGTTCTGAGCGAAATAAAGGGTCTCGCCCACGATGAGGAGAGGACTTGGGAGAAGAAGGTCAAGAGAGGTTTCTTGCGCTCTGATAGCTATCTAATCAAAGTATTCATGGACGACATCGAAGCTCCTGACATCTACATATTCGGGCCAGGACCATTGACCAAATCGTGTGACGAAGTCTACGCCGCAATTTGCGAGGCAAAAGGGATATAGCTCCTAACCAGCACCTCCAGTCGGACAGGGCTAGCCAGGCGACTTCGACGAAGGATTGACCGTTTATCAACGCACCAACCCGTCAGAACGACCACCAAGGTTGCCGCCCTGCCGCTGAGGTGCACGTTGGGAAGGAGTTTTTATGAAGACGGGATCGGAATTGGTCAAGAAGCTCTGGCTGTCTCTGAACGCGCCGCTTCCGGTGGGAATCATCTGCATTCTCCTGATCGCCGGGCTTATCGGCATCGGAATGCTCTGGTTGGGCCGCAATCTACGCGAGGACGACGAGAGAAGGGACGAAATCGAAGCGCTCGGCCGCCTGCAAGTGCTGTCCTTCGCCAAGGCCGGGGGCACCGGTGCCGGACCCCATAAGTACGTAGGCAAGATGCGAAACAACAGCCGCTTCATCGTCTATAATGTGCAGGCGGCCGTCTGCGCCTACGATGCCAATGACAAGCTGCAGGATGTCACCGACTGTACAGTCCAGGGCATCGGCAGGCTGGCGCCCGGTCAAGAACGGGAGTTCTATGTTGAGCGACACTTTCGAGATGACGAAGAAGGCTGGGGCGGCGATGAACCGCTAAAGATCGAAGGCGAGAAGGTGACGATAAACCTCGTGGCCACCGACACTGCAGAGGTCAAAGACGATTAGAGCATTTTCAGCAAACCTGTAGCCGCTTTCGAAGGGCGTTGCGTTTCGGAATCCGTGTATGAGTTGACGCTTCGCTGCAGCCTGCGGTTGGCATCGGGCCTCCGGCCCGTCTCCGGCTTCAGCCGGAAGCTCCGCGCAGGTTTTCCGCCCCGGCGGACCAGCCCGTGGCTGGCGGCCCGATCATCCGGGCGCAGGAACGGGGCTCCCGCCCGTGGGAACTTCCGCCTTCCGGCGGTACTCCGGCTGAACCTCGCAGATGAGCCCAATTGCACCGAGTGGCTACGATTCTATGCAAAATGCTCTAGCCCCCCAACCAGAGGATGCAGGACAAGCCTGATTCCAGGGCGTTCTGCCCCGAAGAACTCGCATTGGGCGCGGTGCAGGATCACCGGCACCCAGGCTACTGGAAACACCGCCTCAAATAGGGCAGAAGGATGCAGCCCGAGCTGATCTCGGGCGTTCGAGCGAGTAAATGGGCCTATCAAACAACGACCGAGACTATGCTCAACGGTGTCCCGGGTCGCTTTGGCCACGAAGAGCGCAGCGAGGACTGCCATGGACCTGCAAGCCGGATTTGCTGAGGTGGACATCACGCCGCAAGTGTTCCCCGCGACGACCTATTGGTCGACCGTCGATGCCGTCGTTGACCCTCTCTTTGCCCATGCCGGCGTGTTTCATGACGGCGCAACTGTGGACGACCTTTCATCCTACAACGTGTTCAAGGGCCTGGTTGAGAGAGGCTGGTACCGGTGGTCGCTTGACAGGCTGAAGACGTACCACTCCCGAAGCGATCATGAGACTGCGGAGATACAGGTCGTGCGGATTGGCGATACGGTCTTCGGCGCCGCCCCGGCCGAGTATTTCTGCCAGCATTCGCTGCGTATCAAGGAGCAGAGCCCGGCGAAGCAGACCTTCGTCGTGTCTCTCGCAAACGGGTGGTTGGGCTATATCCCACACCGGGAAGCGTTCGAGCGCATCGGGGGGCACGAGAGCACGTGGTGCATCTCAAGCAAGATGGAACCCGAGGCAGGAGACCGCATGGCAGACGCTGTGCTGCACCTCATCAGCCGGGTCTCGGCTTGAGAGCACAGCACCGACGGGTGAACCAAAAGGTACAGACGGAGCGGCGGGCGGTCTCCCCGGTGCGTCCGAGGGCGGGGAGCAGCATCGCGGCCAGAATCGCGATGATCGCGATCACCACCAACAGCTCAATGAGCGTAAACCCCTGCCCGGCAGCCTGAGAGAATCAGGATGGACACAAAAAATGCCGGGAATTCGGTGGGGCGGGGTGTTAGGTCGGGTGTTTTCCGGGAACAGAAGTGATGAACAGACAAGGTGGAGAGCGACACATGAACACGAGAGTTGAGATTCTGAGACGGGCGCTCGTCTCGCACTTTATCACCAAGCTTGTTGGCGCCCTTCTGGCGCTCGGCCTGCTCATCGTCATGACGCAGAACGCCGAAGCCGGGCCGATTCCGAAGCTGCCGGGCAAGCGCGGGAAGACCTTCCTTGAGAAGGACGGTCTGCTGGTGATGGAGGTCGAGCACGTATACGACTCCAGCCACTGGAAGAAAGAGAACAAGATGGAGGGGTTTACGGGGACCTGCTATTTCACCTGGCGCGGACGGAACTACCTGAATCGCCCGGGCAAAGGCAAATTGCGGTTTCGCTTCATCATCAAGAATCCGGGTACCTATCACCTGCGGATCCGGAACCGGCATGACTACAAGGACAGTACCGAGCAGAACGACTGTTTCACAAAAATGGATCGCGGTGACTGGGTCAAGACATTCTCGAGCCAGCGCGGCAAGTGGACCTGGCGCACGAATCACGAGTTTCACAAGGGCGGCAAGCCGCCGGCGAAATACGAACTCAAGGCCGGCAAGTACACCTTGTACATTTCCGGGCGTTCGACCGGGTTCAGCATCGACCGGATCGTGTTGTTCAAGGACGGCGTGAAGGGTGAGGACGAGACCTTGCCGGAGTCGGAGTTCGCCGAGAGATGAAACCACGGATAAGCACGGATGAACTTAGCGCGGCCTGTGGCCGCAACCAAACTGATCCACATCTAACGTCGTTCCCACTTCGTTGCTGCCGAAAGGCAGCAGCGAAGCGTCAACGATGGAGATTCTCGGAATCTGTAGCTCGTTGAATCGAAACCTGTTACTCGGCAAACTTTGCTCAAAAAACAAGGATCCTACGGATAGTAGTACGGATGAACACGGATGAAAACGAAGGAAACAGGGCGCCAACCATCTAACAGCAGTCCGGAGCACGCATTTCCAACATCTGTGTGCCTCTGTGGTTTAATAGCGTTCCTGCTGTGTGAGTGTTAGATTGAGATGAATGCAGTTGCAGTCAAACCTGAAGCGGTGACAATGAGCCGATCATTTCGGGAAATTTCATCTGAGTTCATGGCGAATCAGCACAGCCTGATGGCGTTCATTTGCGGCATGCTGCGGGATTACCACACGTCGGAGGACATCTTCCAGGAGACTTGGCTGCAGCTTGTCGATGCGATCGAGAAAGGCGTCGAGATCGAGGACGTGTCGAAATGGAGCCGCGGGGTGGCGCGCAATCTGGTGCTGAAGCACTGGCGCCGGCAGCGGTCGAAGAAGGGCAGCCTGGTGACGGCGAACAGCAAACTGCTGGAACTGGTCGACGTCGCGTTTGATGAACAGGAGGAGGAACGCGAGCTCTGGGAGGCTCGGCGGCGGGCACTGCGTGACTGCATGGCACAACTGCCGGAGAAATCCAGGAAGGTACTGGCGTTGAAGTACGAGCAGCGGTTGAAGGCGTCGGAGGTGGCGCAGCGTTTGAACAAGACGGCAGCGGCGGTTTTGATGATGCTGTCGCGCTTGCGCAAAGCGCTGGCCAGATGTGCCGACGAAAAACTGGAGGCGATCGGCATATGAAACGCGTGGAAGAACTACTGCTGTTGTGGGAAGACGACGAGATCAATGCCGACCAGATGGCGGAACTCGAGGAATTCCTTGACGACCCCGCGAACCGGCTGGCGCTGTACGAGCATTTTCAGACGACGGAGACGATGCAGTCGTTCTTCCTGGCCGAGGGCAAGGAGGTCCTGCCGGCGGGGCGTCCGGCGCCGGTACGCACGGCGAAGAAGACCCGACGGTTCAAGACCGATACGCGCCACCAGACCGTCCGCGTTCCGAAAACGGTATCGTCAACGCGGAATCCGGCGGTTACGGCGCCGCGCGACCGGCAGCCGGCAGTGGTGCTGATGCTTGCCGCCGCGGCGGCGGCGGTCTTTGTCATCGCCGGTGCGGTTTTACTGGATCTCTCGCCGACGCCGACGCCGGCGGGTGTGGGAACGGTGGCCGCCGTGCGGGGGACGGTGAAGATTGTGCGGCAGGGCCGCAAGCTGGACCCCGGTGTTGACACGCCCCTGCAGGTCGGTGATGCGGTTATCGCCGGTGACGGCGGTGCGAAGCTGGAGTTGCTCGACGGCACGGTTGTGACCGCGACGCCGCGGTCGCATTTCCGGATTGCCGCGGCGACGGCCGACAGCGGCACCCGGCTCCATGTCGAACGTGGCCGGATCGAGTTGGCGGTCGGCAAACAGCAGGCAGGCAGTCGGTTTGTGGTCGAGGGCCCGCATTCGCAGGCGACCGTGCTGGGGACCCGGTTTGTCTTTGACGTAAGCGAACTGTCGACCCGGCTGGCTGTCAATGAAGGCCGGGTACAGTACGACAAGGTGACCGAAGGCAGAGTTGCCGGAACGCTGATCGTGACGCCGGGGTACTACGCGATTGCCGGCGAGGGGATCGAGTTTGTTCTGCACCACGTCAACGAGGTCGTTGCCCGGCCCGACCCCGACCCCGACCCCGATCCCGATCCCGAGCCTGAGCTGCCGGCGGTGGCGGTGACCGGGTTCACGCTTGTGAATGCGGACAGCAACAAGGTCCTGCGCCCGCTGCGCCAAGGCGATACCATCAGCCTGTCGAAGGACGGCCGCCGGCTGAGTATCTGTGCCGACGCGACCGAGGAGGTCCTCAGCGTGACCTTCTATCTCGACGGCGAGGTTACCTGCACCGAGAGTGTACCGCCGTTTGCCTTGTTCGGGGACCGCGAGGAAGATTACGACGCGTGGAAACCCGACGTGGGGATGTATCGCATCCGCGCCGTGCCGTTCAGCCGGGTCAACGGGAGGGGCAAAAGAGGCAGTGCCGGCGAGATCACCGTCAAGGTTGTGAACTAATCCGGCCGGCAACGGCGAACAGCCTTCCGGTGCCCGGTTGACCGCAGAAAAGCGCTCACGTTTGATCGGGGGCAATCTTCGAGCACTCCCAATTGGCGTTCCACTGCTTCAGCTCCCGGCGGCGACGTTCGCACCGCCGGTCGGCAGCCGCCGCACCGGAGCACCTTGCAATGACGGCTCATACCTCACTGTACTTGCAGACCCATGAACTGAGCTTACAGGTTACTGCCATGCCGCAATTGGACGCGCCGGGGAACTTTATGGTATATAAATTGTCATAGGATTAGTAAATCTTGATTTGGAGAGGTCTGGTCATGCGGTTTGTTTTGCTGGTTCCGGCAGTGTTCGGGGTTTGTCTGCTCGGTTGGTCGCAGGAGGTGCTGACCCCCGCGGTATCCGGTGCGGACCTGGATGTAGAACACTGTGTAGCGTACGGCGACGGCAAACAGCAGCCCGGGGCGTCGGCTGCGGCATTACGCTGGCTTCTCGGGTTAAGCAAGGAGGCTGCTGCCTGGCAGACGCCGGCGCTGGCAGGGGAAACCCGGCACTTTCGTCTGGCCTTTCGCCGGCCGGTGACGGTGGGAACGATTTGTTCAGCGTTCCGGAATCGCGATCAGGTCATCGCGGTACTGCGTGAGACGGCAACGTACCCGGGGCGTCTGGGGGTGGACGCCGACTGGCGGCTGCTGCCGCCGGGCCGGGTCAAGACACTGGCAGCGGGGACAAGCGTACGGGCGCTGCGATTCACAATCAAGTCGCATCAGTATCCGTGGGCGACGGGCCGGCGGTCATCATCGATGTCGCCGTTGCTGTTATTGCAGGGGCGGTACTGGGATCCGGCCGCGCTTGGGGGCAGCGACTGGTCGGTTTCTGGGGGCAAGTCGCGGCGGCAGCGTTCGGGAGTGACGGATCAGTGGCTGGGGTATTGGCCACGACCGTTGTCGATCGCGGTACTGGCGGTGTTGCAGGGACCTCCTTTGACGGCATCGCTGGCGGCGCTGCCGGGGAGAGTTTCGGGTCACCCGGGGGCCGCAGAGGCGACGGCCTGGCAGCCGGTGCAGGCCGGCTGGCGGACGGGGCCGGCGGCTTATGTGGTCAAGCGCGAGGTTCGGGCGTTGCGTTTGCGGGCAGTGGACTACTGCCGCAAGCCGACGTGGCGTTATGGGCATCCGTCGGTATTGCCGTTGGTGGCGCTGGCGGGGGACGCCGAACCGCCGACGAGTTTCATGCCGCCGCCGCCGTTTGGATTTCGTTATGACATGCCGATGAACGGTTTCCTGGCGTTTCGCATCTGGGATGAGGACGGCGGCGAGGTCCGCCGGTTGCTGGCGGAAGTGGAACGGCGCCGGGGCGCAGTGCGCGAGGGCTGGGACCTGCAGAACGACGCCGGGCTGTATGTCAAGCCGGGCCGATACCGCTGGAGTGCAATTGCCCGGCCGCCGTTGAAACTGACCTATGAGATGACGGTGTATGCGGCGGGGGATCCGCCGTGGCGGGCGCAGGTACCGGGCGGCGGTGGTTGGATGGCGGACCATAGTCCGCCGGCGGCGATCTGTGCGGTGGGCGACCGTGTCGTCATGGGCAGCGGCGGTGCGGAGTTCGGCGTCGACACGATCGCGACGGATTTGGCCGGCAACAAGTTGTGGGGCGCGACGCACTTGCCGGCGGTCCGGCTGACGGCGGACGAGCGTTATGCTTATATCGTGCAGAACAACCGGGTGATCCGCCTGGATCCGGCGCAGGATTTTGCCCGGCGCACGCTGCTGAAATTCAAGTACTCCGAAAATCTGCCGGGGCACGCGCGCAGTTGGATCTCCAGCGATACCAGCGGGGTTGCCTGCGGCAAGGGGATGCTGTACGTCTCCTACCGGGCGCCGGATCCGCCGTGGATCCGCAGTACGATCGCGGCGTGCGACGTAGATTTTGGCAAGTGCTTTCCGCCGCCGATAAAGAAGCGAGTGCATGACACGGAGTTCAGTCCACGCAAGCAGATTTTGTCGGCCTTCCAGATTGCCCGGTGCACGAACCAGGGCAAACTGGGCGACGCCACGGACAAGGGCAATCTGGCGCATACTCTGGTGCTGGCGCTGAACAAGGAGGTCCCGGTCGGCAGTGTCTTGGTACCGGACAGCCGGATCACGGTGTACGCCTTGAAATCGGGTGCGAGCCTGCCCAAGGCCTTCAGCGGGACCGCTGGTGTCGGCGACGACGTCGGCCTGGACGACGCCGAAGATCTCGGTCTGGACGATTTCGGCGAGTTGGGCGATCGCTTTGACCCGAAGGTTTGGATGGCGATGCAGGCGGGCGGCGGCCGGCATCCGGGGGTGGCGGTGGCGGCAAAGGGATTGCGGACGCGGGTGTTGGCTTTTCACGGGCCGGACTTGAAGCGGATTGACTATGCCATGGTGCTGGACCGGCGCTATCGCGACGCGGCGCCGCAAGCCAAGCTTGTGGCGCTGGAAGGGCAGGTGGGGAAGAACGGCAGCTGGACGACGACACGGAGCGCCGAGGACCGGCCGATCTCGATTGGCGACCCGCCGACCGCGGCTTTGGTGTGGGACCGTCCGCCGGCAGTGCGCGGTTTCATGATTACCTGGCCGATGGCCCGGGTGGGGGCGTTGGTCGATGTCTGGACGGGGCCGGCGGACGCGGCCATTGGTCCGCGGGAGATTCGCGATGACCGTCATTGGGAAACGGTTCATCGCCATCGCGCCGGTACCGGCATGGTCCTGACCTGGCACGTGGACCGGACCATCTACGGCGACCTCGGCGGTGTGCGCCGGATCCGCGCGTTTCGCTTTCGCATTGTCGAGCCGCCGACCGGTGGCGCGGCCGACGGTTACCGCAAAAAGGGCCGAATCAGCGGCGGCTTCGAGCGCTTCCTGGCGCTGCAGCCGATCGGGCAGGATACGAAATTGCCACGGTCACTGGCCAAACGCATTACCGCCATCCAACTCGACAAGGATGGCACGGCACGCATCCGCGGGCATCTGCAGGCGCCGTCGCCGACGGTGATGGCGATTGACGCCGACGACACGATGTACGTGGCGCTGGCGGACGGGATTGCGAAGGCAAGCCGGATCAGTGAGCAGCAGGACAAGTTGTCCTACGACCTGCTGATCCCGCGGACACAGGTCCCGCGGGCGCGTGGACTGGCTCTGGACCGTCGCGGCCATCTGTTCGTGGCCGGTGCCCACAGCATCAAGGTCTTCGATCCGGCGACCGGCAAACTGCTGCGGACGATCGGCCGCAAGCGCCGGCTTGGACCGTGGGAGCCGTCCAGTTTCGCGGCGATCGCCGACATTTATATTGACCGCAACGACAAGCTCTGGGTGGTGGAGAGGCACTTTCAGCCGAAGCGCATCGGCCGCTTCGACGCGTCGACAGGGCGCTTCGAGAAAGACTTCATGGGGCCGACACATTACGGCGGCGGCGGCTTTATGGATCCGGGTGACCGCACGGTGTTAAACCATCTGGGGATGAAATTTCGGATCGACTATAAGAAGAAGACATGGCGGCTGGAGGCGATCCTGCATCCGTACGGCAGCGAGATGTTTATGCCGGATCGTGTCGTCTATGTCGGCAACAAGCGATACCTGGTCGGCGACGGCGAGGTCGTGACGCCGTTCGGCGATGCCGGCCCGATCGCCGGGATCTATATTGAGCAACAGGGCAGGGCGATGCCGGTGGCGTTGGCCGGGCTGCTGGGCGGCTGGCGCGAGGTCGGCCGCAATCCGGCATTGAAAGCGGCGTTCGGCAAACTGGAAGGCAACCAGACCGGTTTCGTCTGGAGCGACCGCAACCGTGACGGTTCCGTCCAGTTCAAGGAGGTTCAGGTGACGGCAGGTTCGGGGTTCCGCGCCAGCGCCGGCATCGGCGACGACCTGTCGTTTTGCTTTAATGACAAAGCCGGCGGTTTTGTCCTGGCGCCGCAGGAGATCCTGTCGAACGGCGTGCCGATTTACGATCTGAAGCGTGTGCAGAAGGTCGCCGAGTTGACGCATGACTGCATGCGGACGGCGGACGGTACGACTTTCGTCATGCGGCACAAGCTGCTGAACGCGGCGGGGCAGGTGCAGTGGACCTACCCGGACCGCTATATGAGCGTCCAGCGGTCGTATCAGGTGCCGGGCGGTTTTACCGGCCGCAAGCCCGGGCAGGTGACCGGCGGCTTCGGGACGATCGGGCACTTCAAGATTGCCGGCGAACAGTTGTACTGCGTCGGCGGCAACAACGGCGACTACTATGCTTTCACCCGCGACGGGCTCCTGGCGGCGGCGGTCCTGGGGGGACCGCGCGGCTATGGCCGGCGCTACTTCTCGATCCCCGAAGCGATCCCCGGCAAGACGGATCTGACGGACCTGCGTAAGACCGTGGAAGACTTTCACGGCTCGATCTGCCGGGCCGATGACGGCAAGGTTTACGCGATCGCCGGCAAGAACCATGTGACGGTTGTCCGGGTCGACGGCCTCGAACGGATGCAGCGCCTGGGCGGCAGTTTCGAAGTGACCCGCAAGGACCTCGACGCGACGATGGCTTGGGCGGCGGAGCGCGCGCGCCTGCAGCAGGCCCTGCAGCCCGCCCGCGTGTATGACGTCGCCTGGATGCGCAAACCCGCCAAGACCGACGGTGATCTGATCACCGACTGGCCCGATTCCCGGTTGCTGACGATTCTCGAAGTGCGTGATGTGACCGGCCGGGTTTCCATGTCCTGGCAGGCAAAACTGGCCTTTGACGACAAGCATCTCTACATCGCCGGTATCGGGGTTGAGACCAGTCCGATGGTAAAAAGCGCCGAGGATCCGGAACGCCTGTTCCAGTATGGCGACGCATTGGACCTGCACCTGGGACTGAAAACGGGGGCAGACCCGAAACGCCAGACGGCAGCCCCGGGCGATGTACGCCTGCTGTTGGCGCCGGTGGACAACAAGATGGCGGCCATGCTCTATCGCTATCGCGTCCCGGGATTCAAAGGGACGCCGACGTCATTCAAGTCGCCCATGGGCGAAACGACGGTTGACGAAATCCGGCAGCTCAAGCAGGCGCGCGTGGCGGTTCGCCGCAGTGATCGGCAGTGGTTCCTGGAGGCGGCAATTCCGTGGGCGGCACTCGGCTGGGCGCCGTCCGGCAAGTCATTCGTGCGGCGCGGCGATATCGGCGCTTTGGAGTCGGATCCGGAAGGCGTCAGCACGGTGGCGCGGCATTACTGGGCGAACAAGACGAACGTGGTGATGAGCGACCTGCCGTCGGAGGCGAAGGTGATCCCGTCGCTCTGGGGTGAGTTCCGGTTTCGCGTACCGGATCTGAGTGAGAGCCTGTTGGAAGATGACGATGACGCCGGCGGCATTGAGGGACTGTTGAAATAGCTCCGGTTGCCGAGTATGCCCTCGTTTCCTGCCCTTCTTTGCACCCAGTCCCGATTCTCGAGAGGTGCGTGCCGGAGACCAGTTGGAGACCGGATTCACCAGCCAGACAAGTTAAGGGGGAAACCGTTAAGCTTAGCCCCAAGAGTGGTGTCCTGAGGCCCAAAGGGCCGGTCTTGATATAGCCCGGGCTGCCGGCCCGGGTGTCGTGCGGCCTCCCAATCAGAGGCCTGAAGGGCCGAATTACAGCCTCACGCGAGCATGAGCTTACCGGTTTCCTGACGGGGGCCTTTATCGCACACCAGAAGAGAAAAGGCGGAAATCCTGAATCTGGATATTTTCGCCCTCTTTTCGCGGCCCCTGGAGCTGCGCCTGCCGCGAGATGATCTCCCCGGCAGTGCCGGAAGACGGGTGGGGCAGTAGAACTGAAGGGGTTAGATACTCCCCAAGCTCAGCTTGGTGCCTCTTCTTGGAGAGCAGGAAGGCGGACCCTCACCCTTTTCGCGCCGGGTGAAGTCAGGAAGCCTTGACCTAACTCAATGCCTTGCCGTTGCTGTAGGGCTTGCGCTCCTTGAACTCGGAGCGCTTGCCGCGGTGCCAGTGTTTGATCGGCCGATGGTAACCCACCACCCGGCTGTAGACTTCAGTTTCGCGACCGCATTTTGCCATGGTGGAAATCCTGTGATTGACGCTTTCTTATACTGTACGCAGAATCCAGCGAAAGACCAGTGAAAGTCTGTCTGAATTCAACGCATGTGGAGTTTTTCGAAGCGTCCGTTCCGGTCGAAGGTGGCGGTGAAGAAACGGTGGCTGATCTGCGCGGTCCAGGTGGTGTCGTCCGCCTGTTCGACGGTGCTCTGGCGGACGTCGTCGTCGGAGAAGCCGTAGCGTATATGGCCGACCAACTCATAGAAGGCAGCGGCATCGGCTTTGGTTTTGACGACGGGTCTGGCGCCGCCGAACATCGGGGTGAGGTCGCCGCCGGTGGAGAGGCCGATCAACCCGACCTTGCCGCTGCGGGAGACCCAGTAATGGGATTCATCCCCCTGTTTCGGGATATCGAAATAGCGGTGGTCGGGGCAGAGCTGCTGTGTGAGTTTTGGGCGGATGGTTTCGATGTCTTCCGGGGCGATGGTAATGCCTTCGGTTTGCTCCAAATGGGTGATAAGGCGTTGCCGCCAGCGGCCGATCTCGAGGGTGAGGACGAGGTCGCGGGCGACGAGTCGGACTTCCGGGTCGGGGCTGTCGGCCGCCCGGCGCAGTTGTTTCAGAGCGGGAGCGCCGATGGCCGCCAGTTTCTGCCGCGCCCGGCGGCGTTGCTTGAAGTTATCGGCCCCGAGTTCAGCGACCAGTTTTCTGATCTCGGGTTGGAGCGCATTTTTGATCGCGGCGATGCATCCATCGACGTGTCGGCGGGCTTGTTCAGCGGCTTTCGCATCTTCTGTTTTTACGGTTGCGAGGGTGTCCCGCAACCGGCGGAGTTTCGGCAGGGCATCGGCGCCCTGATCGGCGAGGGTCTTGAGCGAATCCGTCTTGCCGGCAAGGAGGTCCTTGACGATGGGAACGGTATCGGCTTGCTGCGGGTCTGTGGGTTGCGCGTCCGGCGCCGGCAGCGGACCGGCGGCGACGAGCGACAGCAGTATTCCCAAGAGGATAGTTTGAGTCGTACAACGCATTGTCAGACGTCCGTTTGCAGATGACTGAAAAGTACTATAGCCGCAGAGCTGTCGGAATGGAAGGGGATCAGGGGATCTGTTATCAGTCCCGCAAAAACCGGTCGTGGTACATCGTGGATAGAGGGGTGTTTCTTGTCCGGCGGGGCCGGAGACCGGGCCGGCCCCGTGTCTTGACAGAACAGCGTTCCAGGGGGTCTGGCCTGGAGCAGCGTCGGCTGGAACCGCTTGGGATCGCGGGCAATGACGGCTCGCCGTAGAAGGCTGGTGAATTACTGAAGCTGTGACACACGCGATCAGTACAAGCGAATATCGTAGTGATCGTGGTCTTTCATCTTGCGGCGGACGGCGGTGACGTTTCTGGCGCCGCGTTTGTGGAAGTCTAGGACATTCTGATCCGGTCCGGTCGCGTCGGCTTCGTCAGTGACGTCGTCATCGCCGCCGGTGGCGAAGGCGCGGTCGATGCGGGACTCGGGGCAGAGCAGATCGCGCGGCAGCAGGTCGCCGCCGTGTCGGACGTTCGTGCTGCGCTGACTGCCGTGGTCCGGGATCTGGTAGTAGTTTCTGGGGGCGCCGGGCAGTCCCTGTCGCAGCAGGTCCTCCTCGAGTCCGGCCATGACCCGGAACTGCGGGGTGCGTCCGGTCAACGTCAAGGCGGAGTTCTCGCCGGCGTCCCGGATGTAGAGTGAGATGGCCGCGGTATCCAGCAGACTGCCGTCGGGTTGCCACTCAAGAGTATTCGGGGCGGCCATGGCGGCGAGCAGCGCCGTTTCGAAGTTGGGTTTGAGCACGATGGTCGGCTCGTAAAGATACCAGTCGGCGACGAGTCGTTCGACGGTTTGGCGCGAAGGAGAGATGATATCATAATTGAGCCCGTCCAACTCCGGCAGGACGCCGATGTGCGGGCCGAGACAGCTTTCGATGCCGGCGCCGCGCCAGGGCACTTCGAGGATTTCCATGGCCTTGTACAGTCCTAGCCGTTCTTCGATGCCGGCCAGGGGCGCCAACCCGAAGACGGCCTTCAGAATTGCCAGTTTCTCGCGGGAGTTCTGATCCAGCCAGGGGGACTCTTCGGCTTTGGCCAGGAACAGCCCGAGAATATCATGGACGGAGTCGCAGACGATCAGCGAGTCGAGGAGCTGCTCGACGCCGCTGGCGTTCCAGAGTGACAGCCGGATGGTCAGGCGCGAGCCGCTGTCGTCGTCTTCGCTCCATTCGAAGGGATACAGCAGTGCTTTCAGGCTTGCCATGTCATCGGGACTGAACTCCTGCTCGACCGACAACCCGGACCAGAATTCTTTGGCCACCGGCTTCTGTCCCTCGGCCTGGCCCAGGCGGATTTCGGAGCCGAGCATTTCGAGCCAGACGCGGACGGTCTTGCCGAAGCGCAGATGGAGTGCGACAAGCTGGTACAACTCGCGGGTGGCGTAGTTGACCGCGGCAGTGTCCTCCGGTCGGGGCGGCGTGTCCGGGATCTCGACGATGCAGTTGCCTTTGATCAGTTTCCGCAGGAACACGCGTTGCTGCGGGTAGGCTTCGGGCAGGAGTTGCTTGAGGTCGAGAATGCCGTCGGGGACAAAGACATCGTTGACCTGGTTGATAACCATTTCCTCGACGAAACTGCGTTTCGGCGTGCTGCCGAAAAGCTCCTGAAGCCGTTTCTGGCGGGCGATGAACAGCCGGAGGATGCTCTTGGGCATGAGCTTGCTGCGGTCCATCTCAGCAATGCTCGCCAGACCGGAGCCGAATTGCGCCAGGACATCGGGGATGCCGTCAAAGACGACGATGGTTTCCGGCGTGCCGTCGGACTGCAGCCGCAAAACGGGCAGGCCGGCCAAACGGGCCAGGGCGACATCGATCGGCGGAATGTTGCACCAGACTTCACGGATTTCTTCGCGGGCGACATCGCGGTAGTCACGGTTTTGTGCGGGGGCGTTGGCGAGGACTTCTTCGGCCCACGCCATCAGGCCGCCGAAACGATCCGGTTCCGGGCTGCTGATGATGACGATCGGCGGTCCTTCTTCGATGACCAGCGCCTGGTCCAGGGCCCGGCCGAAGCCCTTTTCCCTGCCGTCCCAACGGAGGCGTTCGGTTTCTTCCTTGGCACCGGTGTCATAGATGAACCGGGTCCGCATGCCCTCACGCAGGGCGAGGCAGTCTCCAGTTCCCGAGTCGTATACGCGAAGGATCGTCATGGGTTCTTTCTCGTCGACTGTTGCACAAACGCACGGCGGACGCTTGCGGCCGGCACAATTGCATCGTCCCTACGGCCATTTAAAATAGCGCCAACTGCACTACTTTCAATCAATTGTCGGGGGCGTTGCGCCGGCGAGAGCGGTCGTGTATAGTTGGTGCCAAACCCACACAGGAGGAGCTGCAGATGCATTGTGTACGCTGCAAGACCGACATGAAGAAGAATAATCTGCGTGGTGTACTCGTTGACCATTGCTCGAATTGCGACGGCATCTGGCTGGACGAGGGCGAACTGGACGCGCTGCAGCAGGGCATGCAGAAGAGTCCCGGGGAAATCCGCGCCGAAGGCCGTGAGGAGATGCTGGACGAACGCCGTCGCGGCGTCGAGGTGTTGGGGCGTTGTCCCAGGTGTCAGAAGGGCCAGGTGCAGGAGAAGTACATGGATGGCGTGATGGTGGACTACTGTTCCGTCTGTAAAGGCATCTTCTTTGATCACGGCGAGTTGAAGCAGGTCCTCGACAATCGCGGGCAGGGCTTTTTCGACCGGCTGCGGAAAACGCTGTTCGGCGCCTGACCCTCACCGGAGCGATCCATGCATACCATGGACATTGCATCATTCACGGCATTCGGCGCCGGCGTTTTCGCGGCGTTCATTGTGACCCGGTTCACCGGTCCGGGGCGCCGCCGGCGGAACGTCATCCTCTATGGTCTTGGGGCGATTATGGTGGCGGCGGCAGCGTGCCTGAATCTGGCGGCCTGGCGGCGGTGGTTCATGCCGTCGCTTGACTTCGTGGCGGGCAGTGCGGTGGTAGTCGTCGAGCAGAGCCGCATTGAGGAGCACCAGCCGCTGCGACGGACGAGCAGCGATCCCTTGACCGGTTATGTGTACGACGTGGTTGTGCACTATGTCTTCACCGCGGACGGCCGCAAATGGGTGGGGCACGGGGTGCTGCCGAGTGCCCGCGATCTGCCGGAGAAAGACCAGGCGGAAGCGAAGCAGGCGAAGTTCTTCCAGCCCGGCGCGAAAGTCACGGTTTACTATGATCCCGATGACCCCTATGAGAATTCTCTCGATACGATTTCCGCGCCGCCGGGCCGGTTGGACTTGTCCGTTTTTCACGGCATTCTCTTTATCATTACGGCCTTGTCCGCGTTTGCTCTGGGGTATGCCGCCTGGAACAGAAACGACCGGGCCTCGCGTCTCCCCGATTGAGGTAGCGCAGTCATCAGCGCAGAAGGACCCTGACAGACAATGTTTGAGCAGTCATTTCACACCTGTCCGGCCTGCGGCGTTGAGATTCGCCAACGCCTGGAAGATGAAGACGAATTCCTCTGCGGCTCGTGCGGCCGTCGATTCCGTATTCTGCATGATACGGCCTCCGGCAAAACCGGACTGATCGACGTCTCCCGCGAGGAGATCCCCGAGCCGCTCTATTTGCCGAAGGGCAGCATCCGTGCCGGCGTCACGGTGTTGCTGTCGCTGGCCAGTTGGATTCTGATTCTACGCGCCGTCCCGGTGCCGGCCTATTTATTCGGGCTGCTGCTTACGATGATCGGCTACTACTTCGGTTTCCGCAAGAAGCTGAAGGCGGCCCAGAGCCGCATCCTGGACGCCGCCGCCCATGCCGCCGCCCCGCTGTTTCTGCCCGCCAATGTGATTCGGGTGCTGCTGATCATGGGGTTCTTTGCCGCGGGTCTGGTCTTGCTTGTCCGGCGGCAGCTGACGGAGATGCGGAATCTTGAGTTTTTTGTGGTCTTCTTTGGTCTGGTGGTCGGCTATCTTTTCGCCAAGCTCTCCGGGCGGCTGAAGACCACCGCGTTTTTTGTGCTGTTGAATCATGCCAAAGGCCTGCTCGTCATCGTTGCGGCGTTGACGTTGACGGTGCTGTTGCTGACCGATCTGCAGGCGGGCCGGGCATACTTGAATCTCGGGCTGGCGGCAACGGTCAGTTTCTACTTCGGTTCCCGTTCTTGACGTTGGAGGACAGCAACCATGAGTGAAGACAAGAACAGTCACATCGAGATCGCCTACAGTTCTATCCGCTGCTTCGCGGACGACGGTACGTTGGATCTGAAGGAGCTGAACTCGCTGCTGAACATCGCTTTGCGCGACGGCAAGATGACGGCCGATGAAAAGCGTGTGTTGGGCAATGTGTTCAAGCAGGTCGACACCAGGCAGGTGACCGACGAGGTCCGGCAGAAGATCCGGAATGTGAAATCGAAGTACGACATCCACTGAGCGGCGGCAAGTTGAGACGCGTTCCTTGCATTCACTTGTCCGGCCGAATATACTCAGCGCAAACAAGCAAGGGAGACCGTGTGATGTGGGAGAGACGGTTCGGGTCGAGGCGGCGCTTCACGTTGATTGAGCTGCTGACGGCGATCGCGGTCATCGCGATCCTGATCGCGCTGCTGCTGCCGGTGTTGAGCCAGGCCAAGGAGTCGGCGCGGCGGGTGGTGTGCGCTTCGAATCTGCGGCAGCAGGCGCAGGGACTGATGTTGTACGCGGAAGAAAGCAACGACTGGCTGCCGCCGTCGACGCTGATGGGGGTCGAGACGATCGAGTACACGCATTGGCCGCGCTGGTTTGCCTATCCCGGCAGTACGACCTGCCACAATCTGGGGTATCTCTACACCGGGGAGTATATCGTTGATCCACGCGTGTTTTACTGCCCGAGCATGGCGCACGTTGCTTTTCGCCTGGAAACCTATGAGCCCTTTCCGACGGCCTTCAAGCCCGGTCCCGGTTCCGTTCTCGGTGTGCGCATCCCCTATCTTTACAACTGCTGGATTGCGGACCGCAACGGAGGAAATCGGAACCGGGCCTACCGGCGCCTGATGGGCATGCCGAACGAACGCAGTCTCGGGCTTGATCTGCTGGGGGGACAGGAGTACACTGCACATGCCAGAGGCATGATCGGCTGGAACCTGATGTATCCCGACGGACATGTGAGCTTCGCGCGGTCGCGCCGGGTCTTTGAGCACGACCTCCTGCTCCCCGGTTTCGGCAACCAGAACTTCACCGCATTCTACAATGCCCTTGAAACCCTGGAGCAGGCCAATCCATGAAACCGGACATCGACGGTACGTCTTTTGGTTCCATCGTGATCGACGGCAAGACTTACAAGCACGACGTGGTTATCCGCCGCAACGGCCGGGTTGAGAAACGCAAGAAACATCTATCCCGCGAGGTCTACGGCAATTCGCACACGGTGGCACTGGCCGAGGCGAAGGACCTCCTTGAATCGGGAGTGACCGAAGTTGTGATCGGCACGGGGCAGAACGGCGTTCTGACGGTGTCGGACGAGGTCCTTGACTATCTCGAGGACCGGGAGATTGACGTGGTGGAGTTGGCGACGCCGGAGGCGATCGAGATGTGGAACGCCATGGATGAGGACGTCGTCGGCCTGTTTCACGTGACCTGTTGACGTGCGATACCGGGGGGCTTTCCGCGGTCCGTCGCCCGTCTCTTTGACGGCGGCGCCGCAAAGCGGTCGGGCGATTGTCCCGTCAGTCCGTGCCGGCGGCGAGTTCGGCGGCGTCGGCCGCCATCAGCAGTGACTGATACCCATTGTGCTCCGATACCAACCGCCGGTGTTCCGGGTTCTGGATCGCGGCGATCTGGTCGTCGAGCAGTTGGCGCACCATATAGCCGTAGATTTCCTGTTTGGCCATGCCGTTATCGCCGGCGACGCGGAAATGTCCGTCGGCGGCGAATAACTTATGCAGGCCGACGCCCCGTCGTTCTTCGCCGGCATAGCCGAGAACCGTTTCCTGTTTGCCGTTGGGCACCAGACTGGTCACCGCTTCGGCGTCGGCGGCAGTCGCGATGAAGTCGATCTTGATCGCGGTCGGCACCCACTCAAACAACCGGATATCGCCGCGTTCACAGACGATGCGAAACTCCTGGCGATCGAGGCGGCCGGGCTGATGAAAGCCGTGATAGAAACTGCTCAGCACGTCGTCTGGATGGCGCACGAGGGCGTGTACCTGTTCCTCGATCTGCGGGGCGCCGGGCCGCGTGCCGGCCTGGGCGGCTTCCACCCGGCCGTCGCCGAACCAGCCGTTGTATAGGTCGAAGAAATGGACGGCGTGCTCAATGAAGATGCCGCCGCTTTGTTCTTTGTCCCAGAACCAGTGATCCGGCGTGAGTTTGTCATCACCGGCATAGTTCTCGAACATCGCGTGGATCGGGTGTCCCAGGAGTTCCTGTTCCAGGATCTGCGTGACACTGCGTCAGAGCGGATTGTACCGCATCATCAGGTTGACTGCGAGGATGCACTGTTGCCGCCGGGCGGCTTCCATCATCTCTGTCGCGTGTTCGCGCCGGGTCGCCAGCGGCTTTTCGCACAAGACGTGCTTGCCTCGGTCGAGCGCCTGCAGGTCGAGCGAATGATGTGTTTTCGGCGGTGTCGCCAGGTGTACAAGATCGATCGCGGCTTCGGCAAGCAGGTCGTCGACGGAGTCAAACACCGTCAACCCCAACCGACTGCCGGTCTGCCGGGCCAACTCCGGTACGGTGTCGGTGACGCCGATCAGGCGGACGTTATCCATTTCTCTGAACTGGTCGAGACAGAAATTGCCGAAGGCCCCACAGCCAATCAGGCCGAAACCAATCGCGTTTTCTCCGGTCATTACGGTTCCCTCCACAGTTCTCGTTGCGTGCTTGCGTCCATGGTCGCGGCACGGCGCGGCGGTTGCCGGCGGGCGGCCGTTGTATAGTCAAATCGTTACACCGGGGCAGACGATGTCAAAACCTGTGATCGGCGCGGCCCGGCGTTGTCGGCGGTAAGGGGCTGAATCCCCAGATCGAAGGCGGGCGATGTGTCCGCCAGCCGGAAATCTCCGGCGCTTGGGTTGATGAATCGCGGGTTGGCGCCGACGCTGTCGGCTTCGACGCCGTGCGGTCGCTGTTCGGCGAAGTGGCGTGCGGCCCAGTCGGGATCGGCGGCATTGAAGTAGAGGTTGCGATCGGCGCGGCACTGGCGCAGCAATCCGGGCGGACGTTTGCCGGAAGCGGTCTTCGACTCCGTCAGCAGCGGCGTTTCCGCTTCCACGGCGTAGAAGATGTTGTGTTCAATGACGGCGCCGGTGCAGTCGCCGTAGGGCAGCACCAGATAGCCGCGGTTATGGGTGCATGCTGTGCCGTCGGGCGTAACGTGGCGCAAGCCGTAAACGATGTTGTTGGTGATCGTGTTGGCGCCTTTGATGATGAATCCCTCGCCGCAGCAGTTGGCGATCAGGTTGGCGTGGATCGTTGTACCGTGCTGGTCATCGTCACAGCGTATGGCGGCGTTCATACGCGGCGAGATGATGTCGTGGATGTAGTTGTATTCCACGCGGATATTGTCGCCGGTACCGGAGATGTAGATGGCGTTGCCGTCGCCGAGGCGTTCCATGCAGTGATGCAGGTCGTTGAAGGCAACGCGGTTGCCGCGGCCGTGCAGCCAGGGTTCGCGTTCGCGCCACGGCAGGGGACGCGTATCCGGGCCAGACCGGTTGTAGGGGAGTTCGTGGTAACGCACAGTCTTCGACGCCTCGCCGTCAGACTGGAACATATGGATGCGGCCGCTGACCACGATGCCGCAGTACGACACGTGATGGACGTGGTTGTGGCAGATTTCGTTGTGGCCGCTCTGCCAGGCGAAGATGCCGGCGGCATGCCAGAGGATGCGGCCGACATGATGGACATGGTTGTCCGTGACCTGGTTGTGATGGTTGACGTCTTTGGTGCCGGGGCCGTAGCCGGCGAGCAGCACGCCGACGCCGCCGAGGTCGTGAATGTGATTGTGCGAGATGCAGATGTTTTGCGCATGCAGATCGCAACGGATCCCGGCGGCGCCGCTGTCGGCGAATTCGCAGTCCATCACGCTGCAGTCTTCCGCGCCGCGAAAGTGCAGCATGGCGGTCGGCCGGTCAAACATCTCCCAGTCGTGCTGCAGGCCCCACCCGCTTTTGTCCGGCGTCCAGGGCTGGTGATCGGCCTGGGTGAACCGGATGCGTTGGAAATGAATCCCGGTGACCGGCCTGTCCGTCGGACCGTCGTTGTCGATGTCGCCTTCGACACGGATTAATTCGGTCAATGCCGGTACGGTGATGTTTTGCGGTTCGCTTTCTGCGGTCGGCCACAGATAGAGCGTGCGGGTGGCCTTGTTCAGGACCCAGGTGCCGGGGGCGATGTGTTCAAGTGCGTTTTCCAGCCAGCAGGTGCCTTTCGGAAACGCACCCCAGACGAGTTGGCCGACGGAGTAGGTGCCGGGCACCGAAGTCCTGGCGGTACAGGCGTCGGGATCGACTGCATCAATCGGCAGCAGGTTCATGACCCAGGGGTAGTGCGGGATGATGCGGAATTCCAGGCCGCGTTCGGCGGCGTCGGCAGGTACCGCGCCGGCCGGGAAATGCAGGACATGGCGTTCGGCGCGCTGGTTTTCGTGTTTGACCGTCGGGATAAAACCGGCGCCTGCAGCACGTGGGAGAAACCTGCCTTGCTTGAAGAGGGAATGGCAGTAGTCAACCGCATCGGGGAGGGCAGCGGCCCAGACCTTGCCGACAGCATTTTTGGGCAGCCCGGGAGTATCAGCGGCTGTCACAATCCACCCTTCCACCGGGACGCCGGCGCTGAGTACCGGCTGTTCATCAGGATACGCCGCAAAGGTGAGGGAGCCCTGGTCGGCACTGTCTTCCAGATTGAAGACAAGCGTCTCGGGCAAGGTGTAGGTTCCGCCGCGGAGCAATACTGTGACATCCGTTTCCGGGCTGCTTTTCCGGTATTCGCGGATGGCGTCCCGGGCGCGCGCCAACGTCGCAAACGGTCCGTCGTTCTTGCCGGCATCAGCCTGTGTTCCGGACCAGTTGTCGTTGCCGTTGGTCGCGACATAGAAGGTATGATTTGACATGGCTTATCCTTTGGCGACGCGGGTGACGAATACGATGTATGCAATAATAAAGGGGAAGGGCAGGGCGAAGGCCCAGAATCCGTGTGGGCCCGCGTCCATGGCATAGGCCAACCATACGGCGATGATCGCGGCGACACAGAGCCCGGGCAATCCAAGCAAGGCAAGGTCACAGACGGTGATCAGCCATTTTCCGGGTTTCGTGCCGTTGGCGATGCCGCCGCCCAGAAAGGCTGCCATCATGAAGCAGACGTAGCCCAGCATCAGCATGCCGAACGATCCGCCAATGGTGATCCACAGATTCACCGTCAGAACCCGAAGAGCTCCTTCGGCCGGTCGTAGCAGAGCTTCTTTGCGAGTTTGACGGCGGCAGCTTCGGGGGCTCGGCCCTGGTCGACAATGTCGCCGAGGACATTGGCCAGACAGCGGCGGAACATCTCATGGCGTGAGGCGTAGCTCAGCAACTTGCGGGAGTCGGAGACCATGCCGGCAAAGTTGGAGAGGCAGTCGACCGTGGCGATGTACTCCAGCTGGCGTTTCATGCCGATGGGCGTGTCATTCAGCCACCAGGCGGAACCGAGATTGACGTCGGCGCCGAAGGCCCGCGTCAACGTGGCCAGCGTGGCCTGGTGGTGCGGTTCGAGGCAGTAGAGAACGGTTTTCAGCCGGCCGTCGAAACGGTTGAGAAAAGCGGTAAGCGGTTCGACGATGGGGACCATGTGGTCGGAAATGTCGCCGCCGGAGTCCGGCCCGATGGCGTCTTTCAGGCTGTCCCGCACGTCGCGTACGCAACCGAGGTGCAGTTGGAAGACCCAGCCCTTTTCGGAGTCCATCTCGGCGACTTCGTTGAGGACGTAGGCCATGTAGTTGACGAGTTCATCAACGTCGAGGCGTTCGCCCTTGCGCGCCTTTCTGAAGGCGTCGTCGGCGTCGTCTTCTTCGACCTGATAGCCGTACGGGACTTCGACGCCGTGATCGCTGGCGATGCAGCCGTTTGCCGCGAAATAGTCGTGACAGGTCTGCAGGGCGGCAATCAAGTCGCCGATGTTCTTGAACGTGCCGTTGACGCGGCGCTCGAGTTTTTCGATGTAGGCCGGCCATTCGGGTTTGAACACATTCATGGCGGCGTCCGGCCGGAAGGTCGGGCGGACCATGCCGGCGATCGGCGAGTCCTGCAGCGCCTGGTGATGTTCGAGCGAGTCGATCGGGTCGTCGGTGGAACACATCACCTCCACCTTCATCGTCTGCAGCAACGTCTGCGGTTTCATCTCGGGCCTGGCCAGGATCTCCCTGGTCTTGTCCCAGATCGCGGCGCCGCTGTCCGCCTGAATCAGCGTCTTGATCCCGAGGATACGCTGCAGGTCCAGGTGGACCCATTCGTAGGTCGGGTTGCCGAGCAGTTCCGGCCAGACCGCCGCCGCTGCCAGCCACTTGTCGCGGTTGTCGGCGGCGCCGGTGATCAACTCCTCGTCGACGCCGCGTTTGCGGAGGACCTCCCAGACATAATGGTCCGTGGCTCCCTCGATCTGCCAGATGTCGGTATAGTTGTCGTTCCGGGCGATCTCGGCGACGTCGGCGTGGTTATGGGCGTCGATCAGGGGCAGATCACAGATTTCCTGGAAGATGGTTTTGCCGGCGGAAGACGAGATCAAATAGTCGTTTCCGAGGAACTCAGACATGGAAAAACCTCATGGTTTAGGCTTGCAATTGCGGGGGGCAATCAATATCAGTATTAAGAATTGGCAGGCGCCCGAAGGGTTCCTGTCCGGGTGTGGAGCTACCCTAGCGTTTGGGGCAATTGATGCAAGACTGGACAAGCCAAATATGAGCGTGGCAAACGACGAAGCACAACTGGCGGCCCTGGCCGAACGCATTGGCGGACTGATTGGTTTGCCGCCGGCGAACGTCCAGAGCCTGCTGCCGCTGATCGATGCCGCCGAACTGGATCGGCTCCCCGGCCTGGATGATGCCGAGCTGCTCAAAGAAAGCACGCGCTTGATCAACCAGGCCTCGTCCGCCGCGCCGCCGCCGGCGACGTCTTCGATCGAAGCCAACGCCGCCGCCGGCAGTGCGGCCAAACCGATCAACTCGAAATCTGAAAAACGGCTGGTCCTGCCCAAGCCCGACGCCGCCGGCGCCAGTGGGCTGCAGGTGCCGCAGACCGACGCCGAGGCCCCGAAATCGCCGGCCGCCGCCGCTCCGCCGGCGCCGCCGCAACCGGCCGCACCCGAACCGCCGGCGCCGCCGCAATCGGCCACACCCAAGGCGAGTATCACGATTCAACCGGAAGAGCGGGCCAGCAAATCCACCAACAAGATACCGACCCAGCAGGTGCCGGTGGTTGAACGCGCCCAGCTTGCCGTGTCGGATGACGGGACCGTCGGCGGCGCCGACGACGCCGACGACGATGTTCAGATCGCCGACGAACGGACGCGAGAGATCAACACCGCTTTCACCGCTTCTCCCGAGGCGACCGAGGCGGCACCGAAGGTGGACAGCAAGACCAAGCTGATGCTGGCGGCGGCCGGCGGTCTGGCGCTGGTTATCCTGTTGCTGATGGGCATTCTCGCGGTGGTCCTCCTGCGTGGCCCCCAGGACGCCCCTGAGATGTCCCGGCCGTCGCCGAAGAAGCCCGCTGCCAAACCGGTGGCGGCCCCGCCGCCGGTGAAGCAGAGACCGAATATGTACGCCTACAAATTCGTCGGCAGCTTCGAGCATGAGGTGGTGCACGAAACGCTGTTCGAAGGCACCCTGACCGGGGTCACGGTCGAGATGTGGATCCGGCCGTCGGAGATCGACAAAGTAAAGAACTTTGTGGTGAGCAACAGCGGCGACCGGGTGCAGTTTCGTCTCGGAGTAGGGCAGCGCAAGGGCGAGGCGGTGGCGATTTTCGACGTGCCGCGGTCGACGAAGGGTTTCTGTTGGGGGCCGATGCCTACAGGCCACGGATGGGTGCATATTGCCGGCGTCTACGACCCGGAGAAGGCCTTTCTGAAACTGTTCATCAACGGTCGTGAGAAGAGCCACAAGAAGTGCATCGCCAATCCGCGCGTGCGGGCGATCGGCTATCAGCTGAAAGGCGAAGTCGAAGAAGGTCACGAGCTGCTGCTCGACGAACTGCGGTTGTCGGGCACAGCGGTGTACTCGCACTCGTTCCGGCCGCGACGTGTGCTGAAGGCGCAGGCGAGTACGAAGTCGCTTCTGCACTTTGAGAAGATCCTGAACGCGGCGGGAAAGCTTGAGGATGCCGGCCGCAGCGGCTTGAAGATTGATTTCAGCGGGGGCGAGTTCGTTGAAGTTGATGTCGAGGACTTCCGGATTGCGGTTTGGGACGGCAGTCTGGAGCTGCCGGCTGCCCTGTTGCGCCAGATCAGACGCGAGTACGGAGACGACGATGCCCGGAAGTTTCAGCGGGACTGGGAGAAGTTCTCACCCGAAGAAAAGCGGCGGTTGATCAAGAAGTTCAAGGACAGTCAGGGCCTCTAAGCGGCCTGGCGTTATTCCATGAGTGATGTGTTAAACAGCATTGTGCTGCGTCTCGACGAGTATGTCGACTATTTCTTCGGCAGCGGCGGCCAGTTCGGTGGACTGTTTGCGACGACGATCCTGATCATACTCTGGCTGGCCTCGGGGGCGTTTGCCGCATCGGTGGCGGAGAAGCGCCTGCATGGTCCGTATCTTCACTTCTTCGCCGGGCTGCTGGTCCCGGTTCTCTATCCCCTGGCGGCCATGGCCTTGCTGCGGATCCCCGAGCGGTTTCGCAAGAAGAAGACAGCCGAACAGGAAGAGGAATTCTCGCCGATCGACGCACCGCCGCCGGTATCCGGGTCGCCCCCGAAAAAGAGGCAGAGAAAAGAGATCGGCACCGTTTCCGAAGACACGCTGTCGACCCACAGTTCGGTGTACAGCCAGGCGTACTTCAAGGGGATATGTTTTGACGAGGTCGGCCGTTCCCGGGGACCGTTCAGCCTGGTGGTTGAGGGCGTGGAATTGCGGATCGAGCGGATCGTCGATGCCATGGAGCAGTCCGTCGCGGTCGAAACCGTCAATGCCGACGGCAAACTGCAGACGTTGCGCGTGCCGTACGAGAAGATCGAGTCGTGCCGCGAGATTTAGCGCGGCAGCGGGCGGCGACCTGATCTTTGTGTTTGTGCCCTCGACTTCCCCCGCGCTTGGGTGTATTGTCGCCGCTTCCCGTTTTGCGTGGCCGCGGACGCGCCGTCGTTATCGCCGAAGACCGCCCGTGGTTGACGAAGCCAGACCAAGAAGACCGAGGTACAATCGATGTTTGATACTGTGACGCCGCAAGTCAATTTCGCCGAGGAGGAGCAGGAGGTCCTGGCGTTCTGGCGCGAGCACGAGACCTTCCGCAAATCTCTGGATCAGCGCCGCGATGCCGACGAGTATGTCTTCTACGACGGCCCGCCGTTTGCCACCGGTCTGCCGCACTACGGCCATCTCCTGGCAGGTACCATTAAAGACGTGGTCCCGCGTTATCAGACGATGTGCGGCAAATTCGTTGACCGCGTGTTCGGCTGGGATTGCCACGGGCTGCCGGTCGAGAACGAGATGGAGAAGACGCTTGGCATTGACAGCAAGCACGAGATTGAAGAATATGGCGTCGGCAAGTTCAACGAAGCCTGCCGCAGTATCGTCCTCAAATACACGTCCGAATGGGAAGCCATTGTGGAACGTATGGGACGCTGGGTCGATTTTGAACATGGCTATCGGACCATGGACCGCAACTATATGGAATCGATCTGGTGGGTGTTCAAACAGCTTTGGGACAAGGGCCTGATTTATGAGGGCAACAAGATC
Organism: uncultured Lentisphaerales bacterium; assembly: GCA_964384625.1. Classification (GTDB taxonomy): domain Bacteria; phylum Verrucomicrobiota; class Lentisphaeria; order JABSQK01; family JABSQK01; genus CAYLNH01. The sequence goes on from CAYLNH010000005.1 coordinate 69,721, forward strand.
ATGTGGTACTGCCCGCGCTGTTCCACGCCCCTGTCCAATTTCGAAGTCAACCAGGGCTACGTTGAGGTCGTAGACCCCGCCATCACCGTTCGCTTTAAGGTTGACGGCGCCGAGAATACCTGGTTCCTGGCCTGGACGACGACCCCCTGGACGTTGCCCGCGAACCTGGCTTTGACGGTCGGTCTCGATATCGACTACGTCGAAGTGGAGGACAACGGCGACCACTATATCCTCGGTGCGGCGCTCTTGCCTGTGTACTGGCGTAAGCAAGAACCGAAGATTGTCCGCCACTGCAAGGGCGCCGACCTGGTCGGGATGACCTACGAGCCGTTGTTTGATTACTTCGCCGACCTTAAGAAGGAGGGTGCGTATCGCGTCATCAGTGGTGACTTCGTCAGCACGGAAGAAGGTACGGGCATTGTCCACACGGCCCCCGGTTTCGGTGAAGAAGACCATGAGGCCGGTAGGGCGAACAATCTGCCCAGTGTCTGCCCGCTCGACGACGAGGGCAAGTACACGTCCGACGTCTCCGACTACGCCGGTCGGTTTGTGAAGGACTGTGACCTGGACATCATGAAGCGCCTGAAGGAGGAGCACAAGCTCGTCCACAAGACGACCTGTAAGCACAATTACCCGCACTGCTGGCGCTGCGATGCTCCGTTGCTGAACAAGGCAATCTCCACCTGGTTCGTGGCCGTTGAGAAGATCAAGGAAAGCATGTTGAAGGCCAACGCTCAGATCCTCTGGGTGCCCGATCATCTGCGCGACGGCCGGTTCGGCAAGTGGCTCGAGGGCGCCCGGGACTGGGCGATCTCACGAAATCGCTACTGGGGTTGTCCCCTGCCGATCTGGCGCAATCAGGAGGCGGGTGAGGTCGTCTGCGTCGGTTCCATCGAGGAACTGGAGAAGCTCGCCGGGAAGCCGGTGGAGGACATCCACAAACACTTCGTCGACGAAATCGAACTGCCGGGCGGCCTGCAGCGCGTACCGGAAGTCCTGGACTGTTGGTTCGAAAGCGGCTCCATGCCCTACGCCCAACGCCACTACCCCTTCGAGAACCGACAGTGGCTGGAAGAGCACTTCCCGGCTGACTTCATCGCCGAAGGTCTCGACCAGACCCGCGGCTGGTTCTACACGCTTGTCGTTCTCGGCGCGGCGCTGTTTGACAAGCCGGCGTTCCAGAACGTCATTGTCAACGGCATGGTCCTGGCCGAGGACGGCAAGAAGATGTCCAAGCGCCTGAAGAACTACCCGGATCCGATGTACATCATGGATACCTACGGCGCCGACGCGATGCGGCTGTATATGCTGTCGTCGCCGGTTGTCCGGGCTGACGATATGCGGTTCTCGGAAAGCCGCCACATGATCACACTGGAGAACGGTAAGCAGGTGCAGACGCCCGATGGCGTGCAGGAGACCATGCGGAATGTGATGATCCCGATGTGGAACGCCTACAGCTTCTTTGTCACGTATGCCAAGGTGGACGGCTGGGAACCCGCTTCCGGCACCCCGGCGACGTCGCCGGAGGTGCTGGAGCATCCGCTGGACCGGTGGATCATCTCGCGTCTGGAAGGATTGGTCCGGGATGTGCGGGCCAGTATGGACGCTTATGAGCTGCAGCCTGCAGCCTGCCGTTTTGTCGAGTTTGTGGATCAGTTGACCAACTGGTATATCCGGCGCAGCCGCCGGCGGTTCTGGAAAAGCCGGAATGATACGGATAAAGATCAGGCCTACGCCACGCTCTATCATGTCCTGATTACGTTCTGCCGGGCAGCGGCCCCGTTCATTCCGTTCATGACGGAGACGATCTTCCGCAACTTACGGTACGAAAGGCTGCCGGAGTCCGTGCATCTCTGCGACTATCCAGTCCCCGAAGAACGCTGGCTCAATGCCGATCTGGACCGCCGCATGGCCCTGGCTCAGACTGCGGTTTCTCTCGGCCGCTACCTGCGAAGTCAGGCTGCGGTGCGCAATCGCCAGCCGTTGCGCGAGGTCCATTTGGTGTCGATCAATGAACGAGCGCGGGAGGACCTCGGCGTCATGCAGGAACTGATTGCTGATGAATTAAATGTGAAGCAGGTCCGGATTGAGGAAGACGAGCACGAGCTCGTGCACCTGCAGGCAAAAGCCAACTTCAAGAAGCTCGGTCGTCAGCTCGGGCCCAAGATGAAAGCGGCGGCAGCGGCGATCAGCGCGCTGGAGCCGGCTCAGATTGAAAATCTGCGGCACGGCAATATAGTAACAATACAGTTCGACGAGGGTGAGAATCTTGATCTCACCCTGGACGATATCGAAATTAGACGGGAAGAAAAGCCAGGGCTGGCGGTCGCCAATGAAGGCGAGGTGACCGTAGCCCTTGATTTGAATTTAGACCATGCTCTTGAACTGGAAGGCATCGCGGGCGAAATTAAACATGCGATTCAGGAGAAACGGAAGGCCTTGATGCTGGCCGTGACCGACCGCATCCAGACGACCGTTGCGGGGACTGCCCGCATCGGCGAAGCCTTGGCCGCGCACCGCGATTATCTCAAGACTGAAACCCTCTGTGAACAGCTTTCTTTTCAGGAAGCTGCCGTTGCGGAAGCCGCGCCGGAAGCCGCCAAAGTCGGCGAGGACTGGATCGCTGTGAACGTGGAGAAGCTCTGAGGTCAAGACTCTGAATGCAGGATATCTGTCCATACTGCAATACCACGATTGACATCCCGGACGATGTCGCTGAGTTCACCTGCCCCTCCTGCGGCGCCTTGCTGGCTCTGGATAATGAGGAAGGCCCGGCGCCGGCGCCGGCAGCCCCGGTCGCCGCGCCCCCAGCTCCGATTTCAGCCTCGCCGGCCCCCGCTCAGACGCCGTCCGGGTCTGTGCCCAAACCGACCAGGCCGGAGGCCCGGGAGCCGGGGGCCCCCCAGTCCCCGGACGCGGCGTCGGACGCGCAGGTCCCGCCCGATGTCGATCTGTCAAAGGTCAAGATTGCCAAGCCCGTCGATGTCGATGTGGTGAGCGGTCTGGTGGCGACCAGTACCACCAAGGCTTCCCGGCGCGAAGCCCAGAAGCAGGCCAATCAGCCGGCCGCCGGCGGCAGTCAGGTGCGTATCCTCGGCAGCAGCCATGAGTTCAAACTCGAGTCCGACGGCAGCGCCTCAACGGATTCTGGGCAGTTGTCTCATACTGACGCGATTCGCATCTCTGAGGAGGCCCGCAAAGAGGCTGAGGCGGAAGCCGACCGCATCGCCGCACAAGCGCGCGAAGATGCGCAGTCGGAGGCTGCCCGAATTGCTGAGGAAGCCAAACGGGAAGCCGAAAAGGCCCGGCGCGAAGCCGAAGAAGCCAGACGGAAGGCGGAAGAGGAAGCCCGGGCCTTTGCGGAAGAAGCCAGACGAAAGGCGGAGGCTGAGGCCGCTCGAATTCAGGAAGAGGCCCGCCGTCAGGCAGAAGAATTCCGTAAGAAACAAGCCGCCGAGATCGCGAAGCAGAAAGCCAAAGCCGCTGCCATCGAAAAGGCCAAACGCGAAGCAATTCAGGCCGCCCGCGAAAAGGCTAAGCGTAAACTCATCGAAGAACGGAAACGCCAGGCCCTTGAAAAGGCGAAGCAAGCCCAGGAACGCGACAGCAAGAAGCAGAGAGAGCGTGAGCTCTTTATGAAGGAATACGAGGAAAAACTGCGCAAACAGCTTGAGGCGGAAGTCAGCGAAATGGAGAGGGAAGTCTCCACCGATACGGCGTCCGCCAAAAAGGAAAAGCCGGCGGCGGAAGAGCCCGATGATGCCGACAAGGCTGAGAACAAGACGACTACCGGCGCCGGGAAAAAGAAGCGAAAAATGCGCGGCAAAACCAGAGCCGGTTCGCCGCGCCGCAAGCTTCGCGTAAAACGTCGGCCGAAGACCAAAACCAACACTGACGCAGATTCAGATGTCGGGGAGGACGGGAAGAAGAAGGCAGGCAAATCAGAGGACGAGAAGACATCCGAAGGCGAGCCCAAGTCCGAGAAGAAGTCCGAGAAGAAGTCCGAGCCCAAGTCCGAGAAGAAGTCCGAGAAGAAGTCCGAGAAGAAGTCCGAAGACGACCCCAAGGCCAACGAGAAATCCGATTCGTCTGCTGCCGAAGAAACGACAGAAGACACCGGTGATGCCGGTGCCGACAAGAAGACTGACGATCATTAATCCCGCATGACCAGAGGACCCCGACCGAATGGATGATGCCTCCAATAAAGACCTCGAGAAGGAACTGAAAGAACAGCTCGAACGCGAGCTCGAGGAACGCCGGCAGGACGCCGCCAAGCCCGGTGATCTCTCGGCTGAGACTGCTGGAGATGGGGGTGAAGGAACGTCTGACGCCGACGATAAAGACGATACCCGAGCGGCACTTGAGGATGAACTGCGCCAGGCACTCGATGCTGAGTTGAGCCCCGCCGATGCGGCTGAACCTGATGACGCCAGGAAACAACTCGAGGCCGAGTTGCAGCGTGAGCTGAGCGAGCGAGTCGAGACCAGACCGGGCGAAAAGAAAGACGACGCCGAAAAGAAAGACGACGCCGAGAAGAAAGACGACGCCGAGAAGAAAGACGACGCCGAGAAGAAAGACGACGCCGAGA
>CAYLNH010000005.1:74408-76681 GCA_964384625.1 uncultured Lentisphaerales bacterium
AGAAAGACGACGCCGAAAAGAAAGACGACGCCGAAAAGAAAGACGCGAAGAAAAAGGGTGACAGCGACGACCTGAAAAAGAAGGCCCGTCCCAAACGGCCTGCGAAGGCCAGAAAACCAAGGCGGGGGAAGGGGGCGTCGCGGACCCGGTCGAACAAGCAGCTTACCGAACAGGACATCAAGATTCTTGAAGAGAAGGCCAAGATCGATGCCCGCTTCAAGAAGATGAAGTATATCATCTATCCGCTGATCACGGTCTGCAGTATCATCGTCGGCGCCGTCATCCTGACCACTTGCGGCAGGGAGCGCGAGGCCGGTGATATGCGAGTCAGGAAGACCATCCGGCACGGCGGCAAAGTCAGTATTGGCGGCAATGGTCACAAATCCAATGGCGGCGGACCGGCAGCGAAATTGGAACGGCCCATCGAAGTCACGGATTTCCGCACCCTGGGGATGGAGGTCGCCCGGTTAAAGGGCAAGGGCCAGCTCCAGCAGGCAGTTAATACAATTAACAAGTATAAGACCGAACACAGTGAGGATGCCACCAAGTGTCGCGCCATGGTGGACGGGATTGTCAGGGAATTTGTGGAATCGCCAAATGCCGGCAGCCAGGACTGGCGCAATGTGAAGAGCCAGGCTGAGATGCTTGGGAAGGGCGACAATGCGGCAGAAATCCAGCAGGCAATCACTCTCCTCGGTAACTTCTGGAATACCCATCCCAATGAACGCTTCGCTGCCGACCACTTGATCAATGTGTACACTGCCCGCTATCTGGAAGTTGACGGTGGTATGCCGAATGACCCGCGCCAATTCGAGTAAGACCGGTGCCGCAATCCGTTGGTGCTCTATCGGGAGCAGTTCTGGTTCTCAGCCGGGCATCAACGAGGATCGCAGCGAGCTTTTGAGGAAGCAGAATCAGAAACCTTTGGCTGAGAACGCTCTGGCGCACTGGAAGCAACTGCAGGACAAAGTGCCGAGTGATATTTCCGCCGACCCCTGAGGGGGGCAAAACTGGAGGAGGCAGGAGAAGATGAAGATTCCGTTCTGGAAGATGCACGGGGCAGGGAACGACTTCATCCTCGTCGATGACCGCGGCGCTACGTTTCCTGTCGGTCAGGCTGATTGGCTGGCAACCGTGGGCCGTCGGAAGACCGGGGTCGGATGCGATGGCTTTATCCTGATTCAAAACAGCGACAGCGACGAACTCGACTTTCGTATGCGCTTCTTCAATCCTGACGGTGGCGAGGTCGAGATGTGTGGGAACGGGGCCCGGTGTGTGGCTCGGCTGGCTCATGATATTGGCGTGGCAGGGGAGACGATGACCTTCGGCACCGTTGCCGGCCCGATTCAGGCGACCGTAGGTGAGACTGTTGAACTCGGCATGACGGACCCGGTGGATTGGCGTCTCCAGCAAACCGTCACGGTTGACGGCGATTCGATTCCTTATGGTTTCGTGAACAGCGGCGTGCCGCACGTCGTGATTGAAGTCCTGGACGTCAGTCGGACAGATGTGGGCGGGATTGGGGCGGCCATCCGATATCACGCAGACTTTGCTCCGGCCGGAACCAATGTGAACTTCATTCAGAAGACGGGTGTGTCGGAGTTGTTGGTGCGCACCTACGAACGCGGGGTCGAGGCCGAGACCCTGGCCTGTGGTACCGGGGTGACGGCCAGTGCGCTGGTGTCGGTGCGGAACGGTCTGGTTGAGCCCCCCGTGCGTCTGCAGGTTGCCAGCGGCGATTGGCTGGAGGTCGATTTCGTTCTGGACGGCGATTCGGCGCGGGCCGTGAAGCTGAGCGGGCCGGCGGTCTATGTCTATACCGGCGAACTGGATTTCTTGGGATGACGGCGTGACAGAATGCTGCAGGCCCTCCGTCTTTGGTCAACGGCAGGCCGCGCTGAGTTCGCTGGACGACCACGGCGCCGGCAGGCCAAGCCTGCTGACGGCAGGAAGGCAGCACGCGGGAGCCACTCCCCGTTGACTGACGCATGACGAAAAAGCCTGGAATCGGCTTGAATTGAGCCTGTTCCTGACCTACAGTAATGGTTGCGGTTCTTGGTCTGCGGCTGTTCAGTTGGGTCCTGTTATCGCCTGCGACGGCGTTGCTGACCCCGCCTCAGATAGCGAATGCAGAAAAAAATCGGCTTTTTCGGTTTTGAGCGTTTGCATGTGACCGCAGAGAGTTTAAACTCAAGACTCTTTTTCGCGCCTATGGCGCTGTGCTCTTTGACAACTGAACAGTGCGACGGATCTCTGCAATGATTTGAGATAAA
>CAYLNH010000006.1:0-7057 GCA_964384625.1 uncultured Lentisphaerales bacterium
ACCGATCACCGATTACCGATCACCGATTACCGATCACCGATTACCGATTACCGATCACCGATCACCGATTACCGATCACCTATTACCGATCACCTATTACCGATCACCGATTACCGATCACCGATTACCGATCACCGATTACCGATCACCGATTACCGATTACCGATTACCGATCACCGATTACCGATCACCGATCACCGATTACCGATTACCGATTACCGACCCGTCCGGCGTCGCTTCAGCGAAGACGGATCACCTCAGGACATGATGCGTGTTTCGTCGACGTCGTCCGGCACTTTTTTGACGATCTCTTTAATCACCTCGGCGGTGTTCTCAAACTCGGTCTGCGCCCGCAGTTTCAGATGGACGCGATGCGCCAGAACGGGCACCGCCAATTCCCGAATATCCGCCGGCACGACATAGCGGCGGCCGGAATAGGCCGCCAGGGCCTGCCCCGCCCGCATCAACGCCAGTGACGCCCGCGGACTGACCCCGGCCGTCAAGGCCGGATGCTCCCGCGTCTCCCGGGCGATATTAACCACGTACTCCTTGACCGGGTCCGACACGTGAACCTTGCGGACAAGTGCGGCGCACTGCACGATATCGAGGGCTTTGGCGACGTAGGTAATCTGGTTCAACGGATGGCTGTCCACCTGGCTCGACAGGATCTCGAACTCGGTGTCTCCCTCCGGATAACCGATAGTCAGCCGCATCAGGAACCGGTCCAATTGTGCTTCCGGCAAGGGATAGGTGCCGTGATGATGCACCGGATTCTGGGTACTGATCACGAAAAACGGCTTTGGCAGCACCTGCGGCTTGCCGTCAACCGTCACCACCGCATCGTTCATACATTCCAGCAACGCGGCCTGGGTCCGCGGCGTGGTCCGGTTGATCTCATCGGCCAGAATGATGTTGCCGAAGATCGGGCCGGGGATGAACTTAAACTCGCGCGCCTGTTCGTTGTAGACGCTGATGCCGATAATGTCGCTGGGCAGCATGTCCGGGGTGAACTGAATGCGCTTAAAGGCGCCCTGGATCGATTTGGCCACCGCCTGCGCCAGCACACTTTTGCCGACGCCCGGCGCGTCCTCCAACAGCACGTGACCGTCCGCCAACATGCACAGGATGACGTTGCGGACGACTTCCGGCTTGCCTTTGAACACCTTCTGGACGTTCAGTTCGACCTTGTGCGCCAGCTCACGGAGAAACTCGAAGGTGAATACTTCCGAGGTCTTGAAGCGCTCTCCCGACAGGGCCTCGGGTTCTTCCTCGACGACTTCATCGGTTTCGTTGTAAACAAACACGTTCTTGCAGATCTGGATGACATCGAGATGCTTCAGCGAATGCTTACCCTCGACCGGGGTCCAGTTGAGGAATGTGCCGTTAAAGCTCTGTAGATCCTCGATCGTCGCTTCCTGGCCGTCGAAGGTGATTTTCGTATGCTGGCGCGACACCTGGCCGTCGGGAATCATAATGTCGCACTTCTCATCGCGACCGATAAAGGTATCGCCCTTGTGGATATCGAACTCGCCGCGCTGGTAGTAGCCTTGCTGGACAATCAGTTTGGGCATTGGGGAAGGTTTCGGGTGTCGGGTCCCGCTGAACGGGATGAATTTCGGGTGTCGGGATGTCGGGGGTCTCGGGGTCCTGCCCCCGTGCCCCGTATACGCCGCAAACCATACGCTGCTGATGACCGGAAGTCAAAGGAAGTGATCCAATCCTCAATGCCTGCAAAGAAGAACCGACTGACAACCGGTATCTGCGGCCAATGGGGTCGGAAAGCCGTTCTGCGGAGGATAGGGCTGTCTAGTGTTCGGCAATCTGCGGTTTCAGCCCGGAGGGTTGCCGACGCCCTCGCACCGGTACCGTGGCAAAGGAAAACCGGAAGAACTGCTCCCAGAGCCACATCGCAGCAACGGCAATCGCCGCGACCACAGCCATAGGAGCCAGGTACCGGTCAAACGGCAACTTGGCTTGCGGAGCCATCCGGATTGCACCGGCGAGCATCTCGCCGTCCCCCGGAAACGGCACCCGGGCGATTTCCGTGCCGTCCGCCAATACCAGTTGGGAGATGCCGGAACTGGCGACGCGGAAGATGGGAATATTGTACTCGCGAGCGCGGATCGGCGTCACCCGCGAATGCAGGACATGCTGGTGCGCGCCCCACGTGATCGAGTCGAAGGTCGGAATGATCAGCGCCTGCGCCCCCTGCTCGACCAAACCATCGATCACCCGCGAGTAGCTCATGTCGTAACATACGGCAATGCCGATCTTCCCCCACGGCGAATGCCATACCTGCTGCCCCGGCGCCGGCAGACCGTCGTCGAAGAACTGAATCGGTACCGACTTCACCTGACGAAAGACCTCCTTGCCGTCAGGACCGATGACATAGGCCGTGTTGTAGAAATCGTTGCGCTCCGGCAGGAGGTCCTTGCCGCCGGCGATTACATACTTGTCATGGCGGTCGGCCCAGGCCTTGACCGTATCCGGCACGTCGGCGGCGAAAGCATACTCACTCAGCACCACCAGGTCCACATCCGGCTGCCGCCTGAGAACCCGATCCAGTAAAGCCACGATCCGGTTCTCATTGACCTCCTGCTCGAACTGGACGCCGGCAACCACCGGCCCGTCGGTTCGCGTCAAGACCTCCCCGACGCCAGGCAGGAAGGGCGCCAGCACCACGACGACCAGCGCCCCGCGGAACGCGCCCCGCCTGTAAGCCGCCAGGTGCCAGAGGACAACGCACAGCAGTACAGCAAAGCTGAAGAAGTACGCTCCGCCCACCAGCCACCGTTGCCACGGCGGTGCCGACAACGCAAATCCCGGCGTCAGCCAGGCGAAGCGCAGATAGTACAGTTCGCTGCGGATATATTCGCAACCAAACCACAGAAACGGAATGGCAAGCACCCCCCACTTCGGCCAACGCGTGACGGCGAACCGGCAAAGCAACAGGTAGAGCCCGACCCACAACCCGAGGATCAGCCACAACGGTACCGCCGCCGGCCCGAAGATGCCCCAGAAGAAATGCAGTTGCGGCGCATACAACAGAAACCCCAGACCGGTTCCCAGGTAGAAGGCCCAGCGTTTCGACGGCACCCAGGTCAGCCTGTACAGGCACACCAGGAATCCGACCATGGCCGGTCCGGCAATCACCGGAACAAGGAATCCCAAATGAAACAGCAACGCCGCAGCCGTCGCCCAGACAAACACATCTCTATATCGCATCAGCGCCCTCCCACAATAATGTCAAATACATCCCTATACATCATATGACTATCATATACTATTTTTTTCTATCACACAAGGGCGCGCCAGTGATTTTTTTGCGGCGCAACCGGGCATGCCGCAAACATGCCGACGACCGGCACCGGAGATTGCATCGCCCCGCCCCGCAACTACAGTTGCTCTTTCACCCCGACAGACAAAAAGGAAGGCAGTATGACATCGTTTCATCCCACGGCTCTTGAACAGCCGCTGTATATCCTCGATCTCGACGCACTCCGGACCAAACTCACGACGGCCGGCGGCCTGCTGCAGGAGTTTTACGACGACTTCGAAAACCGGATTCTGCAGGACGACACGCAGCGCCGCGACATGATCTTTCTGCAGGCGTTGTTGGACGACACCGTCCTTGAGGAGGCCGCCGGCTATCTGCGGGACTACTGGCGCCGGCTGGCGCAGAGCGACACCGCCAACGACTACCAGTTTCACACGTGGTGCCGCGGCGGCACGACGACGCGACGCGTGGCGTTCTTCGACTGGCTGGCCTGCAAGGGAGTCTGGTCCAGGGACGACCTCGAAGAAGCCGCCGAAGCGTTCGTCGGCTTTGCGCACAAGCATTCCCGGCAGGTGATGCGTTCGCGCCGCCGCGCCAGCGACAACCAGATCTGGTCGATGTCGCTGAACTGCGCGGTAACCGGTTTCATATTCGGCCACAAGCGCGCCCAACACGCCACTGCAAAGCACCTGTTCGACGTCGGCCTCGGCCGGCTGCCGGATGTGGTCGGCCTGTTCCCCGGCGACGGCTACGGCGGCGAGGGCTCGACGTACACCTCGCATGTGAACACCGGCCTGGCGTTCTGGACCGCGCAGCTGTTCCGGCAGTTGCTGGGCACGGACATCTCGGAATTGCCGTTCAAGCCGAACGGCACAACCTTGCGCAAGATGATCGAGATGGAGATGCACCTGGTCAGTCCGGGCGGGCTGCTGGCGCCGTGGGATCATTACGGCTGGCAGAACGCAGTCAACGTATCGCCCTTCGCCTATCTGGCGGACATTACAGGCAACGCGGCTTACCTGTCACTGACCAGAGCATTGGGCGCCTGGGAATCCCCGGGCTTTCTCGCCTGGGGCGCCGACGACCCCATGTGGACGCTGATCTGGTGGCCCGAGCAGTTCAAGGACTACGCCAGCGCCGAGCTGCCGACGGAGTTGTTCGGCTGGTTCCTGCCGAAGACCGGGGCCGCACTGGAGGACTGCCCCCGCCGGACCCGGCTGATGCAGGTCTGGGACCACTGCGGTGCGTCCATGAGCAGCGTTGGCCGCGGCCAGGTCAACCCCAATCACGTAATGCTGGATATGGACGGGCAACCGATCTTCCAGGACGGCATTCCCGAAAAGGGCAAGAACCCCTGGCCCCTGCCGCTGGACAAGATCCTGGCGAACGTCGACGCAGAAGAGCAGCAGCGGCACGCCAACTATCTCAAGAGCGTCGGCGGCAGTTTTGACTGGGACAGTTTTCTGGCCGGCATGGCGCCGGGCCTGCCGTGCGCCGCCAACTGCATCGTCGTCGACGACGAGATCTGGTACTGGCCGGGCGAGGGCCGCGTCGGCCGCGCCGAGTTCTACGGCGCCGACCAGGGCCTGCAGGCGGTAACGGCAGACTGCGCCAATTACTACAATCCGGCTTATGACGTCCGCCGAATGCGCCGGACATCGCTCTGGACCCCGGACGGATTCGGCTTGATCCTGGACACGATCGCCGCCGACTCCGCCCACAAATGGACCTGCCAATACCATCTGCGGCCCTTCGTCACGCTTGACGGCAACGCCGCGGCCCTCGACATCCCGAACGGGCCGCAGGTCCTGTTCGCGTGGGACGGCGATGTCGAGGCATCCGTCACCGACGAACCGGATTTTCCGAATCGCGACGAGCACCGCAGTCAACGTCTGGATTTGAGTCAGACCGGCAACCAGGTGCAGTTCACCTTGCTGATCGCGCCAGGCGCCGACAACGCAGCCGTTAAGCGCGACGGCAATTTCATCACCGTCACAATCGACGGCAAGACGGCGGAGCTGGCGGTCGAATGCTTTGACGGCGGGGCAGCCTTTTCCTTTGCCGGCATCGAATTGACCGAGAACGAAGCGGCAAACAGCCCCCAGGACGAAAGCGAACTGGAAGACATCACGGTCGACCGCGACCTGCAGTATCCCGAGATTGAACAACTGGTGGACTGGGACGCCCCGCAGTCGGATCGCGGTTCCACCACACTGGCGCGCGAGGACGCGTGTTTCGCCCAGCTCAAAGCCGACCGACCGGACACCGCACTGTTGTTGGCCGAACTGCAGTCCGGCGACTGGCCGGTACAAGTCGCCGCCGCCGAAGTCTCAGGACGTCTCGGCATTCAGGATGCGGCCCCGGTGCTGCGCCGTCTGCTCGAGGAAGAACACGCAATCCCGGCGGACCAGCTTTATCTGCCGGACGGCGAAGGCGGCGAGGCAGAGGCCAAACGCTGGCGCCTGAAAGCCGCGCTGATTGCAGCATTGGGACGCCTTTGCGACCAGGACAGCGTCGCGTTGCTCGCCCGAATGATCGCCGACAATATCGACACCTACATGGTTTATAGCTGCGCCTGCCAGGCACTGGGCCGGATCGGCGGCGAAGCCGCACTGGCCGCAGTGCAGCCCTCCCTCAAAGACACCGAGATCAACAGTCTCATGCGCGCCCGCCATGCGGCTGCGGCCTTGACCCGGCCTTAAAGCCGGCGCAGAAGTCAGCTGGTGTTTTGCCGGGAACAGTCTCGTTCTCAGCCAGGCATGGACGACGATCACGGCGAGCTGTTTACGGCGGAGAACAACGAAGCTGAGAGCCGAAAATGCCCCGGCTCCATGGAGACAATTGCGGCGCAAACTACCGGGTAGTTCTTGTGCCGGCCCCGAACCAGGAAGGAGCGGATTATGGCGACGTTTCCCGAGTTGCTGCTGGAGCACGCCCAAGCGGGATCCGACGAAAAACGCAAACAGATCGAGACCGCGATCTGGGAACAGTTCGGCGTGGAGACCGCAATCCTGGTGCTTGACATGTCCGGGTTCTCACAGCTCACCTTGCGCTACGGCGTCGTGCACTATCTGTCCATGGTTAAACGCATGCAGGTCGTGGTCGAACCGATCATCGAACGGCACGACGGCAACGTGGTGAAATTCGAAGCGGACAACTGTTTCGCCCGTTTCCCCGATACCGAGAACGCCGTTCGGGCCTGCATCGAAATGAATCGCGGGTTCGACACGATGAACCTTGCCACGCCCGAGGAAAAGGACATCCGCATCTCCTGCGGCATCGACTTCGGTCGCGTACTGTTGGTTGAGGACGACACCGATTACTTCGGCAACGCGGTCAACCGCGCCAGCAAATTGGGCGAGGACCTCGCCGGTCCCGGCGAAATCCTCGTTACGGACGACGCCATGAGCCGCCTGTCCGAGGACTGCGAACTCACCGGCAACCCGCTGAACTTCAGCATCTCCGGCATCGACCTGGAAGCCTCCCAGATCGAGTACGAGTAGTTCAATGCGAAGCCGCCAAGGGCAACGCCCTTGTACAAAGTAGCCTGGGGTACCACCCCAGGGACCAGTCTCCAAAGACCAAGGGCAACGCCCTTGTACAAAGTAGCCTGGGGCAGAGCCCCAGGACCCCTGAAGCCGCACCACCGAAAACCAAGGGCAACGCCCTTGTACAAAGTAGCCTGGGGTAACACCCCAGGGACCAGTCGCAACAACCACATCGTGCCCTGAAGCCGCACCACCGAAAACCAAGGGCAACGCCCTTGTACAAAGTAGCCTG
>CAYLNH010000006.1:7157-7876 GCA_964384625.1 uncultured Lentisphaerales bacterium
GGGTAACACCCCAGGGACCAGTCGCAACAACCACATCGTACCCTGAAGGGGCACCACAAAACAGCGAGGGAGGGATAATGCCACAGTCTCTGTGTAAGCTCTCTTCACACATCGTATTCAGCACAAAGAACCGCGAACGCTGGCGGGATAGCAACATTCGAACAGATGTTCACGCATATCTGGCGGGAGTCCTCCGGAAGAAGGAATGCATGGACGTCTTCGTCGGAGGTGCTGATGACCATGTACACATCTCATGCGTGTTGACCAGGAAGACGGCGCCGGCAGACGTTCTGGAATCTTTGAAACGCGACTCTTCAAAATGGATAAAGGCCGAATGGGGCGGCGAGTACGAGGGATTCTACTGGCAACGGGGCTACGGCATGTTTGCCGTCAGCCCGCAATACGCAGGGGCATTGGAAAGGTACATAGAAAACCAAGTTGAACATCATCGAACGCTAAGTTTTCAGGATGAATACCGTGCGTTCCTTAAGAAGTACAACATCACGTATGACGAGCGATACGTCTGGGACTGATTGTAGTGCCCCTTCAGGGCACTGATTCTTTTGGGAGATGACCGGGTCCTGGGGCGTTACCCCAGGCTACGTTGTACAAGGGCGTTGCCCTTGGGAAACCGGATGACGACGGCATGATCGGGTCCTGGGGTGTTACCCCAGGCTACGTTGTACAAGGGCGTTGCCCTTGGGAAACCGGATGACGAC
>CAYLNH010000006.1:7976-23449 GCA_964384625.1 uncultured Lentisphaerales bacterium
AAACCGGATGACGACGGCATGATCGGGTCCTGGGGCGTTACCCCAGGCTACTTTGTACAAGGGCGTTGCCCTTGGGAAACCGGATGACGACGGCATGATCGGGTCCTGGGGTGTTACCCCGGGCTACGCTGTAAAAGGGCTTTGCCCTTGGGAAACCGGATGGCGACGGCATGATCGGGTCCCGGGGTGTTACCCCGGGCTACGTTGCACAAAGACGTTGCCCATGAGGAACGGTGGGGATAACGAAGGGGGGAATGACCGAGTCTTTTCCAAGTAGCGCGGACCTCTGTCCCGCGACTCCGACGCGCCGTGCTGCAGGAACGCGGGACAGAGGCCCGCGCTACCATCAGACTTCTACAACCGCGCCCGATATTGGCGGGGGCTGACCCCGGTGACCTGGCGAAACTGACGCGAGAAATAATTGCTGTCGGCAAAGCCCACACGATAGGCGATGTCGGTAATGTTGTTGTCGGTCAGTCGCAGCATCTCAGCCGCTTTACGAATCCGAACCTGAATCACGTGACTAGTGGGACTGGTGTTCAATGCTTTCCGAAACATCCGGTTCAAAGTACTCTTCGACATATTGGCGTGCTGCGCCATCATCTCGAGACTCAGGTCTTCCTGGTAATGATTCTCGATGAACGACAATAACCCGCCCAGTTGGTACATCGGTTCCGAACGCTCGGGTCGATTCACACTGTAACTGCGGGCGATCAGCAACTGCAGCCGCATCAGCAGTGATGCAGCCATATAGCGAAACCCGGCCGACCGCGCGGACAACTCCTCCTCGATCCGATCGACCAGACGGCGGTAGTGTTCGAGTTCTTCCAACGGCACATGCAGGCAGCTCTGCAGTCCGTGTTCGCGACGCAGGCGCGGTTCCAGTTCGAAGAATGCGTGGTACCCCGGTGCATCAGCCAGGTCCAACATGGGCAGCTGCAGTTGATCCGGCAGATACAGGATGTTGACCAGTTCCACATCCTCCGTGTTGCGGTAGCCGTGCATCACCCCCGGCGGAATCAGAAAAACGTCACCGACGGTAATCTCGCATTCCTCGTCCTCGGTGAAATGCACCCCGTGGCCGCGGAAGATAAGCACCAGTTCATGAAACTCATGCCAATGCAGTTCCAGCGGGTCCTGGGCGCCGATGCGTACAATACTGATCGGCGTTTCCGTCAGACGGTGCGCTGTTGCCGCCATTCGTTTGCGGCGTCTGGCCATTGACATGATCCTCGACTACATTCGATTTCGATTCTGCATCCTGCATCGCGTATCCTGGTCCCGGCAACGTTGGCCGGCAGGTCTGGTGTCTGTCGGAAGCTCGGGATGACCTGCTCGGATCCTGCATCCCACTCCCTGCATCCTGATTCAATACTGCTATTTTTTGGGTCGATCGTCAAGGACCTCCTTGTGATTTCAACCATGTTTGTACTTGTATTCTTTACCAACAGGAGAGATCCGGCCATGAACCAAAAGTTAAAGAAAATCTTTGCGAACCCCGGCAGCGAATTTCGCGGCGCCCCGTTCTGGGCCTGGAATGGAAAACTGGAGCCGGAAGAACTGCGCCGACAGATCCGGGTAATGAACCGTATGGGTCTGGGCGGGTTTTTCATGCACTCCCGCGTCGGTCTGGACACTGCGTATCTCTCGGACGACTGGTTCGAGTGTATCGAGGCCTGCATCGACGAAGCCGACAAGCTCGACAT
This sequence comes from uncultured Lentisphaerales bacterium, assembly GCA_964384625.1. Classification (GTDB taxonomy): domain Bacteria; phylum Verrucomicrobiota; class Lentisphaeria; order JABSQK01; family JABSQK01; genus CAYLNH01. The sequence continues at coordinate 9,683 of CAYLNH010000006.1, forward strand.
GCAGGCGTGGCTTTACGACGAAGACCGGTGGCCATCGGGCGCGGCCGGCGGGCTGGTCACCAGGAATCCGGAGTATCGCGCCCGGATGATCTACCTGGACGAGATCGCCAAGCCGGCGGACCTGCAGACAAGCAAGACGACACTGGGCGTTTTTCGCGCCAGAGTGGACGGCAAGGCTGCCACGGACGTCAAGCGTGTGAACGCCCGCCGGCTGCCGCGCCAGCTGGCCGGGGGCGAGGTACTCCTGCATTTCCATGTGGTCGAACAATCACCCAGCAGTTGGTACAACGGCCAGGCGTATTTGGACCTGCTGAGTCACAAGGCGGTCAAGGAATTCATTCGGGTAACGCACAAAGCCTACGAAAAACGCATTGGCAGGAAATTGGGCAAACGCGTCCCCGGCATTTTTACGGACGAACCGAACTACATGCGCATGTGCCAGAGTCAGGGCGAAGCCCGGACCACCGCGCCGTGGACCGGACAGTTGCCGGCCGTGTTCAAGACGCGTTACGGCTACGACCTGTTGCCGCACCTGCCGGAGATCTTCTTCAACGTTGACGGCAAAGAGGTTTCGCAGGCACGCTACCACTACATGGATTGCGTCACCTTCCTGTTTGTCGACGCGTTCGCGCGACAGATCGGCGACTGGTGCGACCGCACGAAGATGCAGCACACCGGGCACATGCTGGAAGAAGACACGTTGTCGCGCCAGACCAATTGCGTCGGCAGCTGCATGCGTTCCTACGAGCACATGCAGGCGCCCGGCATGGATCTGCTTACCGAACACTCGCCGATCTACGACACGGCGAAGCAGGTGAGTTCCGCGGCGCGCCAGTTTGGCCGCAAGTGGCGACTGACGGAAACATACGGCTGCACGGGCTGGGATTTTCCGTTCATGGGCCACAAGGCGTTGGGCGACTGGCAGGCAGCGCTCGGCATCAACCTGCGCGCCCAGCATCTGTCCTGGTATACCATGGAAGGCCAGGCCAAGCGCGATTACCCGGCCGGCATTTTCTATCAGTCGCCGTGGTGGGAGCACTACAGCAAGGTCGAAGATTACTTCGCCCGCATCAACGCGGCGATGACGCAAGGCAAGGAAGTCCGCGACCTGCTGGTGATCCACCCGGTCGAGAGCATGTGGCTGCAGATCGGCAAGGGCTGGCGCGAGGATCCGGCCACCGGCAGGATGGACCGTGAGTTCATGCTGGTGCGCGAATCGCTGCGCCGTGCCAACATCGACTTCGACTACGGCGACGAGGACATCCTGGCCCGACACGCGAAGGTCAGCCGCAAAACGCTGCGCGTCGCCAAAGCGCGCTACCAAGCCGTCCTGGTTCCGCCGATGACGACCATGCGGCGGACCACGCTGGACCTGCTCAAGCGCTTCAAGAAGGCCGGCGGTCTGGTGGTGTTTGCCGGCGCCGTCCCGGAATACGTCGACGCCCTGCCCTGCTCCTGCGTGCGGGAATTCGCCGCGGGCTGCAAGCAAACACCGGCCAGCGGCAAGAAACCGGCCGCGGCCGTCGAACAGACGTGCCGCCGCATCTCGATCACCACGCCGGACGGCAAGCAGATCCAGTCGACATTGTACCTGCTGCGCGAGGACCGCAACAACATGTACCTGTTCGTCTGCAACACCGGCCACAAGCCGTCGCAACTACCGGTGGGCGGCGATCCGACACTGGTACGCGACCGCACACAGAGCTATCCGGAAGTGCTCATTTCCGGGTTTGCCGGTTGCGCCGGCGCCCCTGTCGAACTCGACCCGGACACCGGCGAGCACTTCGCCGCCGACGCTCGCCGGATCGGGGACGGCTGGCAGCTCAGGACCTCCTTGCCGGCGATCGGCAGCCGGCTGTTCGTCGTCCCCAAGAAAGCATCGAAAGTAAAGCTGCCACAGCGACCTGCGCTGCAGACACAACGCACGAAGACCCTTGCGTCGAACGACTGGGACTACCAGTTGTCGGAAGAGAATGTGTTGGTGCTGGATCGCCCGCGCTACAAGATCGGCAAGGGCAAATGGCAGCAGCCGAACGAAATTCTGTTGATCGACCGTGAGATCCGCGAGGCCCTGGACATTCCCGGGCGCGGCGGCCGCATGGTCCAGCCCTGGGCGCGCGAGAAGAAGAAAAACCCGAAGACCGTTGCCGTCGAACTGGACTACACGTTCGAGATCAAAGCAGTCCCCAAAGGCGTCGTTTATCTGGGCATCGAACGCCCGGACAGCTTCGCCATCACGGTGAACGGCAATTCCCTCAGTCCCGACGCCGACTGCGGCTGGTGGTGCGATCGGTCGCTGCGCAAGCTGGCGATCGATCCGGCCACCCTGAAGCGCGGCGCCAACCGGATCCGGGTCCACTGCGACTACCCGGAAGACCACCCGGGACTGGAAATCGTCTATCTCCTGGGGCAGTTCGGCACAAAACTCAAGGGCGCTGAAGTCAGTCTCACCGCCCTGCCCGACAAACTGAAGATCGGCGACTGGTGCAAGCAGGGGCTGACCTTCTACTCCGGCTCCGTCAGCTACGGCACCACCCTGCGACCGAAGTTGAAGAAAGGCGAACGCCTCGTGGTGGCAATCCCCGCGTACCGCGGCGTCGGCGTGCGCCTTCTGGTCGACGGCGCGGAAGCCGGCATCGTCGCCTGGGACCCGCACGAACTGGACATAACCGAACTGGTGGCCGACCGCAAATCCGTCGAACTCCGCGTCGAAGTTCTCGGGCACCGGCGCAACTCGCACGGGCCGCACCATTTCCCCGAGCAATGGCCCCGTTGGACCGGCCCGGGACAATACGTCGTCCACGACAAAGCCTGGATCGACAAGTACCAGCTGGTCCCCTGCGGTCTGATGAAACCGCCGCAATTGCAGATCAGGAAATAGGCGCGCGGCGTCCGTCAATCACCGGCTTTCGGGGTTCGCGCCCGGTTTGCCCGGCAGCTTGTTAGGCAACTGTCACAACGGACTCGGCGCCGGCCACATTGCGACAATGGCGTTGCAGCCAGATCCGGCGCAACAACGCAGCAGAATCTTTGGTCATCCCGGCTGCAACCAGGCGGGAGAACCGGTTTCTCGAATCACTCGATTCCACCGATTCCTTCGACGGCTCCCACAATCCGGAGGTACTCTGCGCGACAGGCGTTCTCGATCTCGATGAGACTGGCCAGGGCTTCGTTAAAATCGTCCCGGCCGGCCGCAAAAACGCCGTGACCGTAGACGGCCACCCCCTTGTTGCCGGCCATCGCCGCCGGGACGGTGTTGCAAAGGCCGAACCGGCCGGTGCCGACTTCCCCGGGGACGATGGGAACGCCGGCAATCGACCGCGATCGCGGACAGCGGCGGAAGCACTCCTCACTGTGTTCGCAGTCGGTCTCGTCGCAATCCATCGACATGATCACCGAAAACCGCGGATGCCCATGCAGAACAGCATTCCGGCCGGTTCGCACTACGATCTGACGATGCGCCGTCAACTCACTGGATGCCGTGATGCCGGCGCACGATGAACCATCCAACGGACAGGGGTCGATGCAGCCGGGAAGTTCATCCAGCGAACTGCCGGTCTGCGAAATATACAGCACGTCATCCCGGCAGAAGGAGACATTGCCGAAGAATGAATCAACCAGGCCCAGGCCGACGGTCTTCCGGCCGACCTCGTCAAGGGCGGCAACTACGTCATCGGTACTGTCGAATGGGCCGCGCATCAAGGACTCCCCACCGGCAACAGGGGCCGGCAGCAACGGCATAACGCGGTCAAAGACCGCCTGCTGTTGCGGTGTGACCGTCCCGCTCTTGAACGCGGTCAGGTAGTCGGAGAAAAATTTCACAAAGGTCGCGAAGCAGACGGAACTGCAGACGACGAACGCCTGCTCCGGCGACACCGTACCGAAGGTCACGATGCCGTGACCGGGGATGATCGCACTCTTGCGTCGACGCAGCGCTGTTAGGATGGTTTCAGCGGCGAACTCACGGACAACCGGCAGGTCATGGAGGAACGTGCGCGTCTCGCAATCGCTCGGGCAGATGGCGTGCTCATGCACTGTAACCAGGTAGTCCAGGATGGAACGGATCGGTTCGGTCGGCACGGCGAACATCAGGGAGTTGATGCTCATCCCGTCGAATATCTTTGCCAGTTCACCAGTCTCCGGCCGGTCCCGGTTCCAGACCAACTCGGCATCGAGGAACCCCAGCAATGCGCCGCCGGGATCGACCAGACCGGCGTTCTCAAGCTTCCGCGGGTATTTGTTTATCAGTTGTTCCATGGGTCAGTGATGGAGTGATGGAGTGGTGGAGTGGTGGAGTGGTGGAGTGGTGGAGTGGTGGAGTGATGGAGTGATGGAGTGATGGAGTGATGGAGTGATGTCCGTCTTGAACGCGCTCTTCTGTATCGTGAGTATCTCTGCTCACGCAGCCGCACGCAGCGCGATCGCCGCTGAAAACGAGGTGCGGTCGCGACGGCCGCAGCACGACATGGTCTGCTGCCTCTTGATTACTCATGCCACGCAAGCCCCAGCTCCTCGGCCTTCTCGCGGGTCGGCATGCCGTTTTCATCCAGACCGCGCACCCGATAATACCGGGCCCGGGCCGCCAGGAATTCCTCGCGGTCGATCGGCTTGACAGTGATACCCGCACCGGAACTGCCGGCCGCTTCGAAAAAGCGCGGCGGCAAGTCGTCGTCCGCCGCGCTGAAACCGTTCTGCGCATTCATCAGGCGCTCATGATAGTAGATGCGTTCGCCGATGCGAAGGAGGTCCTGGGCCGTCGACTCGACGCCGGTCACGGCGGTCAAGGCCGTGGCATACTCTTCCAGCGAGGCATTGAGGAAGACGAGCTTGCAGGCGGTCAACGAGTCCGCCACCGCGTTCACGTCCTCGCCGATCTTGATAATGCGGGCCTTGCCGCCGAACGAAAAACGATCCGTAGCGACGGGCTTGCGCAGGATCTCATGGCCGATCGGGAAGGCGCGCAGATGGCAGGCGCCGCAGGTTGAAGTGGCATACGACAACGCCATACCGCAGGCGCCGCGCGGGTCGTAGGCCGGCAGTTCCAGGCCTTTCACCGAGACTGCGGCGTGCGGTTCTCCCTGCATTGCGGCATAAGCGGCACTGCCCTGCCCCAGTTCCACGCCGACACCGCGGCCCCGGCCAATATCAGTGAGGAGCGAAAGGATCTCTTCCGATGACAGTCGTCGGCCGGCCAATTCGGCATGGCAGGCCAGCGTTCCACCGGCGGATATTGTGTCCATGCCCATTTGATTACAGATCTCATTGGCGCACATAACGGTTTCGAGATCGTCATTCTCCAGCAACGCACTGAAGTGCGACATCGTCTCAAATTCGGGCATCGGCCGGCCGTCGGCCGCGACGTACCTGCACCGGATTGCACAGCCGGAACAGCCGACGGCGGTCGGCCGGTAGGCCTGATGCATGCTGCAGGCGTTCATCGAAGCGGCGGCGGCAAAGTGGGTCTGACGGAAGTTGGCGGTCGGCATCATCCGCCGGCTGTCGATCAGATCATAGATCGCAGCGGTGCCGTAGCTGGTCAGCCCGAGTTCGCCCATCAGGATCGGCGACGCGGCCATGAGCCGGGCGATCTCCTCCTGCGCCCGGTTCAACGCCGCGGGATCATGGACCGGAACGTCGCCGGTGCCGCTGACCGTGATGAACTTGAGCCGCTTGGCAGCCATGACCAGACCCAAACCGTTGCGCCCCGCAGCATCCCGGCGGTCAACAATGACGTTCGCGAAGCGCACGCCGTTCTCGGCGGCAGGCCCAATGGTGACCGCGGCGCCCGCACCTTCCAGGTGCGCGTGGACGAACTCGGAATCGCGACCCCAGAGATCGGCAGCATCGACAAACCGGACGTCGTTGTCGCGAATCGCAATGCCGCAGGGCGCTTCACTGCAGCCGGAGATGATGACGCCGTCGAAACCGACACGTTTGATCATCGTGCCGACGGTCCCGCCGAGGGCGCAGTCGCCGACGGTGCCGGTCAAGGGCGATCGCGACATCATACTGCAGAATCCTGACATCGGCAGGGCGGTTCCGACCAACGGCCCGGCCATGAGAATCAGCGGCATCTCCGGTTCATCGCATTTGCGGGTCACCCGGGGGGCCAGGAAATGTCCGGCCAGCCCGCGACCACCGACATACCGGCGGCACAGATCATCGGGCAGCGGCTCGACGGATGTCGTCCGCGCCGTCAGATCGATCTTCAAAATCTGTCCGCGCCAGCCGGGCATGCAACGGCTCCTCTGCTTCAGGATCAGTGCCGGCGTCGCCGTTCAGGCGGAACTGCAACGCCGCGACCGACAGGCGCCCCGCAAATAACGGGCCTGCTTCCTGACGGATCAAAGCGATCCTCACTGATCCCGGGTCTGGCCGAACATGCCCCCACCAGTTCCCCGCCTCAAGCGCGCCGACCGTTTTTTACTGAAAACCGGAAGCGCCACACGGACGGCCTCAATGATCCCAATGCTCATAGCCCCGGTTGTCCTGCGTCAGCTCGTAGAAATCCACCGGCTCTACATGGCCGTCGAAAAAGGTGCCGTTAACCGACGACCACCCTTTGTGCCGCGCCGTGCTGCAGGTGCCGCCGCCGAACCATTGTGCCGCCGTACCGGCCGAGTAGTAGCTGCGCCAGAGCGCCGTTCGCTGGGTCGGCGATTTGTCGTTGCCATCCAGCGACGTGCTCTTGTCGTAGAGCAGCAACAAGGATGGTTTTACGTCGCTGACTTTGCGCCGCGGCTGACCGTGGCTGCTGCCGGATACAGCCTTCTCGTTAAATCCGTAGCTGACGGGATACATCTTGCGCGGCTGCCATTTGCCGTCGGCGACGCGCTGCATGGCGATGCGGTCCGCCGGACAGGCGATGACGGCGGGCATGTTGTACTTGTCGTAGTAGGGGTTGTTGTCATCGAACCAGGCGCCGAGATAGGAAGCGCCCCAGGCGCCGTTGGTCCAGTAATTGAACCACCAGGATGACTGCGTCGTGCCCCGCACCACTTTCACCCGCGTGAGAACGCCCTCGTTGTCTTCGGCGTCCAGCATGGTTGCCAGGTAGATCTGTTTCTGGTTGTTCATGCAGACCGCGTCATGCGCGTAACTGCGGGCGCGCGAGAGGGCCGGCAGCAGCATCGCCGCGAGCACTGCGATAATGGCCACGACAACGAGAAGCTCAACGAGTGTAAACTGGATTTTGCTTTGCCTGATCATCAGCCCTCCTTTACGGCCAGAAATGGCCATAGACTCCGGTGTCCTCGGGTTCGCACACCTGGATGTGGCCATCGACAAACCCCACATTGGCCACACCGTCGTTTGGGCGGGCTTTAGTGGTCCGATGGTAAGTCGCGAACGAGTCGGAAAACTGCGGCACTGCGCTGGTCGAGCGCAGACTGCCGTTATTCATCGGCCAGCGCCAGACGGCCATGTTGACCCAGGTGTTCTCTTCTGAAAACAGGAAGGTCGCCGCCGGTTCCATTACATCCGTCAGCCGTTTTGCCAACATTACGTTCTTACTGCCGGCGCCGCCGGGACCGTCAAGATCCGCACCGGCCTTGGCCCCGATATAGGCGTTCATGGTGTAGGAAAAGGAGGTCTTGACGGCCGTGTGTGTACAACGGCTGGCATAGGCCGCATTGTAGACCGCATTCAGATCGGCGTAATTTTCGTATGTGCGGCAGACATAGACGCGGGGATCGCCGACATAGGCAAACAAATCCCCGGCTTCGGCCGAACCGGCACTGTGCCATTGATGCACCCAACCGAGGCCAGAGCCATCCCGAACCCATTTGCTCGGTGGAGAGACTTCGTTGTCGTAGTCGCCGCCATAGAGGATCTGCGCCTGAATCAACTGACGCAGATTGCCGGAGCAAATGGTCATGTAGGCGCTCTCTTTGGCGCGCCCGAGGACGGGCAGCAGCAGCGCCGCCAGGATCGCAATGATCGCGATCGCCACCAGAAGCTCGATGAGCGTAAACATCCGTTTGTCCGGTTCCATAAGATCAGCTCCCGCTTGTACTTTCCTGAATCTCCAATACCGACACCTGCCTGGCTGCCGGCAGTATTGTCTGCGGATCGGCAATCTTCCGGAACAGCAGGGCCACGGCGGTCCGTCCCAGTTCGTAACGAGTGGTCAGCATCGAAGTGGTTGGAATGCCGACATTGCAGCTGCCGTCGGCAAAGGTGGCAACCGCCAGATCGCCCGGCACCTTCAAGCCGAGGTCCATCATGGCGACCATCAGCGGTTGACGCAGATGCGGTTCGCCATAGGCCATTACCGCTGTCGGCCGGTCGGCGGCGGACAGCCAGGCGCGGATCGCGGCACCGCGCTCGGCGGCGGGCATTGACAACTCGGACACCAGCCGCGGTTCATAGCCGGCCGCCTGCATCGCCGCACAATAGCCGCCGTAGCGATCCGTCTTGCTGTAGTGCGGCATCGACGGCTCGTGATGAAAATCGATGTAGTCTATCCGACGATGACCCAGACTCAGCAGATGCTCGCAGAGCGTTCGGCCGGCGCTGAACTCGTCGGTGCAGATACAGTCGTGCTCCAGCTTGCTGTTGACCCAGATCGCCGGCAGACCGCTCGCCGCAACCAACTCCTCGACATGCGGCGGGATGTTGATGTTGAAATTGATCAACAGACCGTCCGACAGCATCTGGCGCATGATCTTCGGAATCTCTTCGTCGCTGAGTTGATCCGCCGACGCCTTGGCCATCGCCAGATGAAAATCACGTTCCGCCAGCGCATCGAGAATACCGTCGATCAAGTCGGACGGCATGGCGCTGCGTTTGCCGACGGCATCCTGCAGGAACGAGACGCAGCCGAACCTGCCGGTGGACATGGCGCGGGCGGCGACGTTCGGTCGATAGCCGAGCCGATCGGCCAGCCGGATAATGCGGCGGCGCGTTTTCTCCGCCACCAGGTCGGGCTTGTTGAAGCAAAACGACACGGTCGCCTGCGTCAGGTTCAGCCGCCGCGCGATCTCCTTCTGCGTAACCATAATTTTATCCGTATAAAAATTGTCAATTTCAGCCTGAACGGCCGTTCTTCGTTTTATACGCATAAAATAGCTTTGCGAGATGGCGCTGTCAAGGGGATTTCGGGAGAACGCGCAGGATCAGCCGAAGGCGGCCCAGCGGGTCTGCGCGGGCGGCGTTGCATCCATCACCCGTTCGCGCCGGGTCCGCATCTCGGCCAGGATTTTGCCCAATTCCGGCGCCGCCACGACGTTCTCCAGTTCGTCGGGGTCATTGCCCAGGTTGTACAACTCCTCGCGCCCAACTCCGTCAAGAGAATGGTTCAGATGGCGGATATACTTCCACTGCCGGGTCTGGATCATCTGCCAGTTGCCGGCGCATTCAGAGAAGGCGAAATCGCGCACGGCTGTCTGTTCCCCGCGGACAACCGGCAGCAACGAGCGACAGGGAACGCGGTCATGAAACGCCGGCCATGGTTTACTCAGGGCCTCTTTCGGGTCCAGTCCGGCGACCTCCAGCATGGTCGCGGTCAAGTCGGTAAGCTCAATCGGTTCGGTCACCGTCGCCCGGTTGAGGTACTGCGGATGTCTGACGGCCGCCGGCACGGTCACGGACTGTCGCCATGGCTGCATCTTGGACATGCGACTGTGATCCCCGAGCATTTCACCGTGATCGGCGGTGAACAGCACAACCGTGTTTTCCAGCAGGCCGTCGCTTTCGAGTTTATCCAGGATGATCCCGATCTGGTGATCAATGGTTGCGATCATGGCGCGGTATGCCCGCCGCACGCGACACATTCGTTCTTTCAGCGTCTCGTCCATGGGATCGCCGGCGGCGATGAAGTCGTCGGCGCTGTCCGGGGCAATTGTTTCCAGGAAGGACGCCGGCGGGTCATAGGGCTTATGCGGGCCGCAGAAGGAACCGAACAGGCAGAACGGCTGATTCCGGGGCCGGGCATCGATGGCTTTCAGGATCTCCTTACCGGTGACAACGTCGACATAGTCCTCTTCAGCGAAGGGCCATGGTTCGCCGCTCCAGGAGGTCCTTTCCGGGTCCATCGAATTCGGGCCGCGCGAGGCGACATGATCGCGATACTCGTCAAGGATTCCCCGCCGCTCGAGATGCGCGCAGTAATCGCAGTAGTTGGTCATGGCCAACTGTTTGCCGGCGACTTCCCAGACATAGTCCAGGCCGTACTTCTTCACCTCGTCCTGCAGCGCGACCAGGTTGTGTCCCCTGCCCCGTTCAGTGCCCCAGGGCCAGCCCTGCAGCCAATGGAACTTGCCGACGCCGGCAGTCCAGTATCCGGCGGCCTGCAGCGCCTGCAAATACGTCGGATGCTGGCGGCTGAGATCGCCGGACATCGACAGCGTGCCGATCTGATGCGTATACTTGCCGGTCAGCAACGCCGTCCGGGCCGGCGTACAGATTGGGTTTACGCTGATGCAATTGGCGAATCCGACACCCTCGGCGATACGATCGATGTTCGGCGTCGGCAGTTTTGCGGGGTTGAGGAAGCCGACGTGATCGGCCCGATGCTGATCGGTCATCAGAAACAGGATATTGAGCGGCTGTGTCATCGTCGGATTCCTCAGTTCTTGTTTGGTTCATCAAATGCCCAACCGGTTTGCCGCGGCCGGCGCAGGGAGGTCCTGCCCTTGACCCGGAAGACATCAAACATGGCATCGGCGCCGTCCAGTTTGGCCAGGTAGACAAAGCGCAGGAGTTCACCGAGCCTGCCTGCAGGAAAGCCTTTCCGGGCGAACCAGGCGAGGTACTCATACGGCAGGTCGTAAAGCGGAACGCCGTCGGGCGGGAACTGTTCGGGGCCGAACTTGCCGAACGGCATACGGGTCCGCCCGATCGCGTCCATGGTGTTGATAAAGGCGTCTTCCAGCTCCGGATCCATCGGCGGACCTCCGATCTTGCTTTCGAAGTATGCCCGTCCTGCCCGGGGAATCAACACCGCCGGCGGCGACAATTCACAATCTGCCTGTTGCATGCCCCGGCACATGCGATAGGTTCCGCTTTCTACTCGCAATCATCCCGGCCGCTACCCAAGACAAGGATTCCCAGCCATGCACAGCATATCGCTTGACGGCAAATGGAACGTACTCTCCCAACCCCTCGCCAGTTCCGGCGACAACGGACTCAAAAAGGCCAGACGCACCCGCAAAGGCTGGATCCCGTCCCGGGTTCCGGGCGAGATTCATCTCGACCTGATGAACGCCGGCCGGATGGACGAGCCGCTGAAGAGTCTGAACGCTTCCGGTTGCCGCTGGCCGGAAACCAGATCCTGGTGGTACAGGACCTCCTTCCAGGTAACCGAGGCGTTCCTCGCGGAAGAGCGGCAGGACCTGGTGTTTGACGGCATCGACTATTTTGGCCAGGTCTTTGTGAACGGCGTGCTGGCGGGCGAAAGCGAGAATGCCTTCATCCCGACGGTCATCGACGTCCGCGGCAAACTGAAAGCCGGTCGCAACGACCTGCTGGTCCGGGTCACCGCCGGCACCGAATGTTCGCCAGAACCCGCGGACGAACGTCTGGGAAAAGAAGTAGAGGACGTCTGGCAGAACAAGACCTCCTGGAACGGCGTGCGCTGGCTGCGCAAGCCGCAATTCACCTACGGGTGGGACTGGGTCGATGCGTTGCCGAACATCGGCATCTGGCGCAGCGTCCATCTCGAAGGCCGTTCCGGCGTGGTCTTCCACGATCTCCGGGTAGACACGACGATCGTCGACACCGAGGTCTACGTCGACATCGAGGCGGTGATTGAGAACCTGCATCCGTGGTCGTCGCGTCCCTGCCGTCTGGAGCTCTGCTTCCAGTCGCCGGACGGCAAGACCTCAACGGTGGACGTCGAGATCAACGCGCAGGTCGGCCGGCAGCCGGTGTATCTGCAGATCGAGATGGCCGATCCGCAGCTCTGGTGGCCGAACGGCATGGGCCGCCAGCCGCTGTACTTCCTGGTTGCCGACATCGTCGTCGACGACGACATCAGCGACCGCCGGCAGTTCCATTTCGGTCTGCGCACGATTGAGATCAACCAGGAACCATTGCCGGAAGGCAGCCGCTTCGCCATCTGCGTGAACGGCGAAGACGTCTTCTGCAAAGGCGGCAACTGGATTCCGGCGGACGCGATTCTCGCGCGCGTGACCCGCAAGAAATACGACGCCCTGGTCGACGCGGCGGCCGACGCCAAGATCAACATGCTGCGCATCTGGGGCGGCGGCATCTATGAGAACGACGCGTTCTACGACGCCTGCAACCGGGCCGGCATCCTGGTGTGGCATGATTTCATGTTCGCCTGCAAACCGTACCCGGATGCCGACGACCGGTTCCGCGCCAAGGTGAAGCATGAAGCCGAAACAGCCGTGCGGCGCTTGCGGCACCATCCCTGCATCGCCCTCTGGAGCGGCAATAACGAGAATGTCTGGGGCTTCTGCAACTGGTGGAACGACGACAAGGCGAAGGCCGGCGATCCACTCAAGCTGGAACTCGGCGGCAGCCTGGTGTACAACGAGGTCCTCCCGGAAGTCTGCCGACTGCTGGACCCGCGGCGCCCCTACTGGCCAGGCAGTCCTTGCGGCGGCGCCGAGCCGAACAGCGAAACCGTCGGCGACTGCCACTGGTGGCATCTTGCCACGATGAATCCCGAGATCGAGCGCCGCATCGACCATGAGATTTACGATGAATGCCGCAGCCGTTTCAACAGCGAGTACGGCGTCATCGGCCCGGTCAATCTGTCCTCGTTTCGGAAGTTCCTGAACAAAGACGAACTGGATGTCGACAGCAAGGCGTTCCAGGCGCACACCAACTGGTTCGAGAAAGGCACGACACCGGCGGCGATCCGCCGGCATTACGCCGACCCGGACGCCCTGGCGCTGAAGGACTACATCATCTACGGCCAGATGTTTCAGGCCACCATGTACGGCCGTTCGATCGAGTCCATGCGGTTCCGCAAGAACGACCCCAAAGACGACTGCCAGGGCGCGCTGATCTGGATGTACACCGACTGCTGGGGCGAAACGGGCTGGACGTTGATCGACTACTACCTCAGCCGCAAACCCAGCTATTACTGGTTCAAACGTGCCTGCGCCCCGGTCCGGGCAATCGTCCGCCGCCGCCGGCGCCGACTGATCACGCGCATCGTAAACGACACGCTGGAGCCGGTCAACGCAACTTTGTACCGCGGCTGGATGCGGCTGGACGGCATTGAGCACGACGTTGCCGGCAGCGAGATCACGCTGCCGGCGAACGGCACACTCGAGTTCCCGGCCGAACGCCTTCCGAGCCGCAAACAACGCGACCCGCACGAATGGTTCTATGCCGCCTGGCTGGAGATTGACGGCCGGACGACGGACGCGTCCACCTGGTTCGGCGCGCCGTTCCGCGAGCTGGCCCTGCCCAAGCCCTCCTTTGAAATCCACACCAAAGGCGACGACGTGACACTGATGAGCAATGTCTACTGCCACGGCGTGCACGCGAACGACAACGGCAGGGGGACCTTGACGGACAACTACTTCGACTTACTCCCGGGCAAGCCGCACCGTCTGCAGCGGCTATCCGGCAAAGCAGCGGACAAACTGCGGTTCAAGGCGGTCGAGCCGAACAGATAATCCGAACGTAACGCGGGAATCCGCCTGCCGGGCGAAGCCTTGTGCGAAGACCGGTCCCGCAAAATCCGCCGCAACGCGGCTCCGAAACAAAGTAGCCCGCCTCTCCGAGGCGGTCCGAAATCCGCCGCAACGCGGCTCCGAAACAAAGTAGCCCGCCTCTCCGAGGCGGTCC
>CAYLNH010000006.1:23549-44800 GCA_964384625.1 uncultured Lentisphaerales bacterium
GAAATCCGCCGCAACGCGGCTCCAAAACAAAGTTCGCGGGGTCGGACAAATCAACCGATGGAATCAAGGAGTCAGTGATATGAAGATCGTTTTGATTGGAGCCGGCAGTTTTGTGTTTGCCCCGATGGTGCTGCGTGATGCCATTGTGGAACATCGCCTGGACGGCACTGAGCTGGTGATGGTCGATCTCAACGCGGCAGCCGCGGAGGATATGGCGGCGGCCGGACGCGCGATGGCGCAGGCGGAAGGCGTGGACTGTGCGGTCACGGCCGATACCGATCGGCGGACCGCAATGCAGGGGGCGGACTTCGTGCTGTTGTCGGCGTCGCCGCAGGGGTTCAAGCGCTGGACCATGGATTTTGAAATCCTCCAGGCGCACGGCATACCTGACCAGGCGCGCGAGTGCGGCGGCGTCGGCGGGCTGTCGAACGCATTGCGCTCGATCACGCTGGCACTGGACGTGGCCCGGGACATGGAGGAGTTGTGTCCGCAGGCCGTACTGCTGGACGTGACGAATCCGATGCCGCGCGTGGTAACGGCGGTGAACCATTACTCCAACATCGCCTGCTACGGATTCTGCAGCGTCGCTCTCGGCGGATCCCGCAAACACTTCCGCGTGGCCCGCCTGCTGGAGCGCGATCCGGATGAACTCCAGGTGGTCACCGCCGGGCTGAATCACTTCGCCTGGCTGGCGTCGGTAACCGACAAGGCGACCGGCGAAGATCTCTATCCCAGAGTCGAGGCGATCTACCGCGAGCGACCGGGGGGCAACTTCGATATCTTCCGCCGTTGGCTGCGGGAATACGGCGGCCTCGTGTTCAGCGGCGCCGACCACACGGCCGAATACCTGCCCAAACAGGACGGCATCCACTACCACGAAAGCCCGCCGTACCACGGATCGCCCGAGGAACGCGAAAAGAACACGCAGACCTTGCGGGCGGTGGCGGCAGGCGAACTCGAGTGGCAGGCGATCTTCGCGACACACGGCAGTTGGGAACACCCGATCGATCTGGCGGCAGCCGTTGCCGGCGGCGGTCCGGTGCGCCTCGAAGCCCTGAACCTGCTGAACCGGGGCTACCTGCCCCAGCTGCCCGACGGCCGCGTCGTCGAGGTCCCGGCAGACGTCAGCACCGACACGGTCGCCGGCGTGCCGGACATCCGCCTGCCGGACGGCGTTGCCGCCGTCTGCAAACAGGTGTCCGACGTCCACGAACTGATTGCCGAAGGGGCAGCGACGGGCAATCGGCAGCTCCTGCAGCAGGCCGTCGAGGTCGACCCGGCGGTCAGCGACAAGGACGCCGGCCGGCAAGCTCTGGCGACGATGCTCGAGCGTCATGCGGACCTGCTGCCGCAGTTCAGCTAGCCTCAAATCCGCTTGCAATTCGGTGCTGAGCGGGTATAGTACATGATACGTGCAAAGCAGGGTCCGCCGGGGCGTATGCCCATCGGCATGATACCGAGCGGTTGGATGTTGTGCGCTTCTGACTGCTGGACCCGGGCCCTGCTGCAGAACTCCGGGCTGAAACACGGTGATTCAGCATGTCAGTACGCAATGCAAACGCCGCGGACGGCGCCGTCCGTGCCTATGGAATCGCCTACCCGTATGCTCCCGGGGACAGCTCGTGGTCGATCTTCCACGAGACGTTCCGACAGGTTGCCGCGGACTACGAAGCGGCCCAGCCGGACGTCGTCTTCCACCCCTACTTCGGCATCTGGAAGCCGGGCACAGCCGGAGATGCATCGCGTCTGGTGAACGACCTCGAACAGCGAGCCCTGCGCGGCCTGCTGTTCCTCAACCGTCCGGTACTGCTCAAAGACCACGCCATCGTCAACCACCCGGGCGTGCCCCGCGTCGTCCCCGGCGAAACGGCGATCTGGCAGAACTGCAACATTATCGCGATGGACCCGGTGCGCTGGGAGACGCGGGCGCTGCGACGGCTGCGCGAACTGGGCTGCCGGCGCCTGGCGGTGATCATCCATGATCAGGGCAGCCGGCACTTCCGGCAGGCGTTCGAGTTCCATTTGCGGCTGATTCTGCAGCACGGCATGCAGTTCCGGCCGGAGTGGCTGCAGGCGGTGAACTGTTACACGCCGGAGTGGGTTGAGCTGGTCGTTCGCAAAATGCTGGCGGCTGCCGGCGACAGCGATCGACCGGACGGCTTGCTGATTCTCGACGACAACCTCGTGGCGCCCACGGCCAGAGGTATTCTGTCCCTCGGGGATGACCGGCCGGCGGACCCGCAGATCATCGCACACGCCAACTTCCCGCGATTGCCGGCGGCGGCCGTAGCCATGGAGTATCTGGGCTACGACCTGCGCCACTTCATCACCCGCGCCCTTGCCGCCATTGAGCGTCAGGCGGCCGATCCGGCCGCCCGTCCGCATCTGACCCGGCTCCAGCCGGTATTCGCCTCGGAAGCCGGCCTGTAGAAGGCCTTGATTTGAGGCTGTCAACCGGCGATAGTTAGGCGGCAATCACCATGAGGCCGATGGAACTCAGCGAAGTCGACGTTTTTTTGGCATTTGCTGACCCCATCGGGTCAAATTCCGCTACTTAACCAGTGAAGGCGCAAGGATTCCTGAATTGCTGACTGAGGCGCAACTCGAATCGCTCGTGCGCGAACATCAAACCGATATCTATCGATATCTGAAATACCTGGGCGCCGACACAAGCATCGCCCAGGACATTCTGCAAGAGGTGTTTGTGACAGCATACAACGGCAAGAACATCCCGCCGATCGACGATCGGCCGCGGATCGGCGGCTGGCTCCGGGGCGTTGCCCGGAACCAGTTTTTGAGCCATTGCCGACGGGAGAAGCGCAGCCCGGTGTATGCCAACAGCGAATCCCTGGAGCAGGCGGAAGCCGCGTGGGTGGCAAACCTGCCGGGGGACCAGCAAGCCCGGGACTACCTCAACGCTCTGGCCAAGTGCCTGGAAGACGTGTCCCCGCGCAACCGGGAGATCCTGCAGGCCCGCCACCGGGATGGCATGTCGCGCGAGGAGATGGCGACTGCCTTCGACATGGGCGCTGAAGGGATCAAAACCGTCCTGCGCCGGACCCGCGAGTTCCTGCAGCGCTGCATCCGGCGGCGCGTCAGCGAGGGAGCGACCCGATGAAAAAGATTGACTGGGACAATCAGTTTCTGGACATGCTGCTGGATGAACAGGTGGGCGGCGATACGCCGCCGGACGTGCTGGCCCGGGTGCAGGCCCGGGTGGCGCGTCAGACGCCGAAGGCGGTTGTCTGGCCAAAGCGTTTGCTGGCGGCCGCCGCGGTGATGGCCGTGGCCGGTTTCCTCTGGTTGGCGCTGAAACCCGGGTATCCACAGCCGCAAAGCCGGGGCTGCGTGGCCGCGGACGGGGTGAAGCGCAATTCACGGCTCTCCGCCGGCCCGAACGGCGGCCGGCTGCAATTGGGCGGCTACGTCAATATCGATCTGGCACCGGGTACCGCGCTGACGCTGAACGGCAGCGACAACAACGAATCCATCGCACTCGAGCAGGGCCGCGTCTCGTGCCGCGTTGATCAAGGGCGCGGCGGCTTCTCGGTGATGACGGAACTGGGTTCAGTGTGGGTCGTCGGCACCGAGTTCACCGTAGACCTGCGGCAGGACGGCCGGATGGACGTTGCCGTGCAGTCCGGCATGGTCCTGGTCACGCCGCGCGGCGAAACCACCGGGCAGCTCCTGAAAGTCGGCGAGCGCAAGACCCTGGGACGACCGCCGGTCCTCGTGCCCGGCACGGATCTCACCCCGCAGGAACACCGCAAACTGACCAGCCGGGAAACATCGATTACCGCTCGGCTGCTGACGCTTCAGACGCAGGCATGGAATTCGGCGGATGTCCAGGAAGCCATGGCTCGGGCTGAAAACGCCGCGCAACAGCTCGAGGACCGGGTCGCGGCGAATCCGAGATACAACGAATTGAGGCAGACCGTAAAGGAAATGCAGAAGCGTCTGCAGACGCTGGAGGCATCTGACCTGCATCGGAGTTCGAAGACATATCAGGAAGAAGTCGTCACCATGCAGCGCGATCTGCGCCGCATTCGCGGGTCATTGAATGCATTGATCGCGGGCGACCCGAAACTGGCCGATCTCAAAAAACAGGAAGAAGCTGCCTGGCTGGAGTTCTTCAACGTCTACAACCGGGCTCTGGCCCAGGACGCAGACTACCAGAAAGCAGTAAAGGAACTGGAATCCGTACGCGGCCGTCTGGGCCACAAGGACAAGCCGCTGCCGCAGATTGAGCGGCCGGACCCGGGGCTGAAGGAATAGCAGATTATGAACGGAACAACCACCACAAGCAACACGAAGGACGCCTTCATGAGCAAGCATCTGAGCGTGCAGCGACTCCTGCTGATCGCGTGCATGGCCGCCGCCATGTTCGCCGGTAACCTGACGGCCAAAGACGAGCCGGCGGTCACCGAACTCGGCGTACGTCAGGAACGCGTAAAACGCAACCTTGACGAGTTGGAACAGACCCTGATCCGGCTGAAACAGGCCCTCCGCGAGGAGGACCCGGAAAAGGCCCAGCAGTTGGAGAACGCCCTGAAATGGTCCCGCGAGAATATGCTCGGGGAACGCATGCGCAAGATCTCGGAATTCCTCAACGCCAACAACCTGGCGGAAGCCAGGGACAACCAGAAACCGCTCCTCAAAGACCTCGGCGAATTGCTGGAATTACTCCAGGAAGAAGAGAGCGAATACGACAAGCTCGAAGAACGAATTCGGCAACTGGAAGAATGGAAGTCGAAGACGCAGGAATTGGCGAAGCAGGAATGGAAGGAGATGCGCGACAGCCAGAAGATGCAGCGGTTGAAGGAGGAGCTTGCCGGACTGCAGAAACGCATCGAACAGGCGGAAGCCCTGCTTGGCGCCCAGAAGCAGTTGGCCGGCGAAACCGGCAAGGCGGCGAAAGCCGGCAAGAGTGACTTTGACAAACTGGCCCAGAAACAGGCGAAACTCGCCGCGGAAGCAGAACAACTTGCCCGCGAAATGTCCGGTCAGCAGGGCGGCCAGCAAGGCGGCCAGCAAGGCGGTCAGCAAGGCGGCCAGCAAGGCGGTCAGCAAGGCGAGCAATCTGCCACACGAGCGCCCGAACCGGGACAGCAAGCCATGCAGCAGGCCGCGCAGGCACAACAGAACGCCGGCGAAAAACTCGGAGAGAACAAACCAAAGACCGCAGGCCAGGACCAGAAGGAAGCTATCAAGAAGCTGGAAAAAGCTGTGGCAGAGATGAAGCAGGAGAAGAAACGGCTCCAGCAGTTAACCGATCAGCAGATGCAGGCGGCTCAGAAGAAGACGGAGAATGAGACCGCGAAACTGGCCCAGGAGATGGCAAAGGCCGCCCAGGAGCAAGCGTCCCAACAAGGCGGCCAGAGCGGTCAGAGCGGCCAGAGCGGCCAGAGCGGTCAGAGTGGTCAGAGTGGCCAGAGCGGCCAGAGCGGTCAGAGCGGCCAGAGCGGTCAGAGCGGCCAGAGCGGTCAGAGCGGTCAGAGTGGCCAGAGCGGTCAGAGCGGTCAACAGGGCCAACAACAGCAGCAGCCAGGTCAGCAACAGGCACAACAGGCGCAACAGAGCATGCAGCAGGCCGGCCAGGATCTGGGTCAAGGCGACAAGCAGGAAGCCGAAAAAGATCAGAAGGATGCCCACGAAAAGCTCGAACAGGCCGCCGACGAAATGCAGCAGGAAATCGACAAACTGAAGGAAGAACAGCAGGACGCCCTGCGTCAGGAACTCATTCAGTTGGTTCAACGGATGCTCCTCAAACAACGAACGGCATCCGCCCGGACGCGCTCGCTGGACGGCGCCAAGACCAAGAAGAAATGGGGCCCGCAGCAGCAACTGGCCCTGGCTGATGTGCGTGACGAGGAAGCGGCAATCCGCGAACTCGGCGGCCGTGCGCTGAAAATGCTCTACAAGGACGGCACGGCCCCGGTTGTCGTGCAGATTATGGAAGAGATTACCGGCGATTTGAAGCTTGTTGAAAAACGACTGGAGAAGGAACAGGTCGGGTTGATCACGCAGGCGACCCAGGAAGAAGTCGAGCTGTCGCTGGCGGATTTGCTGGAAGCCCTCCAGGAGAGCGGCGAACAGGAAGAACAGGAGCAACAGCAGCAGCAGCAGCAGCAGCAACAGCAGCAGCAACAGCAGCAACAGCCTCTGGTCGATATTGCAGCGCAGCTGCGCCTGCTTCGCAAACAGCAGGTACGCGTCAACAAACGAACGACGAAAGTCAGCGAGACCGCACCGCCGAAGGCAGTTGCGGAAGCTCAGCTTTCCCGGCTTTCAAGCCGACAGCGTCGCATCCTGGTGATGACCCAGAAGATGATCGATGAACTTTCCAAGCAGCAATAGGGAGACGAAGATGAAGCACCTTTTGACGATATGTCTGTCACTTCTGATCGCCGCGGCCGCACATGCAGCCGTCGGCAAGGGCGGCGATGCCGCGGCAGCCAAGAAGCACATGGAAGCGCTGAAGAAGAAGCGGGCCGCCGAGCAGGCGGAGTTGTTCAAGGCGTTCAACCAATCCCTCTCCAAGGCTGAACAGGCAAAGGTGAAACCGGTCTTGGCTCGGCAAGACGCAAAGACCGCGTTGGTGGAAAGCCTGATGAAGCTCAAACCGGAGCTGGCCAACGGCCTGAAGGACCTGAACCAGGAGGACCCGGATGCGGCCTTGAAACACTTCGCCAAGGTAAGGAAGGACCCGAATGCCTTTGCCGTCTGGCATGCCCGATGGTTCGGCGTTCGCGCCATGCTTCAACAGGAACGCTTCGAGGATGCGCTCGCGGAGGTCCAGCGTCTGGAAAAGGATGTCGCGAAACGCTCACAACAGTCTCCGGAGTTGCTCATGACGAAGGGTCTGTTGCAGGCCTACCTGCTGGATCGTGAAAATGCCAGGCTGTCCCTTGAGAAGTACCTTTTCGAAAATCCCGACGCCCCGATGAACGACAAGCTGCGAGCCGTCCGCGTGCTGCGCGAACTCCAGGCGTTCAAAGAGGAATCGGTCCACGAGGCCCGCGATCTGATGGACTTCTCACGTCGGCGGCTGAAGCTCGCCAACGGCGGCAAGGACACCCAGGAGAAGCAGGAGCGCATTCTCGCCGTGCTCGACGTTCTGATCGAGAAAGCCGAACAGCAGGGCGGCGGCGGCGGTGGCGGCGGTGGCGGCGGCGGCGGCGGCGGCCAGCAGCAGGCCGGCGGCGGTCAGGGCGGCGCCAGCGGCGGCCTCGGCCAGGGCGCGCAGTCGTCGCAGTTGTCCGAAGGCCAAGGCGGCGTCGGCAAACTCAACCGCGTGCATCGCGGCACCGACACCGGCGACTGGGCCAAAGCCTACAAGCGTCGGCGCGAGGCCGTACTTACCGAACTGCAGGGCCGTTTTCCCGAGCGCTACCGCGAGTTGATCGAGCAATACTACCAGAGCCTGCAAAAGGAAGACGCCGAATAACGATTCCCCTCCCCTGTCCCTAGTGGACTTTTCTTCGTCGGAGCCCCGGCTTGCAAGCAGCCGGGGCTCTTGCGTCACTGGTCATTGACGAAGTCCCTGAGCACCGTCGAAGTGGATAGTGGATAGTGGATAGTGGATAGTGGGATCGATTACCGATTACCGATTACCGACACTCTGGGCGGCGTTCATCAGGGCTTCGACTTCCTGCTGAAGATCATCGACAAAGCCACACCAGTCGATTTCCGACTGATTGAAGTTCTGGTCGCGCTCCATCTGGCCGCCCTTGAGTTTCACATACAGATCGCCGATCTTCTCACCGAAGAACGCGCCGATCGCCGCGGCAACCGCGTACGAGACAAAGATCAGGGCGACAACGATGTACACATTCGTCAGGCCGCTCATGGCGATGAGTACCGCGATATTGGCGATGATCGCCAGGATCGTTCCCAGCCCCAGGCCGGTGAACCACTTGGCGTAGTAGGTCATGTCGTCACGAAGTTTGTTGGCCTTCTCCATTGCCGTATTCTCGTACTCGGCGTTGAAGCGCAGCATCATCTTCTTCGTCGGCCTGCCGTCCTCGTAGATCATATCGTGCCCGACAATCGAGGTAATCTGCCCGGCCAAGGCGCCGCGGATCACCTTGGCATCCAGGTCGCCGTTGGGCTTGCCGTCAATGAATGTCCGATAGCCGGCGCCCTCTGAGAAGCGCTCGTTGATCCTTGCGATGGTGGCTTCACACACGCGGTGGGCCAGTTCTTCCGCTACCGCCTGGTTCTCTGAGCCGAGGTGCACAACCTTCCCGTAATTGCCGGCCATATCCCTGGTCCTCCCTGTGCGGTTTGAGTCAGCAATGAATACTTACTCCATATATTGGGAAACCACAGCCGCTGT
Source organism: uncultured Lentisphaerales bacterium (assembly GCA_964384625.1). Lineage (GTDB taxonomy): Bacteria > Verrucomicrobiota > Lentisphaeria > JABSQK01 > JABSQK01 > CAYLNH01. The sequence continues at coordinate 31,888 of CAYLNH010000006.1, forward strand.
TTCAAGACAGTCAGCCGGAATCCGTCAGCAATCACGCCTCGGAAGTATTGCCGAAACCGACAAATCCAAGCTTTGACAACGTTGAATCTTTGGAGAACTCCAATGGAAATACGATTGCCTCCCGCGAGCAGATTCTTCCACAGCATGATGCTGGTGATCGCAGCCTGCGCAAGCACTGCAGATGTCCTCGCCAAGCCTGATGATCGCACTGTCGTGCAGCTGGTCGACGGCTCGCGTTTTGTCGGCCGACTTGAAACACCAACGCTGAAGGTCAGAACGGCGTTCGGTAGTCTGAGCATCCCAATGGAACGAGTCCACATCGCCTCGGCCAAGGAATCCGGCTTCGTTGTGAAGTTGCAGAACGGCGATCGGATCACGGGTGCTCTGGAGCGCCGCAGCTTCCGCCTGAGCGGTAATCTCGGCGCCCTTCAACTGCCCGTCGCCAAGGTAACCGGTGTCTGGCCGGCCTCTCTCGGAGTGGACCTCGGTGATCCGGGTTGGGGCAAGGCCGATGACGGCCTGCAGGCCAGACTGACCTGCAAAACACGCAAGGTGAAGATCGGGGAACAAATTGAACTCCTCCTTGAAGTGCGGAATACGGCGAAGACGACGCGCAGCATCGTCTACCCCGACATCCGGTCATTCCTCAGTGTCAACACTCGAAACCGCCGCAACTATCCGGTATTCCTGAGGATCAAACGGACTGGACCGGGACGGCAGGCGCTGGAGGAAATGGAACGGCTGATGATGCAACACGCCACGCTGGCGTTGGCGCCGGGCAAGGCCATGCGGGTGCGGATCCATGTCGAAGTCACAAATGAACTGCGGCAACTGCAGCAAGCAGTGAATATGAAGAAGCTTCAGGATCTTGACCGCGAGATGTCTCTGGATACAACCTGGTACTGCCGCGCCGGGACGTTCACGATCCAGGCAATCTACCAGAAGCCCCGACATTCGAGTGCCAGGAACTTCACACTGTATACGAAGCCCATCAAGCTGGAAATCACTGAGTGAAGACTTTGCTGGCAGCGGCAGTCATGGTGCTTGCCGGATCGATGACAGGCGGCGAGAAGACGAAAGTGGACGTCCATCTGAACGACGGCAGCCGCGTCATCGGGACACTGCGCGCGGAGCGCATCATGATGCAGCACAAGGGCATGGGCAGACTGAGTTTTCCTGTGCGCTCGGTTGCCGCCGGCGAATGCAACAAAGCAGGAAAGCTGATCCTGACCGTGACACCCAAAGACAAGGTGACGGGCGAACTGCTGGACAAGGTCTTCGAGATCGACACCATTATCGGTCTGATCCGGGTGAAGGCAAGGCAGATCAAGAGCTTCGAAATTCAAACCCCCGAGCGAATCTCCATGATGTCGCCGTCGGCGACAAAATAGTCCTTCTTCTGCTCCCTGCCCTTCTCTTTGAACGTCGTCTCCTGCGGGTTCGCCGCGAACTCGGCATAGGGCATGACCACCGCCCGGATGAACCCCCGCTGCAGATCCGAATGAATCGCAGCCGCGCTCTCATAAGCCGTGGCCGCGGCGGCAACCGGCCAGGCCCGACATTCATCGCGGCCCACCGTGAAGAATACTTTCAGCCCAAGGATGTTAAAACATTTAGCGATTATCCGGTCGAACGCTGGTTCCGACAGGCCGAGGTCGGCCATGAACTCCTCGGCTTCCGCCGGGTCCATCTGCGCCAGTTCCGACTCCAATGAGGCGCACATCGCCATAAACGTGTAATCCGGGAAACCGGCAGCCACTTCAGCCGCCCGCGCATCCATGGTGTCGGTCTTATCCTCGCCCACGTTCAACACAATCAGCAGCGGCCGCAGGGTCAGCAGTTGGTACGGCGAGAGTACTTTGCGTTCGTTGTCGGTCAGGTCGAGGGTATTGGCGGGCTTTTCCTGTTCCAGCACGGCCAGGACCTTCTCGACCGCTTCCAGTTCCCTGACGTTCTCGGTTTTCTTCGCCACCTGGACTTCCTTGCGCAGACGTTCGGCGCGCTTTTCCAGCATGATGTAGTCGGCCATAACGAACTCAGAGAGGATGAATTCAATGTCGCGAGCGGCGTCGACGGAGCCCTTCGGATGGGGCGCCATGGGCGAGTCGAAATCCTGCACCATAAGGATCATGGCGTCAGCGCGTTTGACCTCTTCGAGAGTACCGCCGGCGAAGCCCCTGCCCTGCCCTTCCAGCGACATGCCCGGCGTGTCGATAAACTCCAGGGCTGCGGGTGTATGCTTCTTCGGCTGATAAACCTCCGAGAGGCGATCCAGGCGCTGGTCGGGGACGGACACCGTGGCGATCGCGGCGCCTTTCTTGCCGGAAGCCGATCCGGACATGCCTTTGGTGGTCAAGATTTCGTAGAAGGTGGACTTACCGGCGAACGGCAGGCCAACGATGCTCATTCTCATAGGTGCGGGACTCCATCAGGTTTGGGGGCCGAGACGATACGCCGGGCGGCAATATTTGCAAGGCCCGCTGACCGACAGTTGTCGGCAATTCCGTCAAAATCCTTGTACAAAACTTTATACCAACGCTATCTTACCGGATTCATACTGGAGGCTCCCCAACTTGCGCCTGAAACTGACATGCAAAGGCTGTCGCCGCAATATTGAGATCGAGGGCGAAGCCATCCCGAAGCAGATGGACTGCCCCGACTGCGCGGAACCGCTTGATATCCCGTCGAATATCCTGAATGTCGACGAGGAGATCGGCGGGTTCCGCATTGTCAAACACATCGGCAGCGGTTCCATGGGATGCGTCTACGAAGCCATGCAGATTTCGATGGACCGGCGGGTCGCGCTGAAAGTCCTGGATCCGATGTTGACGCGGAACGAGAAGGACGTGCGCGACTTCTTCCGCGAAGTCCGGACGCTCGGACGGCTGGACCATCCGAACATCGTAACCGCATTCGACTCCGGCGAAGACAAGGACCAGTGTTATCTGGCGATGACCCTGGTTGAGGGCCGCGACCTGGATGAGATTATTCATCGGGACGGTCCGCTGTCGGAGGAAGAAGTCCTGAACGTCGGCCGCAAGACGGCGGAAGCCCTGGAGTACGCCTGGGAGCAGCACGGCATTCTGCACCGGGACATCAAACCATCCAACATCATGCTCCACCTGGGGTCCGATCCGAAACTGCTGGACATGGGAATCTGTATGGGGCAGACCGCCGACATGCGGACCACGACCGAGGGCATGATCGTCGGCACCCCCTACTACATGAGCCCCGAACAGGCCCGCGGCCAGAAGGACCTTGACTTCCGAACCGACGTCTACGCGCTCGGCTGCACGATGTTCCACGCACTCACCGGCAAAGTGCCGTATGACGGCCCCTCGGTGATGGACATCATCGACATGCACCGGACGGCGCCGATTCCGTCGACCGCCATGGCTGCGCCCGAGGCCTCCCGGAAGTGTTCCCACCTGATCCGGCAGATGATGCACAAACGCCCGGAAGCCCGTTGCGAGTCCTGGCGCAGTCTGATCGAAAGCATCGAAGACGTCCAGGCCGACCCCGGCGAGGACCTCCCGCCGGCGCCGCCCCCGGGCCACTCAGCGGTGACCAAGCGTTCGCCGGTCGCCCACCGGCGTCTGACGCCCGAGCAACTCAAACAACTGGCCGCCTATCAGCGGCGCGTCGGCAACGAACGCGACCGCAGCGTGTCGTCAATGGTGACCTTTGTCATCTTTCTGCTGCTGGTCATCTTCGGGCTGGTCCTCGGAATCCGGTGGCTCCCCGGCGCGGTCGATCGGGCCAGACAAGATCCCGCCGGCGACGGCGTTGAGCAGGAAGAGCCAGGCGCCGAGACGAGGGTCAGCGGAATTCCGAACCGCCCCCCAAAGCCGGAACCCGAACCCGAACCGGAGCCCGAACCCGAACCGGAGCCGACGCCGAAGCCGACCAGACCGAAAATTCCCGATCTCGGCGCCGGCAACTACGCCATCGCCGTCTGGGTCCGACCCAGCCGGGACGGCACAATCATCGCCAAAGCCCCCTTTCGAGAGTGGACAAAGCAGTCCAAAGCACTGTTCGTTCGCCAAGGACGAATCGCTTTCGATGTCGGCTGGGTCGGGGCCATCCGCGGCAAGAAACGGCTGACCAACGGCCGCTGGCACCATGTTGTGCTCTGCGGCGCCAACCCGCAGCAGATCTACGTCGACGGCGTCCTCGACTGCTCCGGCAAGCTGGAAACCGCGGCCGACCCGAATTCCACCGTGTTCAAGGTCGGCGACTCCGCCGGCAAGTTCAAGGAACGCCAGTTCCACGGCGCGCTGGATGAATTGCGAATCTACAGTCGACGACTGACCCATCGGGAAATCACGGCGTTGCATCGCAATCCCCGCGCCAGAATAACCAACGGCATGGTGGCCTACCTGCCGTTCAACGGCAAAACCAGCGACCTGTCGGGCAACAAAAACCACGCCCGGCACGGCAAACAGCAGCTCAGGTTTACCGAGGGCGTCTTCGGCGACGCCCTCCTTTTCAACGGCGAGTTCCGCATGGTGATCAATCCCCCCGGACGACGCCAGAGATAACACCAGCCCTCGGGGCGACAGACCGCAGAACATGTTGACGATCAAACCCGAACCGCGCCTGGCCGTGTTGTACTACGCCAAGCTGTCGCTGCTGGCCAGTTTGATCGGCATTCTGGTCTGCAGCATCACCATCGCCATGGACCACTACTTGACGACCGCCGCGATCATCGCCATCGTCGTGACGGTCAGCGCCGCCGTCTTCATCCTGGCCATCCCGCTGTTTCTCCTCTTCTACCGGCGCGAAACCGGAAAGACCTGGATCGTCTCCGAAGACGGCGTCGAGATTCGCCGCGCGGACAATGAAACCAAGCCGATTCCATGGGCCCGGGTGCGGGAGATTTTCATCAAGCGACATTCGATTTCGATCTTCCTCCAGCCGGACGGCGAGGAGGAGAGCATTTACTTCATGGACGGCTTTGAACAGGAAGAATTCTCCCGGTTTTGGCATACCTTCCGCACCGACCACCCGGACCGCCGGCAGACCGCGCCGGAGGACAACAAACTGTGATCCGGCGCCGGCCGCACCGCCGGCCGGCTGGTCCCGGGCCCGAGACAGCCGCTGCGACAGACTTGACAAAATGCCCGGAATTTTCCGTTTCCTGCATTGATTTGGCCGGCGGGCCGACTATTTTTTCCCCTCACTTTCAATTCCGGCGTAGCTCAGTCGGTAGAGCAAGCGGCTGTTAACCGCTTTGTCCCAGGTTCGAGTCCTGGCGCCGGAGCCATTTCTTTTCGGCCCCGAATCATCGGGGCCTTTTCCTTTACGGCCCCCGTTCGCGGGGGCTGTTTCGTTTCCGGGAACGCAAATCCCGCTCAGTCAAAGGGATTTGCGACTCGGGCGGCGAGATGCAGGCGGCGAACGGTGACCGCCTCGACCCTCTATCCGCTTGCCCGTCCAACGCGTACCCCCGCCTGGAACCGCCGTCTTTCGCCCGAACTCTCAGTCGACTCTCCGATTCTACGGCCCGGAAAACTCTATTCTCGGCTCTCTCCCCCCAAGAATCAGCGGTTCGCCCCGTTCCGCCCATCCCCACCCGCCGTCTGGTTAACGCTGGCTTCTGACGCCCCCACATCATCCCGATGGCGGACGCCGCCAAGCACGAGCCCGGCGCGCTGCCCGTAATGCTGTTCACCATTCTCTATGGCGTATTCGACCGGAAAAACGCCAAAACCCCGTCCCATCGCATTTCGGCGTTGCCGAACGGGTGGGAACGGGAAACGGGCAGGAAGCAGTCAGTCGGGCCCGCGTCGGCTGGGTTGCGGTGGGACCTGGGAAAAGCAGACAACACCACTCCTTACGACGCGCCTGTGGGTGTTCCCGGGGGCAATGGAAAATGCCAGAAGTCAGCTTTCGGCAGTCGCCTGAACGGCAAACGCCAACGCAACGAATCCCCCCCCCCCCCCCCGAGGGTCAGCAACGTCCTCGACGCGCGGCGGCGACTCGACTTGCTCGTCCGGGTCGTCCCACAAGAGCGTGCTGGCTGCTTTCCGCAGACGGAAACCAACGGCTTCAACCAGATCGACCGTCTGCTGGATGGTGCGGAAGGTGGCCGAGGCGTAGATGCGATGGCCCTCGGCCTTCTTGCGTGCGTAGAGCCGCCCCCACGGACTGTCGGCGGGTACGATGCCGACAAGGAGTACGCCATTTACTGTCAGCACCCGACGGCATTCCCGAAGCGCCGCCGCTGGATCCTCGATGAAGCACAGAGTCAAGGCCAGCAGAACACCGTCAAAGCTGCCATCCGCGAACGGCAGATTGTCCGCCGTCCCAAGATGCGTGCGGACTCCGCGCCGGGTCGCGATCTGCAGCATGCTCGCGGCTGGGTCTATGCCCTCACCGATTCCCAGACCGGCGGCGAAGCGGCCGCTGCCCACACCGACTTCGAGCCAACGCCCATGACAGGTGCCGACGAGCCGTCGAAGACAGTCCAGTTCCGCCGCCAGGATGACACGCCCCACGGGCTCGTCGTACCAGGCATCGTAGTCGTTGGCGAGGGCGTCAAAAGGAGCGGTCATGGCGCACTCCGGTCGATCAGACCGTGATCAGCCGATCCGAATCGCGGACGACCTCGTAGTGGTCCTTGAGCGTGGACAGCGGGCAGATCTCCGAGCCCTCGGAACTGCGCAGCTTCAGGCAGGTCCCGCAGGCGAGGGCCTCACCGCCCGCGTCAAGCACCTGTTGTGCCTGTTTCTTCACGTCGAAGGTGGCGTCCTCAATCTGGTCGATATCGACGCCCCGGCCCGACAGGAGAATGCGCACCTCGTCGTCCTGTTGCAGGCTGTACTGTGCCAGGCGCAGCGCGTTGAACACGGTTTCGGGATCGGTCTGGGTGATAATCATGCCAAGATTCATGGGGGAGTTCCTTGAGTTCTGCGTCGTGAGTTGTGAGTTCCCCGCGTGCCTCGTCCGCAACCGTGTACAGACGGTTAAACGTGTCTTGGTCTATGTAGTGCTGGTTCACCGCGACATAGAGGTCGCTCTGTGCTTCCGTGCACGAACGTTTCGCATATCCACGGAAGCGGATAACTTCCGCGGTGGTTTCCGAATCGAAGCCCTCTGGGTTGGCAAGCAGACCCTTGAGCATCTCACCCATGTCGCAGCCTTTCCGCCGTTTCGACGATGACCTCCACCGCCGAGGCGATGTCCTTTTCCGTCGTCATACGACCCGTCGAGAGACGCAAGGTCCCGCGCGCCCATTCGGTTGGGACGCCCATGGCGGCGAGCACGCCGGATATCGTTACCTGCCCGGCGTGGCAGGCCGAGCCGGCCGATGCCGCGACCCGGTCGCGGATCGCGTCCAGCAGTTCGTTCGCCGCCAGATTCTTGATCGCGATGCTGAGCGTGTTCGGGAGTCGTCGCTCGGGATGTCCATTCAGCCGGGTCTCGCCGAGGCGCTCGCGTAGTTGTCTGTGCAGCTCGTCCCGCATGGCAAGAAGATGTTGCGCATGTTTGGCGAGTCCGCGGGCGGCAACTTCGCAGGCCTTGCCGAGCGCGACGTCAAGAAGCACGTTCTCCGTTCCGGCCCGACGCCCCGATTCATGGCCCGCGCCATGCATGAACGGTTCGATCCGTACATCTTTACGGACAAAAAGCGCGCCCACGCCCTTCGGCGCATAGACCTTGTGGCCGGCAACCGACAGCAGGTCGACGCCCAGATCGTTCACCCTGACGGGAATCTTGCCGACCGATTGCGCCGCATCCGTGTGCAGGAGGAGGCCGCGTTCGCGGGTGAACCGGGCAATGTCCTCGATGGCTTGAATCGTGCCGACTTCGTTGTTCGCATGCATGATCGTGACAAGGATTGTTCGATCCGTGATCGCGCCGCGAACATCGTCCGGGTCCACCCTGCCCGTGCTGTCGACGGGCAGGTAAGTCACCTCCGCGCCAAGCGTCTCGAGAAAACGGCAGGGGTTGCGCACGGCGGGGTGTTCAATGGACGATGTGACGATGTGATTTCCTTTCTCTCGCAACGCGAAAAAGGTGCCCTTGATCGCATGGTTATTCGCTTCCGTGCCGCCGCTCGTGAAGATGACCTCGGCCGGTTCGCATCCCAGCAGTCCGGCCACTTGCCCGCGGGCGCGTTCGACGGCCTCCTTGGCGGGACGCCCCGCCCAGTGAGGGCTGGACGGATTCCCATAATGATCGACCAGGAACGGGCGGATGGCATCGGCCACTTCCGGCGCGATCGGCGTACTGGCGTTGTAGTCGAGATAGATGGGATGATCCCGATGTTTCATACTCTCGTTCATCTGTTTGCCTCCGTATTGTTGCCGTTCTATCAATGCATCGCCTGTTCTAAATCGGCCACCAGATCCGCCGCCTCCTCAAGGCCGCAGGAGAGACGGATCATACCATCCTCGATCCCGCGGCGGGCGCGTTCCTCGGGCGTCATGCCATGATGCGTCGTGGTGATCGGTTGGGTGACCAGGCTCTCGACTCCGCCAAGGCTGGCTGCGATCGTGAATACGCGTAAACGGTCAACCACCGCGGCGGTCTCGTCGGCATCGCCGTCGAAAACAAAACTGACCATTCCACCAAAGCCTTTCATCTGCCTGCAGGCGATGGCGTGGCCCGCGAAAGCGGGCAATCCCGGGTAGTTGACGCGCTTGACGCGCGGATGCTGATACAGAAATTCCGCCACCGTTTGCGCAGTCCGGTTCTGGACATTCACGCGCACCGCCAGCGTCCGCAGGCTACGAGCCAGCAGAAACGCCACTTCCGGTGCCATCATCTGCCCCAGATTCTTGCGCCACACCCAGATCGGCTGCACAAGAGCCGCCGGACCGATGACGACACCGCCAGTCAAATCGCTGTGTCCGCCCAGATATTTGGTGGTGCTGTGAATGACCAGATCTGCTCCGAGTTCCAACGGGTTCTGATTCACCGGAGACGCAAATGTGTTGTCCACCACGGTCAACGCGCCTGCGACCTTCGCCTGTTTGGCAATGGCGGCAATATCGAAGACTTCCATATTCGGATTGGTTGGTGTTTCGAAGAAGACGATGCGTGTTGTATCACGCAGATGGTCTCCCAGAGTGTCGATCTCGCTACCCAATAGAAAGGTCGTCTCAATGCCGAGGCTCGGCAGATTCTCGCTCATCAACTCATAGGTTCCGCCATAGACATCGCCAATGCAGATCATATGATCGCCGGCCCGGCATTGCGTCATGAATGTGGCGGCCTCGGCCGCCATACCGGAACTAAAAACAAAGGCCAGTTCGCCGTTCTCGAGGTCGGCCAGCTTCCGTTCAACCGCCCGAATAGTGGGGTTCAAGCCGTACCGTGTATACAGATTGCCCTCGACACGCCCCTCGACCACGTCCAGCAACGCGGCCGTACTTTCGAAGCCGAACGTGGAATGGTTATACAGCGGAATGTGAATGCCGCCTTGCGCGTCCAGCTTCTCGCCGGCATGAACGCAGCGTGTGGATAGCCCGGGCGTCGTCAATGTGGAAGAGGTTTTCGTCATGGTTTTTCGCTCCTTGGTTTTTTGTTTTCTTCCGATGCTGTAGATCCGAGATGGGTTTCTCGGGCATGCCGCTCTCGCGCGTCTTTATGGTTGTTTCCTCCATGTCTGGATGACGCGTCCGAGCAGATCGACCAGCGCCTTGTTGCCATTAGCCTCACCCTTCTCGAAATCGTTCTCGACGGTGGCCATGCGGTTGGTGACGTGGGCGAAGCAAATGATTGGATATGCCTTCGCTTCGGCGAGGGCGTAGAGTGCAGCCGCTTCCATCTCGACTGCCAGCAGTCCCTCCGCGCGGGCGAACGCTATCGCGTCCTCGGTTTCCCGGAACGGCGCATCGGTCGTCCACGAGCCGCCCCGGATGACCGGCGGTTCGCCGGTGGTCAGGTCATCACACGAGGCCAGCATCTGCGGCGAAGCATGCGCATACGGAGTTGGCGGCAGATAATGGTGGCTGGTCCCTTCGTCGCGCAAGGCGCGGTCGATCAGCACGAAATAGGGTGGCTCCCCGGCAGGAACAAGCTGTCCGGCGGAGGTGATGCTGACCAGCAACCGGCAGCCCGAAGTAAACAGCTCCTCGGCGACCAGCACGGCGAACGGCGCCCCGACCGCACAGCCGATGACGCCAACGGTTGCCGTTGGCGTGGCGAGTTCCTGCATCTCGGTATGGTAGCAGGCCCAGTGTGGATTCAGGCGGGCTCCAGCCTTTTTCAGCTCGCGCGAGAGATCGCCGTCCGGATCCAAAAGACAAACCTCGGGGACTGCCCCAGCCGGTATCGCTTTCTGTCGCCGTGCTTCCCGGAGAAGCCCGTCAACGGTAAAAACGGAAGGACGGTCAGGGTATTTGTGCGCCAACAGCGGAATCATGATTGCTCACCTTTGGCCGGATCTGTGCAGGTTGAATCGCAAGCCATGTTTCGGCGCAACTCCGTGCCTTCCCGTCGCAGACGTTCTCCCGCAGCACGACGGACCGCGGCCGGCGTCTGCTCGATAACCGGATAATCACGGCCGAGCAAACGCAACAGGTCACGCACCAGCCCGGGACGGAGGAGGTAGTAACAGCGCACATTGCCGTGTTCGTGACACGTCACCAGCTGCACCCGCCGGAGAATGGCCAGGTGCTGCGAGACATTCGCCTGCCGAACATCCAACAGCTCCTGAATGTCGCTGACACATTTCGGACCGCCGACCAATTTCTCCAGTAAGGCCAGACGGACTGGGTGCCCCAAAGTCTTCAGCAGTTGCGCGCCGGTGCTAAAATCAATGGCATCCATCGCTCGTCCTCCACAAGATAAAAGTTCTCGAATATTCAAAAAACCGCATACTATAGTGGGCGTTTGCAACATGTCAACCAAGAGCCCGTACGACAGCACGTATTCGTCACGTCCGCCATGCTTTGCATGCCGAAGGAGCCGGGGAGGCTGATTCGGCCCGCTTGTTTGCCGGCTTGGACCGTTTTTTTTGTAGAGTGCGGGTTGACAAGATATCAGGAGCGGATAAGTTAGGCGCATCTAACACGCTTTGCTGTCGGCAACGTAAAAGAGAGCATCTGGAGCCATGACAAATTTGAGCGCGAATATGGAGGACTACCTGGAAGCGGTATTGGTATGCAGCGCTGACGAAGGACATGCGCACACGAAAGAGATCGCTGAGTCCCTGAATGTCCGCATGGCCTCGGTGACGTCCGCCATACAAACGCTTGCCACTCAGGGATTGGTCCACTATGAGCGCTACGGTCCGGTCACCTTGACAACACGCGGCGAAAAGCTGGCGCAATCCCTGTTTGATCGTCACCAGGTTTTGAAACGGTATATGCGGGACATGTTGGGACTGAGTGAAGCCGTTGCCGACGCCAATGCGTGCCGTATGGAGCACGTCATGGACCCGGAAGTGGTAAAACGAATTGCGACCCATCTGGATTTTGTCCTGAGCTGTCCGGTGCACGCCTGTGTCTGGCAGGCGGGTCGGCAGAGTTTCTGTTCGGAATGCGACGATCCGTCGGAATGCAAGAAACAATCGGCGTCGCTGCCGGCGCCGCGCGGATAACAGTCCGCTGAATTTTTTTACCCCAGGAGTTAGTCTCATCTAACACAGTGAATTGGCACTGTTTTTTACATAGCAAGTTAGACTCGCCTAACATTTGATGCGAGCTTTTCGGTGGAAGGATTTGATCATGACAATTGCTGAACTGACGGCTCAGGCCGGCCCGGTGGGCTGGATTCTGATCGGGATATCCTTTGTCGCTGCGGCTCTCGCCAGCGGCAAGGCGTTGCAGATAATCTATTGGCGCTGGCGTGGATCGGCCTGGACGCAGCATCCGGTCGCCTGCTTACGTGCCGCAGTACTTGCGGCGGAACTCGACACTGCCTCTGCGGCTCGTCGCGACGAACGCATTCACGCCGAGTTTCATCGTCAGATGCATCGAGTTGAATGGGGAACAGGTGCGCTTGCCGGGATCGCACAGCTAAGCCCGTTGATCGGTCTTCTCGGCACAGTTCTCGGCATGATCCTGGCATTCTCACAATTGGAGACCGCCGGCGGTCGTCCGGACCCCGCGGTTTTGGCCGGCGGCATCTGGCAGGCGTTACTGACTACGGCGATGGGGCTGGCGGTCGCTATCCCAAGCCGGGCTGTGGTGTACGCGCTGGACGCAGAGGCGAATCGGCTTGCGCACGATTTGCGTGATGCCGCATGCGTGATGGAAGCCAACGATCAGGGGCATGAACCCGGGAAGGAGCGACGATGAGCATCCCTTTGGACCGCATTCGCCGACGCGACATGGAGCTCGACATGGCGCCATTAATCGACATCGTCTTTCTGCTGTTGGTTTTCTACATGCTCACCAGCAGCTTTGCTGTGCCTTCGGCGTTGGATCTGACCCTGCCGGAGGGCGGTGCGCCGTCATCGGAGACGCCCAAGGCGCTGGCCATCAGTGTGGATCGACACGGCGTTCTGCGCGTCGACGGAGACGAGGCGGAGTGGGATAGTTTGTCAAGCACGGTTCGCGCTCGCCTGGCAGACAACGCCGATTTGCGAGTACGCATTGAAATACACAGGGGCCTCGCAGTGGCACGCATGGTAGACCTGCTGGAGGTGCTCCGGTCTGCCGGTGTGACAAATCTGGATATCGCAACCGAGGAATCCCGCTGATGCACGTAGATAAATTTATTTTTGCAATCGGACTTGTCTGCTCGCTGCTGGTGCATGGCGTGGTCTATGTGGGGCTTGCTCAATGGCGCCCGACTCCCGTTGAAGGTCATCGTGACGTGGATGTGGTTAGGGTGAACCTGGCTTCTTTAAAGACACGTGGTTCGCAACCGGCGCCTGACCCACAACCGGCACCTGAGCCGCAACCGGCACCTGAGCCGCAACCGGCACCTGAGCCGCAACCGGCACCTGAGCCGC
>CAYLNH010000006.1:44900-45519 GCA_964384625.1 uncultured Lentisphaerales bacterium
AACCGGTGCCCGTGCCGCAACCGGTGCCCGTGCCGCAACCGGTGCCCGTGCCGCAACCGGCACCTGAGCCGCAACCGGTGCCCGTGCCAACGCCAGTGCCTGAACCGGCAGCCGCTCCCACCCCTAAGCGCACAGTCAAATCCAGGCACCAATCACAACCAAAACCGGAACCCTTGCAGGCAACGTCGGCCGCTGCACCATGGGATTCAGACCAACCGAAACAGTCGGGCTCAAAAGGTGATATGCTCGACTATCGCGCCCTCGTCAAGATGCGTTTGAGTGAAGCCAAAACTTATCCCTATCGTGCCCGCCGCCTGCGACGCGAGGGGACGGTAACCCTGCAATTTCTGATCGACGCTCACGGTCGCACCGGCCAGGTCAAGCTGGTAACGAGCAGCGGCACACAACTCCTGGACAATGCGGCGATACAATTGGTCAAAGCGATCCCCGACTTGCCGACGCCACCGGTCAGCCCATTCGATATGACCGTCAGTTTTCGGTATGAACTTGAATAAATCGAGTGACAAAACAGAACCCAAAACCCCAAAAAAGAGGCAGCCTGATGAAACACGAGCACAAGAAACACGAGCACAAGAAACACGAGCACAAGAAACACGAG
>CAYLNH010000006.1:45619-76009 GCA_964384625.1 uncultured Lentisphaerales bacterium
GAAACACGAGCACAAGAAACACGAGCACAAGAAACACGAGCACAAGAAACACGAGCACAAGAAACACGAGCACAAGAAACACGAGCACAAGAAACACGAGGAACAGGTGTCTCTAGACGACGCGGTTGCGGTGTTGGAGGACGTTATTTCCGGGCTGCGCACCGGCAACCTTGCATTAACAGAAGATGGCGACGAAGAGCCGACGATCATTTCCGTTCCCGAAACGGTATCCCTCAAACTCAAGACAAAGGCAGACCACCACGGCGGCAGGTTGTCCATCAAACTGCGATGGTTAACGCCGGAAAGCGAGGAAGACGGTCCGGCCGATTCGAAGGCGGCAGATGAACAAGACATCGCACAAGATGGACTGGAACCCGCAGACAACGATCCCGCGCAAGGAGAATTATAATGATCAACCGCACACTCATCAGAAACCGGATGGCCACGTTGAACGCAGCCATTTGCCTGCTCCTTTTTATGTCGGGATCGGCTTCTGCTCAGGAGGAAGCCGACACCAAGACCCAGAAGAAGAATAGAAATACAGCTGCGGACGTCATCGAGATTCGCGCCAAAGCGGAACCCGGCGGCGGTCGATCAGCGGTCGAAAGGGAGCGCATGGAAAGCGTCGCGCCGATGACCGGGGTAACGCGCCAGGAATTCAAAAAGCGCGCCAATGCCGACCGGCTGGGCGATGTCATCGACCGTCTTCCCGGTGTCTTCATGGGCGGTGCGCCGGGAGAAAACAAGGACATCCGCCTGCGCGGCATGGACAAGGAGTTCACACGGTTTGAGCTGGGCGGGGTTCAGCTTCCCGGCGGCGGGGAAAAGCGTGAATTTCAGGTTAACCGCCTGTCGCCACTGGCATTCGGCAAGATCAAGATCTTGCGGAATCCAACGGCGGAATACGAAAGCGACGGCATTGCCGGAAAGGTGCTGGCTGAGCCCCGGGAGATCCCCCGGGAGTTTCGCCTTGATCTGCGGGGGGCCCTGGGCGGCATTGATGGGCTGGATCGTCCCGGGTTCGGGGACGAGGGCGGCCAGTTGAGCCTCGGCCTCGGCGACCGGATCAATGAAAGCTTCGGGTACAATCTGTTCCTGGACTACCAGCGGTTCTCAATCGAAAAGGAGAAGTCCAAACACAAATACAAGGCGGACGGGTCTCTCAAAGAATCCGAGTTCGAGGATGAGCACAAACCCACCGATTCCTTCAACATGATGGGGGATTTCGCCTGGTTCTACGGCGACGGCAGCGAGTTTCATTTCCGGCCGATGTTTCTGACCCTCGAAGAGAAGAAGCACAAAACCAAGCGCAAAACCAAGCCCGGCAAGCCGGACGACCTGGAACTGGAAGACGAAATCAAACAGCAGGACACCTATGGCGCGACACTTGAGAACAAGCATGTATTCGGCAACGCCTGGATGCTCGAAACCGCCTTGGACTACTATGCAACCACCGAGGACAAAGCCAAAAACAAGACGATGTTCAAGGGCGGTGTTCTGGACAAGAGCGAGGTGGAGGACGAAGACAAAGAGGACGAGTATTGGCAGATCCGCCAAAAGTTGACGGTGCCGCTGGAGCTCGGCATCCCGCAGGAGTTGAAGCTGGGCTATGCCTATCGGCTGCGCGAGCGTTACCGCAACAAAACCAAGACCGAGATCAAACCCGACGGGACAACCAAAGACAAAACCAAGCCGAAAGACAATTATGAGATGGAAGAGGATTACCTGGCATTGTTCGTGCAGGATTCGCTCTTCCTTACCGAGCGATTCACCCTGACACCGGGACTGCGCTTCGAACATGTCGAACGCAGCTCGGAGGCCGGCGACGGCACTAGCGGGGAGGAAACGCTTCGCGACCTCAACCCGTCGATGCATGCGCTGTACCGGCAATCCGAGCAGCTTGCCTTTCACGCCGCCGCATCCCGCAGCGTGAACCGTCCGAAATTCGACGAACTGGCGCCGTGGAACGAGGACAAGGGTGACCGCTTTGTTCAGGGAAACCCGAATCTTGAACCGGCACGCTCCTGGAACTTCGACCTCGGCGCCACCTGGCGGAACGATGATCTGCTGCTGGGCATCAGTCTTTCCCACAAAGATTTGAAAGGCGTCATCGAAGAGGTCGACACCGGAACCGACTTTGGCGGCAAAGACCTGTACCAGGTCGAAAATGTCGGCGACGGCTGGTTGCGTGGGGTCGAATTCGAACAAAGGCTGGATTTCGAGATGCTTGCATCCGATCTGCGTGGACTGACGCTGTGGGCCAACCAGAGCCTGCATGACTCGGAAATCGAGGACCAAAGCGGACAAACCCGGCGACTCCGCAAACAGCCGGATTGGATTGCGAATGTCGGCATCGACTACGAACTGGCCGCCACCGGCACCACCTTCACCGTCGCCTCAAAATTTATGGATAAACTGAAAGACAAAAACCCCGACGGCTCATCCGAGGTCGAAGAAATCCCCGTCGGCCTGGACATCGGCATCCGTCAGAAGGTCAGCAAAAACGCATCTCTGTTTCTCGAAGTTCAGAATGTGTTGGACGGCGAGAAAGAGAAGCATAAGACAGCCCTCAATGGGGAAACGGAATTCGAGTCTGAGGAGACCGGCCGTTACTTTCTCATTGGCCTCCAAGGCAGTTTCTAGGAGATGCGTATTCAAACATCACATCGGTCAGCCGCCGACAGCAAGAAGAACGGCAACGTTGCCTTGCTGGTGGAGTTGATCGGTGTGATGCTCCGCCATCGTTGGCTGCTGGTATTGGCCGTGCTGCCCAATATCGTCAAACCCGCACTGGAACCGGTCAAGGCGTGGCTGGCGCGCGATGTGCTGAATCGGCTCACAAAAGGCGACGCAACCTACAGCCTCGATGTGCTGCTGCGCTACGCGCCGCTGGCGGTCGGTGTGTTTGTCGGGCTCGGATTGCTGGCGATGTGGGAAAAAATGAGTAACCGAATGCTCGACGACCGCTTGTTTATCTCGTTGCAGCGGGTTTGGTTCGATCGCCGCCCCGACTTGGCCCCCGGCGAGCAGGCGGCACGCGCCATCAACGACTGCGAGAACGCCCGCAAGCCGCTGGACCTGTTCCAAAAAGAGCTATGGGTGGTACTCGTCGGCCTGCCGTCGGTTTTGATCTGGCAATTGTCGCTCGGCCCCGAGCTGCTGCCGGCGCTGCTGGTGGCAGCGACGCCGCCGTTCCTGACGGCGCTCTTTTTCGGCGGCCTCATCGGGCGCGCCAGCCATCGCGTGCTGGTCGCCGTCGGCGCCGTCGGCCGGGCCGTGGGCGCGGGGGTGCGTGGCGACTTGCATATGGAACAGGAACGTTTCTACCGCCACCGTATCCGCTTCGAAATGTGGAAACAATGCAGCGAGATCATCGCCGAACTCGCCGGCTGGCTTGGCCTGGTCGCAGTGTTGATCCTGTCGTATACCGGAGTCTGGCAGCTTGTTCCGGCCGAAGTCTCCGCCGGCCAGATCGGCATGTTCCTGGTCAACCTCAAGCTGATCAGTAAACCGCTGGGCGACATCACCAAGGTCTACAACAAGTTACGTGAAGGCTGGCCCGCCGTCCGCCGTACGCTGCGGCCAGAGGTTTACTGAATTGACGATAAAACACATGCTTACACCACTGCTTCTGGTCATCAGTAATCTGTTCATGACTCTCGCCGTATTCGGTCATCTGAAGTATAAACACGTCGCGATCTTCGGCAGAACCATTCCCGGGATCAGGAACAGTCCCCCGACCGCTTTTCGGATGAAAATGTATGAATAATACTTGACTCGCTTGTCCGAAAGGCGCATCTTTGATTCTGTATTCAATCTCATGGAGAATCTGGCCGCCATGCTTTCACTATCGCAGACCTCGGGTTACGCCATTCTTGCCCTGGCCTGTCTGGACCAGGTGAGCGAGCAATACATCCTGGCGAAGGACATTGCCGCATGCACCGGTATCCGGTTGCCCTATCTTTCCAAGATCCTGTATGCGTTGAGCCAGGCCGGGTTGGTTGACAGCAAGCGGGGCTACCGGGGCGGCTTCCGCCTGGTGCGGCCGGCGGACGAACTGTCGATTGCCGAAATCGTCGACGCCATCGACGGACCGGACTGGTGCAATGCTTGTCTGCTGGGTTTCGCATCGTGCTCCGACGAGCGCGCGTGTCCAACGCATTCGTTCTGGTCGGAGGAGCGCCGGCGGATACGGGCGCTGATGGAGCGCATCACGGTGCGGGAGGTGGCCGAGTTCGAGCGGCAGAATCCCGAAAAACTCGGGCAATGCCGATGCCGTCCCGATGACGACGGCTATCGGCAAAACCGGCGATAGCGACACATTCAACGAGGTATCAGAATGGAAATGACGCGAAAAGAGGCTTTGCGCGCGATTGCTCTTGCCGGCGCCGGCGTCGGCGCGGCGATCAGCGGGGTGACACTTGGCCGGCGCCTGGATACGACGGCTGATCCGATCGGTGAGTCCACCCGGCGGGTGCTCGAGGTGCTGGATGACATACCGCCCGAACCGGGTGAGGACGTCCTGCTGCGCATGCAGCGGGAACTGAAGCAGGCCATGGCCAAGCCGGTGGAGGAGCGTCACTGGATCATGGTCATTGACCAGCGCAAATGCGTGGGCTGCCATGCCTGCACAATCGGCTGTGTGGCGGAGAACAAGCTGCCGCCCGGGGTCGTGTACCGGCCGGTGATCACCGAGGAAAGCGGCGAATTCCCCAATGTGAAACTGGCGTTCACGCCGCGTCCCTGCATGCAATGCGCCGAACCGTCGTGCATACAGGTCTGTCCGGTTCATGCGACGTGGAAACGGCCGGACGGCGTGGTGATCGTCGATTACGACAAGTGCATCGGCTGTCGCTACTGCCTCACGGCCTGCCCGTACGGCGCGCGAACCAGTGATTTCGGCGAGAGCTACGGGGCCGAGGCCGCGGTTGGGGCGCCCGACGGTGAAAAGCGGGCGATCGAGGGCGGGGCGCCACCCTACGAATCACAACCGAATCATGAATTGGCCAAGCATTGGCAGCGTGAAGGCCACAGCTCGCCGATCGGCAATGCCCGCAAGTGCCACTTCTGTGTACACCGGCTCGAGCAGGGGGAGTTGCCCATGTGCGTAACGACCTGCATCGGTCGGGCGACCTACTTTGGCGATCACAATGATCCGGACAGCCTGGTGGTGGAGCTGATCACAAAGAACGGCGTGCATACGCTGCTGCCGCACCACGGCACCAAACCGCAAGTCTTCTACATCGACTAAATTGGAGACGAAGAATACCATGTCTGTTCCTGCAACACCCGTCAATCAAAACGTTCCACAGCTTGGCGCCCCGCCCCGAGTGATGGGCAAGCTCCTGTGGGCGCTCTGGCTGGCATCTCTGATTCTTGGCGCGATCGGCGTCCTGCAACGTATGACGCAGGGACATTTGCCGGCGGGCTACGGTTCCTATGTGCCGTGGGGCCTGTGGGTGGCGCTCTATTTCCATGGTGTCGGCATCGCCGGCGGCGTGTTTGTGTTGGGCGCAGGCGGGTATGTCCTGGGCCTGCCCGGGTTTCGGCGCAAGTCGACGCTGCGGATGTTGATCATACTGAGTACAGCGGCAATTCTCCCGGCCTTTATGGGAGTTTGGTTCGACCTCGGCCATATGGAGCGCTCGCATTTCATCTTTCTGCGTCCGGCGTTCACCAGCATGATGACCTTCAATGCGTGGATGTACAATATTTTCATGGTCGTCGCAGCGCTCGCGTTTGTCTTGAGCTTGCGCCGCGACGATCGCCAATGGCTGAAGCCGCTGCTGTGCCTGGGCATCGTCTTTTCAGTGCTCTTCCCGAGTCAAAGCGGCGCCTTTTTCGGCGTGGTCGGCGCCAAGCCCTTCTGGCACAGCCCGCTGTTGCCGGTGATGTTTTTGACCTCGGCGGTGACCGCCGGCGGCGCCCTGCTGCTCTGTCTCCGGTGGTGGCTGCGTGACGAAGGAGACGACGCGGAGAGCGCCGCGGCCGTCGCGAAACTGCGGGTGATCGTCCTGGGCGGCATGGTGGTCTATTTCGGCCTGGAATTCGCTGAGTTCTCGCTCGCCCTGTGGAACGCCAACAGCCATTCGCCGGCCATCGACCTGGTGCTCTGGGGCAAGTACTGGTGGGTATTCTGGATCATCCATCTGGCCATCGGCGGCGTCCTGGCCTTTTGCCTGCTGGCGTCGAAGCGGCCCGGCTACTGGGTCTTCGGCGCGTTTCTGATCGCCGTCACTTTCGTCAGCGCCCGACTGAACGTCCTGATCCCCGGCCAGGCCGTTTCCGAGTTGCAGGGGCTGCAGGAGGCCTTCCAGCACGACCGCCTCAAGTATCTCTACGACGCCACTCTGAACGAGTACCTGGTCGGCCTCTTCATGCTCAGCGTCGGCATGGCCGTGTTCTATGTCGGCCAACGGCTGAACACACATCTTACCCGGAAATTTCATTGCGAAGAGGTCAACTGATGACGAACAGCCAGAAGCCGAAGCCGGTATCACGGCGCGATTTTCTAATCAATGGCGGCCGGCTGGCCGGCGGCGGCGCGCTGCTGGGCCTGGTGCCGGCCAGCCACGCGACGGGCGACGTCGGCAACGGCCCGGCCTTGCTGAACAGTAAGCGGCCGGATGCCCCCTACGACCTGGGCATGGCCGAGAACATCATTCACAGCACCTGTCTGCAATGCAACACCGGTTGCGGCATCAAGTGTAAGCTGCAGAACGGCGTGTTGACCAAGATCGACGGCAATCCGTACAACCCCTGGACGCTTGTGCCGCATCTTGACGAGGATGTGCATCTTGAGAATGCCACGGACGTCGACGGCGCGATCTGCCCGAAGGGCCAGTCTGGCTTGCAGACGGCCTACGACCCTTATCGGCTGCGCAAGGTGCTCAAGCGCGCGGGCAAGCGCGGCGAAAACAAGTGGGTGTCGATCCCCTTTGAGCAAGCGGTCAAAGAGATCTGTGCCGGCGGCAAGCTGTTCGCGAATGTGCCCGGCGAGAGAAATCGGTCGGTCGAGGGTCTGAACGACATGATCGCCCTGCGCAACCCCGAGGCATCCAAAGCCATGGCCGCCGACGTGGAAGCAATCTGGGCCGAGAACGATCCAGAGCAGAAGAAGCGACTGGTCGAGCAGTTCAAGCAGAAACACGCCGCGCACCTTGAGACACTGATCGATCCGGATCACCCGGATCTCGGCCCGAAAAACAACCAGATCGTCATGGCCTACGGCCGTATCAAGGCGGGCCGCAGCGAGTTCTACAAGCGCTTTGCCGCCGGGCTGGGGTCGACCAATCTGCACGGTCACACCACTGTCTGTCAGGGGTCCCTGTACTTCACCTGCAAGGCGATGAGCGAACAGTACGACACCGCCACCGGCAAATACGGCGGCGGCAAGAAATTTTACTGGCAGGCCGACACCGAGAACAGCCGCTTCATCCTGTTCGTCGGCGCCAACCTGTTCGAGGCCAACTACGGCCCGCCCAACCGCTCACCCCGCCTGACCAACAACCTGGTCACCGGCAAAGTGAAGGTGGCCTGCGCCGATCCGCGATTCAGCAAGCTCGCCGGCAAGTCCTGGCGCTGGCTGCCGCTCAAGCCGGGGACCGACACCGCCCTGGCCATGGCAATCATCCGCTGGATGCTCGACCACGATCGCTTCGACCGCAACTCTATTGCTTGCGCCAACCGGGCTGCGGCTAACGCGATCGGCGAGTCGAGCTGGGCCAACGCGACGTGGCTGGTGGAGATCAAGGACGGCCAACCCGGCAAGTTCGTCCGCGCCAAAGACGCCGGCCTCGCCAAAGGCAATGAACTGCTGGTCATGGTCGACGGCAAGCCCACGGCCTTCGATCCGAACGACGCCGGGACGCCGGTGCGCGGCGATCTCTATGTCGACGCCACCCTGCCCAACGGCGTCCGCGTCAAGACCGGTCTGCAATTGCTCAAGGAAGAATGCCATCAGCACACCATCGCGGAGTGGTGCGCCATCGCCGACGTCAAGCCCGAGTCCGTCGTCGACGTCGCCCGTGAACTGACCAGCCACGGCAAGCAGGCTGCGGTCGATATCCACCGCGGCCCCGCCCAACACACCAACGGCTTCTACAACGTGCTGGCGTGGATGACCGTCAATATGCTGCTGGGCAACTTCGACCACAAGGGCGGCATGTGCAAAGCCAGCAAGTGGGACATCATGGGCAAGGGCGACTGGTTCCATCTCAAGGACCAGCCCGGCAAGAACGCGGCGTTCGGCGTCAACTCGATCCGCTACAACACCGACTACGAGAACACCACGATCTTCGACGGCTACCCGGCCAAGCGGAACTGGTACCCGCTGGCCACGGCCATTTACGAGGAGATCATCCCGTCCATGGGCGACGCCTATCCGTACCCGTGCAAGGCGCTCTTCCTCTACATGGGTGCGCCGACCTATTCCCTGCCGGCGGGACATACCAACATCCAGATCCTCTGCGACCTGGAAAAGGTACCCTTGTTCATCGCCAACGACATCGTGGTCGGCGCCACATCCATGTACGCCGACTACATCTTCCCCGACACCAGCTATCTGGAGCGCTGGGAGTTCCAGAAGAGCCATCCCAACATGACCTGGAAATCCAACCCGATTCGGCAACCGGTCATTGCGCCGATCCCCGAGGAATGCACGGTCTTCGGCCAGACCCAGCCGATCTGCTTCGAGACCATGATGCTGGGCATCGCCGAGGAACTCGGTTTGCCCGGCTTCGGCGAAAACGCCTTCGGCGCCGGCAAACACCTGCGGCACCTGGACGAGTTTATGCTTCGTTGCGTGGGCAACATGGCATTCGGTGAAAAGCCGGACGGCGCACAGAATCTGCCCGATGCCGACGCCCGCGAGCTGGAGATCTTTGCCAAGGCACGCCGGCACCTGCCCAAAAGCGTTTTCGACCCGAACCGCTGGCGGCGGATCGTCGGCGAGGCCATGTGGCCGAAGGTCGTTTATGCACTCAACCGCGGCGGCCGCTTCGAGGATTACGAGAAGGGGTACAAAGGGGACATGCTCGCGCATCCCTTTGCCAAGCAGCTTTCCTTCTACCAAGAGAAGACCGCCGCCAAAATCCATAGCGGCACCGGCAAGCCTCACCCCGGACTGGCGACGTGGATGCCCGTGCGCGACTACCACGGCAACGAGCCCGACGCCTATCGCAAAGGCTACGGCCTGGCCATGATCACCAACCGCACGATTGAACAGACGAAGAGCCGCACCATCACGAACCCATGGCTGTCCGCGCTGAAGCCGGAAAACGCCGTGCAGGTGCATCCGATCGACGCGAAACGTTTGGGCCTGGGCGACGGACAAAAGGTCCAGGTCGTCAGCGCCACCAACACCTCCGGCGAGTGGCCCCTGGGCAACGGCAAGACCAAAGCGATGATCGGCAAGGTGCAGATCACGCAGCAGGTGCGCCCCGGCGTGATGAGCTTCTCCCTGGGCTACGGCCATTGGGCCACCGGCGCCGCCGATCTCGAAGTCGACGGCATCCTCATCAAGGGGGATCCGCGCCGTGCCAGGGGCATCCATGCCAACGCCGCCATGTGGGTCGATCCGGTATTGAAAAACACCTGCATGATCGACCCCGTCGGCGGCAGCGTCAGCTTCTACGACACCCATGTAAAACTTGTGCCGGTGTAAAACCTATAATCAAAAACTCCGATCTGTCGCGCCTACCGGTTCTGCCCAGGGCGCGACAGACGATAGGGTGACGGCTGGAAACGGCCCCGCCTCCCGCGTTCGGAAAGGAGTTCTCATGAGCAATGCCATTGCACCCGTTGTCTTACGGGTGAGCCTTACGACTGCCTGCGGTCTGCGCTGTCGCTACTGTCGTCCTGCCGGCGCGAAAGCGCGGTCGATGTCGCCGACGCCCTGGCCCCAATGGCTGCGCCGACTCGCGGCCGTCGCCGCGGCCGTCAACGTCACCAGGATTCGCTTCACCGGCGGGGAGCCCCTGCGCTACCCGGATATCCTCCCACTTGTACGCGCCTGCGCCAGTTCCAGCATGCCGGAACTGGCTTTGACGACCAACGGCGTCGGCCTCGCCGACGTCGCCCGTAAACTGGCCGACGCCGGCCTGCGACGCGTCAACATCAGCCTCGACGCGGTGGACAAAAAAATCTACCGCGCCGTCACCGGTGCCGCCCCCGCCGGAGTCTTCACCGGCATCGACGCCGCCATCGACGCCGGCCATACCGTCAAGCTGAACGCCGTCATTTTGCGCGGGCTCAACGATCAGGAACTCCTGCCCCTGCTGCGCTTCGCTGCGGCCCGCGGCATCGCCATCCGTTACCTCGAGATGATGCCCATCGGCCCGGCAGCCGCTGACTTTCACCACTACTACCTGTCCGGCGCCGCCATGATGCAGCAGATGGAGCAGGAAGGAGTGAGCTTTACCCCCCTGCCCTACGCGCCGGGCGCCACCAGTCGCGACTTCGAGGCGCGGCTGCCGGACGGCGGTGTCGCCCGCTGCGGCTTCATCCTGCCGGCCTCAAGACCTTTCTGCGAAGACTGCCGGCGGCTGCGCTTGACCGCTGACGGCCAGTTAATGGGCTGTCTAGCCCAGCCGGATGCGGCAGCTTTGGACATCGCGGTGGCGGCCGTCGAAGCCGGGGATGTGCAACCCATGCAGCATCTCATCGGCCAGGCGCTTGCCGTCAAGACACGCCAACAACGATTTGCCGATCAACGCATCATGCAGGCGGTGGGCGGATGATCGCGGACCTCCCCATCTGGTGGCTGGCGCCGGCCTTTTTCGTCGTTGCCCTGCTGTACGCCTCGGTCGGTTTCGGCGGCGGCTCGTCTTACACCGCCCTGCTGGCTCTTTCCGGCTGCCCCGTCGCCGCAATCCCCGTTCTCTCCCTGGGCTGCAATCTGTCGGTAGCCGGCGGCGGCACAATCATCTTTGGCCGTCGTGGTCTGTTGAAGCCGCGCCTCATTTGGCCCTTTGTCCTGCCGTCGATCCCGGCGGCCTTCCTCGGCGGCGCCTTGCCCATCCCCCCGGCGGCCTATTTTGTCCTTCTCAGCCTGAGTTTAGGTGCCGCGGGCTTGGCGCTGTTGCTGCGTCGACCGGCCGCAGATCAGCAGACGCGGGCCTGTCCGGTTTTGACGGCGGCGTTGATCGGGATCGGGCTGGGGGTCCTCTCCGGTATTGTCGGCATCGGCGGCGGCATCTTTCTGGCGCCCATCCTCATGCTCAAACGCTGGGCCAAGCCGCGGGAGAGCGCGGCCTGCGCCTCGGTGTTCATCCTGCTGAACTCCATCGCCGGGCTGGCCGGCCAACTCGCGAAGGGTGGCGCCGGGGAATCCCTGGTGGCGCTGCCGCTGCTGCTGCTTGCCGTCCTGGCCGGCGGCCAGATCGGCAGCCGCCTCGGCGCCATACGACTGCCGGCGTGCCGCGTACGTCAAGGCACCGCCATTTTGATTCTACTCGTTTCAACACGCATTCTTTGGGTAAGCCTATGACTGTTATCGTGGAACATCTCATCATCTCGCCGGAACACAACTACGTCGGCCACTACGGCGGCCCTGCCGGCACGCATCCCGCGCTGCGGCAGGAGACGGTGCGGCTGATTGCCGGTCACGGCATCGCGGGCGACCGCTATGCCCGGCGCGAAGCCGGACACGCCAAACAGCTCACCTTCTTCGAGATCGAGGTAATCGAGGCCTTGTCCCGGCACTACCAGCGTCCCGTCCAGCCGGAGCAGGTCCGTCGCAACATCTTCCTGCGCGGGCTGCGGCTGCCCTCCCTGGTCGGGCGCGAGTTCTCGCTCAACGGCATTCGCTTCCGCGGACTCGAGCCCTGCAAACCCTGTTTCTGGATGGATGAAGCCGTCGGCCCGGGCGCCGAAGATTTCCTCGTCGGCAAAGGCGGTCTGCGCGCGGCCATCCTTGACGATGGCAAACTCCGCCTCGGCGAAACGCGTTTCGCGATGGAGGATCCCCTGCCATGATCACCGTCGCGGAAGCTGCAGACCGGATTGCCGCCGCCGTCGCCCCCGGCGACACCGAAGTCGTGGGCCTGGTGCAGGCAGCCGGGCGCGTCCTGCGCCAGGCAGTCCTTGCCGATGCGCCGGCGCCGCCGTTCGACCGGGTCATGATGGACGGCGTTGCCCTCGCCGCCGCGGACTGGTCGCCACGGCGCCGCTACCGGCTGTTGCCGGGAGCCCCCGCCGGCCATTCGCCGCCGCCGCGACCAGACGCCGAGAGCGTCGTGGCTGTCTCCACCGGCGGCGTGCTGCCCCCCGGCTGCGATTGCGTGGCGCCGCGGGAATGGCTCGAAGAGACCGACGCGGGGCTGCGCATTGTCCCGCCGGCCGGTACGACCCTCGAGCCGGGGCGCTTCGTTCATGCTCGCGCCAGCGACGGCCCGGCGGGGCGCCAGGTGCTGCCGCCCGGCCTCCTGCTGGGCGCCGCCGAGCTGGCAGTCGCCGCCACCGAAGGTGCCGTACGGCTGACCGTCAACCGACCGCCGCGCATCCACCTGCTGACCACCGGCGACGAAGTCGTTCCGCCGGACTGCCGCCCCGGTCCCGCCCAGATCCGCGGCAGCCATGCCGTTGCCTTGGCGACCCTCCTGCAAAACTGGGGCGAGACGCAGTTCACCCACCGCCACCTGCCGGACCAGCCCGAAGCTCTACGGGACGCCATCGGCGAGGCCCTCGACAGGGCCGACATGGTGCTGCTCACCGGCGGCGTTTCCCGCGGGGACTACGATTTTGTGCCCCCGCTGCTGACCGCACACGGCGTCACCTGTCTCTTTCACCGGGTCGCCCAGAAACCGGGTAAGCCCCTCTGGTTCGGCCGGCGCGAAACCACACTCGTATTCGGGCTGCCGGGCAATCCCAACTCAGCGCTGGTCTGTGCTCGCCGCTACGTCATCCCCGCTCTCGCCCGCTGGCGGGGCGGGGACACGCCGGCCGCACTGCCGAGCGCGGTCCGCCGGCTCCCACCGCGACTGACCGAATTGACCCATTTTGTCCCCTTTCGCGCGAATGACGGCGGCTGGCTGGCCGCGCCGGCCGCCACGTCCGGCAGCCTTCATGCACTCGCCGGCACCCACGGCTTTGCCGAATGCCCGCCGTCTGCCGACGAGCCCGTCAATCTTCACCTCTGGAGACCATTCTGATGTCTGAAATTCCATCAAAACTCACGCATGTCGATGACGCCGGCGATCCCGGCATGGTCGACGTACACGCCAAGGATGTCACCCATCGCCGAGCCGTTGCCGAAGCCCTCGTCGTCTTCCCCGCCGAAGCGCTGGCCTGCTTGCGCGACAACGACTGGCAGAGTGCCAAGGGCCCGGTCTGGCATACCGCCGTCATTGCCGGGACACAGGCGGTCAAACGCACCGCCGACCTGATCCCTTTCTGCCACACCTTGCCACTGGAGAGTTGTCGCTTCGCCCACGAGGAAACCGCCGACGGACTGCGAGTAAGCTGCACCGTCGCCACCACCTACAAGACCGGCGTCGAAATGGAGGCCCTGACCGGCGCGACCATGGCCGCCCTCGCCGTGATCGATATGTGCAAGGCCCTCAGCCCGAAGATCTCCATCAGCCATGTTCGGCTGCTGGAGAAAAGCGGCGGTAAACGCGAGGTACACAGTCCATGAGCAATCTCGCGCCTCTCTACGGCCTGGTCCTGGCCGGCGGCAACAGCCGGCGCATGGGACAGGACAAGGCTCGCCTTGAATACCACGACGTCCCCCAGGCCCTCTGGACCGCGCGGCTGCTGGCCGCACGCTGCGACCGGGTTTTCTTCTCCTGCCGTGAAGACCAGGACCTTGGCGACGACGGCGTCTTCCCGCGCATCCACGATGACATCCCCGGCGCCGGCCCGCTTGGCGGCATGCTGGCCGCCGCCGCGTCCCATCCGCACGTCGCCTGGCTGGTGGCCGCCTGTGATTTGCCGTGCCTGACCCCGCAGACGCTCGACCAGTTGCTACGCGGCCGCACCGGCGACGCCACCGCCTTCCGCGGGGCGCAGGACGGCCTGCCCGAACCGCTGTTCACCATCTACGAGCCGGCCTTCATCCCGCTCTGGCAACAGGCGATGGCGGCGGGGCGCCGCTGCCCACGCAAGCTGCTCATCAAGGAGGCCGCGCGGGTGACCTTGCTCACCCCGCACAATCCACAGGCCCTCGACAATGCCAATACCCTGCAAGACTACCAGAGGTATTCCCATTGAAGACAATCACGCTCAACTACTTCGCTCTCTTTCGCGAACAGGCCGGCTGCACCCGCGAGACGATCGAGACAGAACTGTCGACCCTCGGCGAACTCTATACTCAACTCCAGGACCGCCACGGCTTCAGCCTCGATCCACAATACGTGCGCGTCGCTGTCGACGCCGCCTACGCCTCGTGGACGGACCCCATCCCTGAGCACGGCGAAATCACCTTCATCCCACCGGTAGCCGGAGGCTGAGATGACCTTCACCATCGATACCGCCCCGCTCGAACCCGAGGCCTTGACGGCGCAACTGCAGAACGCCCGCGCCGGCGCCCTCGTCGTCTTCGAGGGCTGGGCCCGGGACCACCACGACGGCCGCGGCGTGGAACGCCTGGAGTATGAGGCGTTCCCTGACATGGCCGTGGCGACCGGCGAGGACATCCTCCGCCGGGCCGTCGAACGCTTTGCCGTGCTCGACGCCCGCGCCGCACACCGTGTCGGTCCCGTTGGCATCGGCGAACGCGCCGTCTGGGTAGGCGTCGTCGCCGAGCATCGCCAGGAAGCCTTCCTTGCCTGCCGCTGGATCATGGATCGGCTCAAAGAAGAAGTCCCGATCTGGAAAAAAGAACACTACCGCACCGGCGAGGCCGACTGGGTGCGCAGCACCACTGCCGGCGGCACCCGCCAGGCGACCGATCCCGCCCAAAACCCCCGCTACGCCCGGCAGGTTTGCCTGCCCGAACTCGGCCCCGACGGCCAACGTCGGCTGGCCGATTCGCGTGTCCTCGTCGTGGGCGCCGGCGGCCTCGGCTGCCCAGCCCTCCTCTACCTCGCCGCCGCCGGGGTCGGCACGCTCACCATCTGTGACGGCGACCGCGTCGAAGAGAGCAACCTCCACCGCCAGGTACTCTTCACCGCCGCCGACCTCGGGCACAGCAAGGCCGAGGCCGCCGCCGAACGCCTCCGCGCCTTCCACCCCGGCATCGCCCTCCACGCCGTGGCCGACGCCGCCACCGCCCGCAATCTTCCCGGACTGCTGCACAAACAGGACGTCGTGCTCGATTGCACCGACTCCTTCGAAAGCAAATACGCCATCCACGACGCCGCCTGGCAGGCCGGCATCCCGCTGGTGCAGGCCGCCGTCTATCAATTCGACGGCTGGGTCCAGACCATTGATCCGCGCGGCAGCGCCGGTTGCTTTCGCTGCCTCTGGCCCACACCCCCCGCCGCCGGCTGCGTCGGCAATTGCGCCGAGGCCGGCGTGCTCGGCGTCACTCCCGGGCTGCTCGGCATCCATCAGGCGACCGAGACGCTCAAGCTCCTCCTCGACCTGCCCGACCGGCTCGACAATGCCACCTTGTACGTCGATGTTCTCAGCGGCGCCACCCGGCGCCTGCCGCGACCGTCCCCCCGCGAGGACTGTCCCTGCCGCGGCCAAACGCCATGGCCCGGCCCCACGCCCAACCTCCTCTATCCCGGCGCCGAAGCAGAACGCCTCCTTCGCAAGGGTACGGTTATCGACCTGCGCGAACCCTCCGAACGCGTCGGCGCACCCGACTGGATGCTCGCACTCCCAAACGTCCCTCGGGCTGAATGGACGGACATCCCAACCCGCTTCGCCCAGGGGCGCCCCCTCGTGTTGGCCTGCGCCGCCGGCATCCGTTCCCGCCAGTGCCTGGCCGAACTCGGGTATCCGCCGGATATCTACGCCTGGGTGCGCCCGATCCAGGAGCTGACGCTCCATGCTTAACTACCACTCACCAATCGCCAGCCATGATTTCACGTTTCCATAACAATACCCAAAAGGAGAACAATTAGATGATCGGAACAACGGAAATCCTTATTCTCTGTGGCGTGGTGCTGGTGCTCTTCGGCGCCGCAGCAATACCAAAGTTTGCACGCAGTCTTGGACAGGCCAGGAGTGAATTCCATAAAGGCACCAGGGAATCTGAAGAAAAATCCGCTGAAACGAATGGTTCCGATGAAGACTCCTGATCGATGAACCATTCTTCTTGACGGCGGCAGCAGCAGTCGGGTCGGATGGGCTCTGACCCCAGCATACCCGAAATTGCCGGGCGGCCATTGATTGCACGCCTGCAACGATCGATTCCATAAAAAGAAATGCATCGTGGTACAGAAAACTTGAATACGCCCGAACCATATCGTGAGTTTAGCCGCGAACAGAAGCAATACGCATAGCCATGGATTTCCTGACCAAAGAACCGCCGTAAGCCCTCGATTACTGCCCTCTCGATTGAAGAAGCCCTTCAGGCTTCACCACTGAACCATCACCCACCCAGGCCGCTGGCCTGGGCTACGGTGATTCCGGGCCCTTGGCCCTTCCACCGGCTTCCATCACGACGCATCAGGAGTCGCAGGGCAATAGACCAGGGCTTACGAATCGCCGGCATGGGTCTTGAAGGAGGTGTTTTGGTGATTATGTTATGCGTAATTGCGCAGGTACGCATAAATAAGCAGGAGGCCCGACATGCAGGGAGAAGTCGATCTGTTCAAGGCACTCAGCGATCCGACCCGGCTGCGGCTGGTGGTGCTGCTGGCCATGCACGGCGAGGTCTGCGTCTGTGCCATGGCCGAGGCGCTCGACGAGCCGGACTTCAAGATCTCACGGCATCTGCGGGTGCTGCGCTCGTCTCGGATTGTGGAAACGCGGCGGGATGGCACGTGGATGTATTACCGGTTGGCCGAGCCGCGCACACGTCTTGAGAAGTGTCTGCAGGAGTGTTTCCGCGATTGCCTGAACGACCACGAGACGGTCGTGGCGGACGCCGAACGTTTGAAGAATGCAACTTGCTCGAAAAATGGAGAATAGGGCATGAACCAAGCCAAGCCGAAGGTGTTGTTCCTCTGTACCGGGAACTCCTGTCGCAGCCAGATGGCAGAGGGATGGGCCCGGGCCATGTGGGGTGACCGTATTGACGCGTACTCGGCCGGAATCGAGACCCATGGCCTCAACCCGAATGCCGTCAAAGTCATGGCGGAGTCAGGCGTGGATATCTCCGGACACCGTTCGAAGCGGGTGGATGATCTGTTGGACGTGCAGTTCGATCTGGTGGTGACCGTCTGTGGCCATGCCCACGAGACCTGCCCGATGTTCCCAGCCCGTGCCAAGGTGATCCATGTCGGCTTCGATGATCCGCCGAAGCTGGCGGAATCAGCCGAGACCGAGGAGGCCAGGCTGGACTGCTACCGGCGCGTCCGCGACGAAATCGGGGCGTTCGTAAAGACGCTGCCCGAGCTTCTGGGAAAATCGGGGCAGGATGCCCGCGATGCGCAAAGCGACAGCAAGAGGAGTAACGATGCAACCAACCTGTGATATCGACGCTGGTGTCTGCGGATTCCGTACCCGGGCGACGGCTCTCAGTGACGATTCGCAGCATGTGACTTTCGACCTGGAGAGCGACTGTCAGAAGATTGTCGCGCTGGGGCAACGCCTCGCGGAGGCCGGCGCTCTGGACGCGTATGGCGAAATCGATGTCCGGACCGGACCCGTGCTGCTGACGACGGCGCGTGGCGGCCTGACTGGATGCTGCGCTGGCTGTGCCGTTCCGGTTGGCCTGTTCAAACTGATGCAGGTCACGGCGGGATTGGCTTTGCCGAAAGACATCACCATCAACATGGAGATTCCCAATGGCTAAAACGCACGAAACAGATGGACTTCGCGACCGGGTGCGCGAACGCTACGCCGAGATCGCCACCGCTGCCGGCGGGTGCTGCTCATCAAGCACGAGCTGTTGTGCTCCCGACGCGCTGGGTCAGCCCGATGCGTCTGCCAAGCTTGGGTATTCCGACGACGATCTCACCGCAGTCCCGGAAGGCGCCAACATGGGGCTTGGCTGCGGGAATCCGCAAGCCACCGCCGCGCTCAAGTCCGGAGAAACGGTTCTGGATCTGGGCAGCGGCGGCGGCTTCGACTGTTTCCTCGCCGCCCGGCAGGTGGGCGACACCGGGCACGTGATCGGCGTCGATATGACGCCCGACATGATCAGCAAGGCCCGGGCGAACGCCGACAAAGGCGGCTACGCCAATGTCGAGTTCCGGCTGGGCGAGATCGAGCACCTGCCCGTCGCGGACGGCTCGGTGGACGTGATCCTCTCGAACTGCGTGATCAACCTCTCGCCGGACAAGCCGCAGGTCTACCGGGACGCCTTTCGCGTCCTGCGGCCCGGCGGTCGCCTGGCCATCTCGGACGTGGTGGCGCTGGGGCAATTGCCGGACGGCGTTACGCGCAACCTCGATGCCTACTGCGGCTGTGTCGCCGGGGCCATTCCGGCGGAGGACGTCGAAGCACTGCTTCACGAGATTGGCTTTGTGGATATTGCCGTCGAAGTCAAGCAGGAGAGCCGGGAGTTCATCAAGGATTGGTTCCCGGGCAGCGGGCTGGAAGAACATGTGCGGTCGGCGGAGATCAGGGCCCGCAAGCCGACCGGCTGCGGATGCTGCAAGTAAAAGCACGATCGGGCAAATCCGGTCCACAGGTAAGGAACTGACGATCATGACGGACAACCTCTGCAACACCAATGACAGGAAGATGACGAGCATCTTCGAGCGCTACCTGACGGTGTGGGTGGCCCTCTGCATCGTCGGAGGAATCATCCTCGGTAAGCTCGCGCCGGGCCTGGCCCGGACGCTCGACGGCATGGCGATCCACGTGAACAAGGCCCCGGTGGTATCCATACCCATTGCCATCTGCCTGTTCTTCATGATGTACCCGATCATGGTGAAGATCGACTTCGCCAGCGTGGTCAAAGCCGGGAAGAGCGGGAAACCTGTCTTCCTGACCCTGTTCGTGAACTGGTGCGTCAAGCCGTTCACCATGTACGCCATCGCGTTCCTCTTCCTGGGCGTGCTGTTCCGGGGCTTCATAGGCACGGAGGCGATGGATCTGGTGAAGATGCCGTTCGGCCTCGACTTGGCCGTCGGTGCGCAGCACGGCGCTGGCACCGTGGTCCTGGCGGATGGCGTAAAGATGCTGCAGGTCCCATTGTGGCGCAGCTACTTCGCAGGCTGCATTCTGCTGGGCATCGCGCCCTGCACCGCCATGGTGCTGGTCTGGGGCTACCTTTCGCGAGGCAACGACGGATTGACCCTGGTCATGGTCGCCATCAACTCGCTGACGATGCTGGTGCTGTACGGCGTGCTTGGCGGGTTCCTGCTGGGAGTCGGGAAACTGCCGGTGCCCTGGCAGGCGCTGCTGCTGTCCATCGCGATCTACGTGGCTCTGCCGCTGGTGGCGGGTTACCTGTCGCGCAAGTGGATCATCGCCGCCAAAGGCGAGACTTGGTTCAAGGAGAAGTTCCTGCACGTGTTGACTCCGGTTTCGATCATCGCCCTGCTGGTGACCTTGGTGCTGCTGTTCAGTTTCAAGGGCGAGATCATTCTCACGCAGCCGCAGACCATCCTCTGGATCGCCGTTCCCCTGTTCATCCAGACCTGCCTGATCTTCGCCCTGGGGTATGCGCTTGCCAAGTGGCTCAAGCTGACCTACGAGGACGCCGCCCCGGCCGCGATGATCGGAGCTTCCAACCACTTCGAGGTTGCCATTGCCACGGCCACCATGCTTTTCGGCCTGTCGTCCGGTGCAGCCCTGGCCACGGTTGTCGGTGTTCTGATCGAAGTCCCGGTGATGCTGATGCTGGTCAAATTCTGCCTGCGGACGCAGCACTGGTTCCGGCACGGGGAGACCGCCAGTGCCTGATAAGCCCGACTGCTACGGCACCATGTTCCCTGACCTGGACCGTCTGGAGCACAATCAACCATGCCGAGGCAAGGCATTCACAGCCGTCGTAAAGAGCCAAGGGATCGGCATTCAGTCACGCAGCCTGACCGTGGACGAGAAAGAGTGGGATGCCTGCCAGGCGTGCCCGGTCTACCGGTCGTGCTATGACCTGTGCGTGGCAAGACTCACTCTCGGGGGCACGTTGGCCAGAATGTGAGGCGCGTTTCTGCTGCAACCAGTCAGCGCTAAGGGGCGGCGTCCGGAGCTTTTTTCCCATGTTTTGAGTCGACGGACGTTGACATGCCACATTGCTTGGCTATAGTGCCAAGAATAAGATTGAACATGCCATCACTGCGCAGATTTCGGGTCAGGCAGGGTAAGGCGTCCTCTCCCTGCCCCATTTCGAGACGTCATCAGTGAGGCAGGCGAGGTTCAGTCTCTCTTTTTGGGCCATATTTGGTTTGTAGGCCAACTAGCCAAGCGCAAAGGAAAAGACCATGGACTGGAAGTCGGAATGGAAGAAGCTGGCAGCCATCGTGGCGGTGTTCGCCGTGTGTTTCTGGCTGCCGGTGGGCACGGCACGATTCAACAACGCGGTGCTGGAGGCATTCCACCTGGTAAAGTGGTATGCCCGGGAGCACGTGTTGCTGTGCCTGATTCCGGCCTTCTTCATCGCGGGCGCAATCGGCGTGTTTGTCAGCCAGGCCTCCGTGATGAAGTACCTTGGGGCGAAAGCGAACAAGGTGCTGGCGTATGGTGTGGCGTCGGTGTCGGGTACGATTCTGGCGGTGTGCTCCTGCACCGTGCTGCCCTTGTTCGGCGGCATCTACAAGATGGGCGCCGGTCTGGGTCCGGCATGCGCGTTTCTGTATTCGGGTCCTGCCATCAACGTGCTGGCGATTGTTCTGACGGCGCGGATTCTCGGTCTGGAACTGGGCATTGCCCGGGCGGTGGGAGCGATTGTATTCAGCGTCGTGATCGGGCTGCTCATGCACCTGATTTTCCGCAAGGAAGAGGAGGCGAAGGCGAACGCGCAGATGGGCATGCCGGAACCGGAGGTATCGCGGCCGTTGTGGCAGAACATCCTCTACTTTGCCGCCATGGTCGGCATCCTGGTCTTCTCGAACTGGGGCGCGCCGAATGACTTTCGATTTGAGTTGAAGGACGGTACGACGTTCCGGGCGGCCATCGTGCAAGCCCCGGAAAACCCGGCTGCGGACGATGCCGTCTATCGGGTGAAATTGCTGGAGGGAGAGAGTTCCGTGTTCAGTGTTCAGGATTCAGACAACTCGGAACTCGGAACTCAGAACTCAGAACGCGACACAGAAAACCTCACCGCCGGAACACTGAACACTGAACACCGAACACCGAACACTGAGATCGATATCCCGGCCAGCGAGATTGCCGCGCGCACACCGCTGCCCGGGGTGTGGACGGTGATTTGGGAGTACAAGTGGTATGTTACGGCCGTGCTGGGGGTCCTGTTCGGCATCATCCTGACCCTTTGGTTCGGGGTACCCTGGTGGAAGCTGGCGGCGGCGGCGGTCGCCCCGACCATCCTGGCATTGACCGTGCCGGCGGGGGGCTTGTGGGTCCTCCTGCCTTTCGGTGCCGGCGTCGTCGGGCTGGCGGTCATCCTCAGTACCAGCGAAGGCGAGATGCAGGAATGGTTCGGCACGTCGTGGACGTTCACCAAGCAGATCCTGCCTTTGCTGCTCGGCGGCGTGGTGGTAGCCGGCCTGCTGCTGGGGCGCGTCGGGCACGAAGGTCTGATCCCGTCAGAATGGGTCGCCGGTCTGGTCGGCGGCAATTCGCTCTGGGCCAACTTCTTCGCCTCGGTGGTCGGCGCGTTCATGTACTTCGCGACCCTGACGGAAGTGCCGATCCTGCAAGGTTTGATCGGGGCGGGCATGGGCAAGGGTCCGGCGCTGGCGCTGCTGCTGGCGGGGCCGGCGCTGAGTCTGCCGAACATGATTGTCATCCGCAGCATCATGGGCACGAAAAAGACGGTCGTCTTCGTCTCACTGGTGGTCGTCATGGCGACGATCAGCGGGATGGTCTTTGGCGCGTTTTTTTGAGCGGAACACGCATGTTCCGGAGCACCGGGTAAACGCCAATCAAGAGGAGTTTTGAGCCATGTTCACTAAAGCACTTGTCGCAACCGATTTGTCGTCCGCCTCGTTCACGGTGGTAAATTGTCTGGCAGGACTACGCGCGCTGGGCACCCGTGAATGTGTCTTGTGCTACTGCTTCGACCTGCCGAATATAAAGGCATTTCCAGAGCTTATGCGCGACTGGTTCGAGCAGCAATTGACTGACCAGAAGAAGGCGCTCGAGGGCCATGGCTTTACGGTCACGGTGCGTGCCGTGCCCGGTTTGCCTCAGATCGAAATCCCGCGCATGGCCGCCAAGGAAGACTGTTCCTTACTGGTAGTCGGTTCCCATGGTCATAATCTCATGAGCGAGATTTTTCTCGGCGAAGTTGCGTCCACGGTCATTCAGTATGCGCCGGTGCCGGTGTTGGTACTGCGTTTGGCAAAAGGTGAAGGCGGTGATCCGGTCTGTGTGCCGGGACATTGCAATTTCCTTGACCAGATCCTGTATGCGACGGACTTCTCCGACCATGCGGAGTATGCGTTTTCTCATGTAGAAGGCCTTGTCGCAAGCGGTGCCCGCAAAGTCACAGTCCTGCATGTTCAGGACCGCACAAAGATCGACCCGCATCTTAAAGAGCGCTTGGAGGAGTTCAATCAGATCGACCGGGAACGGCTTGCGCGTATGCAAGCTCGCTTGGCAGAGATTGGGGCAACCGATGTCGATATTCAAATCTGCACCGGCATTCCAAAAGCTGAAATCCTCGGACAAGCCAGGCAGAGACAAGCGACGTTGGTCGTCATGGGTACACATGGTCGCGGGTTTGTTGAGGAAATCTTTCTTGGCAGCGTCAGCCACACCGTGGCCCGCCATGCCGAAGCACCTGTGCTGCTGGTGCCGATGTCGCGCAAAGATGACAAATCAAATAGGCAGTAACACATGACCGGCACCGAGAGGTGTTTGTAAGGAGTAATACTATGACTTGGCAGACTGGCTGTTCGCGAGGGCAAATCAAGTGGTTGCAGGCAGAGGGGAGGCTGGCGTGAAGATAGTATTGCGCTTTTTCAAAATAACGGGCGTGCTGATTACACTGGCCGTCCTTGGCTCGGGGTGCGCACTGTTGCATCCGACCGATCCATATGCCGGCATGGCGCGTCACGGGCAGAGGCAGGCCAACGGCAACATGCCGGCCGTGAGACAATCGGTTCAAGGGCCGCTGACATTGGATGAGGCGATCCGCGTTGCCCTGGCCAACAATCCAGAGGTGGCAGCATCTCGACACGATACGGCTGCCGCCGTTGCTCGGCGCGACAGGGTGGGTGGACAGCGACTGCCAAGTCTTCACGCCGTCGGCGGTTATACCCGTTACGACGACGGACAACGACTGGCGCCGGCGTCGGAGAATGGTGAATCGGGAACCTTCAGCAAGAATATCTTCGCCGGCGACCTGGTGTTGCGCCTGCCGCTCTTCACGGGAGGACGCATCGCCAGTGAACTCCGGGCCGCGGAACTGCTGCAGGCGGCGGCGCAGAATCGGCTTACACGGACGCGCGAGGAACTGGTGTTCAACGTCGCCAGTGTGTTCTATGGCCTTCTGGCCCAACGCCGGGTGATCGAATCACTGGAATTCTCGAAAAAAGCACTTCAGAAACATCTGAAACGGGTTACGGACCTGATCGCCGCCAGGAAAGCGGCCAAAGTGGACCAACTGCGTACGGAGGTGCGCGTCGCCGACATCAATCAGCGCCTGGCACGCGAGCGTAACGTTCTCGCCATCCAACGCCGGGTTCTCGCCAATCTCCTGGGCGTCGAAGCACGGCAAGAGCTCGATCCCGCCGGCGAGTTAAAAATGAGCAGTCCCGCCTTGGGCAAGGCAGATGCATTGGTCAAACAGGCGCTGGTCAAACGCACCGATTACCTGGCGGCCCGCGTTGTGCTGGAGGCCCAGGCAAAGTCCGTTGATGCCGCTCGCGCCGCACACTGGCCGATGATCGCACTGCAGGGAGCCTATGGCGGGCGCTGGGCCGCGGACCCGTCTGATCAGCCGGCCGGTGCCGATCGTGACGACGAGCGCGGCAGCATCGGGATTGTCATCGACATTCCGGTGTTCAAGGGCAAACAGATTGAAGCGAACGTACGCGAACAACGCGCCAAATTGGCTGCGGCTCAGGAGCGGTTACGAAAACTTGAACTGCGAGTGCGACTTGAAGTCGAGTCGGCAATCCTGAACATCACCTCGGCAAACGAGCGCGTCACCGCAACCGAAAAAGCGGTGGAACAGGCCAAGGAGAGCTTGCGCATTGAACGCGAAAAATACGATTTGGGCAAGGGCTCCATCACCGATGTGCTGGACGCACAATCGGCCTTACTGGCAGCGCAAACAACCTACTACCGGGCGCTGGCAGACCATGAAACGGCCTTGGCTCAACTTAAGCTGGCCACCGGAGAACAATAAGAATGAAACGCGTTAGCAAAATTCTTTTGCGGTTTGTACCGCTGGTCGTTGTCGTGGCCCTGGTCGCTCTCGCCGGCCGCGCCATGCTGGCTCGCAAACGCCGGGCGCAGTCGCAGTCGCCGACGTTTGAGCTGGCGGCCGCACCGGTGGATGTCGCGAAAGCCTATCGGGGTGATCTGGACGAAGGACATGACTACCTGGCAGTTACCGAGCCCGTGCGAATGGCAACCGTTGCGGCGCGCATCACGGCGGCCGTCGATCGCGTGCACGTGCAGGAAGGCGTGGCAGTTGCCAAGGG
Source organism: uncultured Lentisphaerales bacterium (assembly GCA_964384625.1). GTDB lineage: Bacteria > Verrucomicrobiota > Lentisphaeria > JABSQK01 > JABSQK01 > CAYLNH01. The sequence goes on from CAYLNH010000006.1 coordinate 70,399, forward strand.
TGACGTGCTGGTCACCTTGGACAGCCGTCAATATCGGGATGGACTGGCTGCCATGGAGGCTCAGATTGCCCAGGCCAAAGCCGAGCTGGCCGCTAACGATGCGTCCGTGGCAACCTTGAAAGAGTCGGCGGCCTACTGGACCCGCGAACAAGAGCGCGACCAGAAGTTGGCAGATGGGAAAACCATTCCACGCGCCCAGGCCGAGGCCACTGCGGAAAAAGCCAACGAAGCGCGCGGCAGACTGACGGCGGCCCGGCAGAAGTCCGTGGCGCTCGAACAGCAGGTCCGGGCTTTTCAACGCAAAGCCGATGAACTGCGTACAACCTTGAGCTACAGCACCATCACCAGCCCGTTTGCCGGGGTGGTCACGGTCAAAGCAATTGATCCGGGCGACCTGGCTGCGCCGGGAAAAACATTATTGGTCGTCGAGGACCGCAGTTCGTTGAAGCTCACCTTCGACGTGCCGCAAAGTGACCTGCCCGCGTTCAAGGAAGGATTGACAGCCTCGTTCGCCGTCAACGGCGAACGCCGCAGAGCCAAGGTAACGCGCCTGTATCCCTCGCTCAGCCGGGCGCGCATGGTTCGGGCAGAAGTCATGCTCGCCGGCACGGCGACTCAAGGGTTACGCCTGGGTGAATACGTTGACGTGACGGTGGTGTTTCGGCGGAATGAACAAGCAACGCTGGTGCCGGTCGATGCCGTGATCGAAAATGCTCGCGGGGCAGACCGCGTCTTTGTAGTGCATGATGGTGTACTGCACGTCCGCCCGGTGAAGGTACTGGGCCGTGCGTGTGAGCAGGCTGCGGTCGAGGGCGTCGAGCCGGGTGAAACGGTGGTCGTGAACTCATTCCTGGGCTGGGCGCGGCTGTCCGACGGCATGAACGTGGAGGCTCGTCCATGAACCTGTCCGGTGCATCAATACGCTCACCGTACACCGTGGTCGCGGGTTGCCTGCTGGTGGCGGCGCTGGGGTTGTTTGCCTTCTTCCGGACGCCTACGGACTTGTTCCCGGATACCACCCCGCCGCAGGTGCTGGTCGTCACGGTCTGGCCCGGCGCCGACTCCGACGACATCGCCGACAAGATCACTCAAGTCATCGAAAAGGAACTCAATACGCTGGGTGGCCTGAACGGCGTGACCAGTACCAGCCGGGACGAAGTCTCGGCCATCAACGCCGAGTTCGGCTATGACAAACCCCTAGGGGAAGCGGTACTTGACGTGCAGAACGCAGTCGGGCGCATCCGCGCCGCATTGCCCGAGGCCATCCTGGAACCGCGCATCTATCGTATCTCGGATGCCACTCGGCCATTGCTGACCTTGTCCCTTTCACCCAAGCCCGGCAGCACCAAGGACCTGTCCCAGATACGACTGCTCGCGGAAAACCAGATCGAGGACCAACTGCTGAATCTGCCCGGTGTCGCTGACGTGGATGTGTTCGGCGGTCACCAGCCCGAGGTCAGGATCGACGTCGACCGGTCGCGGCTGAGTGCCCACAAACTATCCCTGAGCCATGTGGTCGGCGCCTTGGCCAGGCACAATGTCACTGCCCCGGCAGGCACGATCTATTCCTCTGACCGCGAGTACCTGATGAAGGTGGCGGGCGAATTCGGCGGGCTGGAAGATATCCGGCGTACCCCCATACGTTACGAAGCACGTGGCACCGTGCGGATTGCGGACATCGCCCACGTGTACCTGGGCGAAGCTGAACAGCGCAGCATCTACCACGGCAACGGCACGCCCGCGATTGCCGTCAACGTCCTCCGGCCGGACGGCGGCGACACCGTGGCGGCTATCCGCGCGATCAAACAACGCCTGCCCCGGCTCCAGGCCCAATATCCTGATATCGACTTTGCCATAACCGATGACCAACAGCCGATCATAGACCTGAACGTCAGCGGCATGCGCGTGTCCCTTCTGCAGGCGATTATCCTGACCGTGGCCGTCATCTTTCTGTTCCTGGCCGACATGCGTGCGGCCGTGATCGTTTCGGTCAGTATCCCGCTGGCCTTCCTCGCCAGCCTGGTCGTGCTCTGGTTCAGTCCCTATACCCTGAATATGGTGACCCTCTCCGGACTGATCATTTCGGTAGGAATGGTGGTCGACGCATCCATTGTCGTCCTCGAAAATATCTACCGCCATTACCACGAAGATGACGACAAGGACGGGCGCCGGGCCGCCGCCGCCGGAGCGCGGGAGGTCGGGCTGGCGGTTACGGCCGGCATGTTGACGACCGTGATCGTACTGGTGCCGGTAATGTTTGCCGGCGGCTATACCCAGCAGACCATGCGCCCGCTGAATCTGATGATCTCCGCTACACTGATCGCTTCGCTGGTGGCCGCATTGTCCGTAGTACCGCTGATGGCTTCCCGCCTGCTCGCGCACGGCGAGCACCGCCGCAACTGGTTTGAACGCTTGTTTACCGTCACCGATCGAGGCGTCGGGCTGCTGGGGAAGGGGTATCTACGAGTGTTGCGGTTCGGCCTGGCGCACCGCTGGCTGGTGCTGATACTGGCCGTCGTATTTCTCGGCGTCACCATGCGCAAAGTCAAGCCCTTGATCGGTGGAGAGTTGATGCCGCCGATGGATACCGGCATTGTCAATATCGAATTCGAGACGCCCGCCGACTTTCCGCCCGTTAGGGTCGAGACCGTGCTTGCCGAGATCGAGAGCGTGGTGCAGGCCGAGCCCAGCGTGGTTTCGGTCTCGGCGACAGTTGGTTCCGAGCCCGGCCAGACCAGTTTCGGCGGTGGCGGAGCGACGGCGCAGAGCGGCCGAGTCAAGGTTGTCCTGGTCGATCGCACGCAGCGTCCCGACGACGACATTTGGACCATCCAGGACCGCTGGCGGCAGCGCCTGCGCGAGATCCGCGGTCTCCGCAGTTTTCGGGTCATGGAATATGGCGCCACGCCGCTCTCGACCACCCGTGCGCCACTGGATATCATCATCAGCGGCCCCGACCCGCGCGTACTCGACGAACTGGCGGCAACAACGTTGTTAGCTCTGGACGGCACGCCGGGCCTGGTGGATGTGCGCCAGAGCTGGCACATCGACAAGCGCGACTGTCGCATCATAATCGATCCCGACCTTGCGGAACTGTATCGGCTATCTCCCCCGCGTGTTGCCGAGGAATTGCGCATGGCGGTCAAGGGCGTTCCCGCTACCGCCATGCGGCTGCAGGGCGCATTGGATATCCCGGTCATGGTTCGGCATCGTGGCGCGGACATCGAGTTTCCCGGCCAACTTCGCGACGTATATCTCGAAAGCCCGCTCGGCCAAATACCGCTACGGTCGCTGGCCGAGATTGTGCCGCACCGGACGCAACCCTTTGTGACCCGCGAGAATCTACTTCCCACTATTGACATCACCGGCACCAATCGCGGCTACACCATCGGCCATGTTACCGGCATGGTGAAGAAGCGTCTCGCCAAGCTCGACGTCCCGCGTGGTTATCACGTGGAAATCGCCGGCACAGCGGTGGACATGGTGACTGGTCAGCGGGAAATGGGGCGGGCGCTGGTCATCGGCATCGCGCTGCTATTCATCCTTTTGGTCGCCATGTTTAAATCGTTTCTGCATCCCTTTACGATCATGGCCGCGATCCCCCTGGCCGTAGCGGGCGGATTCTGGGGACTGCTGCTCTTCGACAAGCCCATGTGCACGCCGGCCATGATGGGCATGATCCTGCTCGGCGGCACCATCGTCAATAACAGCATCCTGCTGCTCGACTTCATTATTGACGCCCGCAAACGCGGCGTGCCGCGGGACGAGGCGATCACCGAAGCCGTGCGCCTCCGCCTTCGCCCGGTACTGATGACCACCGTGTCCACCATCGTTGGTCTTTCGCCCCTGATCTTCGAGATGGCCGTTGGCCTCGAACGCATGAGCCCCCTGGGCATTGTCGCCGCCTGCGGCCTGCTCTTGGGCACCGTGCTGACCATGGTCGTGATCCCGGTGGTGTACTCAAGCCTTGACAGTTTGGCGATTCGCGGTGGAAAGATTTGGAATTGGTTCTGGATGCGAGAAGACATCGCCCCACAGAAAACGACAACCTGAAAATTAAGGGATGAATAACATGATCACAACCCGAAAATTATTTTTGACGGCAATCCCGGTACTTGCGATGGCGCTGCTGCTTGTAGTCGCCGGTTGTGGCGGCAATTCAGATAAAACGGATAAACGAGCTCAGGAATCAATCCCGGTCCGTCCGCCATCCAGCCCGGCGCCTGGTGGGGCGCGGTGGAAGGCCAAGAAAAAAACACCCCAGGTCGTGGCCGAGAAAGCGAAACAACAAGCCATTGCCCGGATGCTCGAACTGACCGGGAACGTCACGGCCACCAACACCGTCACCGTTCGCGCTACGCTTGACGGACCGCTCGCCTTCTGCCCCTGGCGCGAGGGCGATACCGTGAAACGCGGTGAGAAGTTGGTCGGCATCGAACGAGCATTGTACCGTGAAGATGTGCGCACCGCAGAGGCGGCGCTGGCGGTTGCCCGCGCCAAGCTGGCGGATTTGAAGGCCGGCGCCCGCCCCGAGGAACTTTCGCAGGCTGCCGAATCAGTCAAGGAACTCGAGGAATGCAGGGAATTCGCCCAGAACGACCTGAAGCGGATCGAAAAACTGGTTGCCAGCGGTTCGCTCTCCGGCGAATCACTCGAAAAAGCGCGGGTGACCTATGTCAAGTGCCGCACCCAGCTTGTGGCCGCGAAGGACAAGCTGCAAATGCTCAAGTCCGGTCCGACCGCGACCGAGATCGCGGTTCAGGAGGCCCTGGTCAAGGAGGCACAGGCCAAAGTGTCAAAGGCCAAGGCCATCCTGGCGGAATGCACGTTGACGGCGCCGTTCGACGCCGTGGTGACCGAAGTGCATGTCCGGCCCGGCGACCTGGCCACCGCCAAGGCGCCGCTGGTCAGCTTAATGCAAAAGGGTTCGCTGGTCGTGCAGTTCGGGGTTCCCGAAAGCGCCGCCGCGACCATCGCCAAAAATACGGCGGCAACCCTGCGCTTTGACGCATTGCCCGGGAAGGAATTTAACTCCCGCGTCGAGCGCGTGTATCCCGAGTTGGACACCGCCACTCGTACGCGGCTGGTTGAAGCCGCGATCCCCGCTGAGGCGAATGTCGCGCCGGGCATGTTTGCACGCGTCGCGGTGGTGGCGGAATCGGCCGAAGCTGCAACCGTCGTGCCGGACAGTGCCGTGCTGACGAATCAGCGGGGCAAGCCCGTGGTGTTCGTCGTGGTCGATGGAAAGGTCGAACAGCGCAATGTAAAAATCGGCATTGAAAGCGGCCGGCTGGTGCAGATTCTCGCGGGGGTCGAACCCGGTGACGTCGTCGCCGTCCGCGGCCACGGGAAATTGGGGGACGGTGCGGCGGTACGGATCGCCGGCAAGAAGACCGGCGCCAAGAAGCCGACGGCCGGCGCGGGTGATGCAGCATCCGGCAAGGAGGGAAACACGAAATGAAGATTACCGCCACAACCCTCAAACGCCCGGTAGCCGCCACCGTACTCGCCGTCGCGGTCTTCGCGGTCGGCTTGTTCAGCTTCACGCAATTGGACGTCGACTACCTGCCCGAGATCACCTACCCGATGATCAAGATCCACATCTGGTGGC